>NZ_JBFAJV010000006.1:0-388292 GCF_040655415.1 Actinosynnema sp. NPDC050436 | reverse complement strand
GCTTGAGTGGGGTGTGCAAGCACGCCCTTCGCTTGCACACCCCACTCAAGGGTGGTTGTCTCCGACCGGGCCACACGGGGATGACACGACGACCCACGCACTTCCGTCATCCTTGGCGGCTCGCCCGTCCGGCGAGGACTCTTTCAAGTCCCCCCATACGAGACCCGTTCGCGCAGGGCGGAACCCCCTCGTGCACCCGCACCCCGTGCACCCGCCCCACGCCCAAGACCGGGCATCACCCCCCCCGCGCTCACCCAACCGCGCGCATCTTCTTCACACCTACACACCGGCCACATACCGCCGAACACCACCTCATCAGGGCCACTGACCACACACCCGGTTCCCCACCGCGATCAGCACCCCCACAGCCCCGTTGATCTTCACGACGGCCATCCCGCAGTTCGCGGACCCCGCACCCACCCACCCGCAGCCCCGCCTCCCACCGCACAACCCGCCCACCTGGCTGCGAAAACGCCGGTAGACGCACCCTTCGCGACACCCAAGGTGATCATCCGGCGACCGACCCGACACCCAGCGCCAAGCACCGACTGACCCAGGGGAGGGGCGCGCTGCTGGTGAGGATGGCGGCCCCGCTCGCAGCCGGCGCAACCAGCGGAACTTGATCCGTTCGGGGGCTTGCGGACAGGCGTAGTCGATCAGGTACGAAGTGTGAAGGACGACTGGCTACGGCGATCTGCCTCGCGGCTGTTAAAGTCGCGGGCTGAACCCGGATGTCCTCCGGGTCGGTCGCGGCTACCCCGTCGCGTCCGCCACCACCGGCAACCACCGGCGACACCGTGCAGCCACGGCCGCCGGTCGGAGCCGGCCCGGTGGACGAGGGCGAGGACAGGCGCTAGACAGACGCAAGTCAGGCAAGCGCACAGCTCGACAGGCGCAAGCCAGGCAGACGCAAGACTGTGCCGGCAACACAGCCGGTACCGCAGGATGCCGACCCAGGCGGGGCGGCAACGCTGATGGAGGTTCGCGTGCTCGGCGCATTCCGCTCGGCTCTCGCGACGCCGGACCTACGGAAGAAGATCCTCTTCACGCTGGGGATCGTCGTGGTGTACCGGTTGGGCGCGACCATGCCCGCGCCGGGCGTCTCCTTCAAAAACGTCCGCCAATGCATCGACTCGGTCGACCAGCAGGGCATCTACTCGCTGATCAACCTGTTCAGCGGCGGCGCGCTCCTCAACCTGTCGATCTTCGCGCTGGGCATCATGCCCTACATCACCGCGAGCATCATCGTCCAGCTCCTCACCGTGGTCATCCCCCGGTTCGAGCAGCTCAAGAAGGAAGGTCAGGCGGGTCAGGGCAAGCTGACCCAGTACACCCGCTACCTGACCATCGCGCTCGCGGTCCTCCAGTCGACGGGCATCATCGCGCTCGCCGTGCGCGGCCAGCTGTTCGCCAACTGCGAGGTCCCGGTCATCCCGGACCAGAGCGTGTGGAACCTGGTCGTCCTGGTCGTCGTCATGACCGCCGGCACCAGCGTGATCATGTGGCTCGGTGAGATCATCACCGAGAAGGGGATCGGCAACGGCATGTCGCTGCTGATCTTCACCGGCATCGCGGCGCGCATCCCGGCCGAGGGCCAGATCATCTGGAGCCGGGGCGGCCTGACCTTCTTCCTGGTGTGCCTCGCGGCGCTGCTCATCATCGCCAGCGTCATCTACGTCGAGCAGGCCCAGCGCCGCATCCCGGTGCAGTACGCGAAGCGCATGATCGGCCGCCGGATGTACGGCGGCACCTCGACCTACCTGCCGCTCAAGGTGAACCAGGCCGGTGTCATCCCGGTCATCTTCGCCTCGTCGCTGCTCTACCTGCCCGACCTGATCTCGCGGCTGACCGCCTCGACCGACGGGTCGGCGCCCGGCTGGTTCGCGACCTTCGTCGCAACCCACCTGGTGACCCAGTCCAGCCCGGTGCACATCGCGCTGTACTTCCTCCTGATCGTCTTCTTCACCTACTTCTACGTCGGCATCACGTTCAACCCGGACGAGCGCGCGGACGAGATGAAGAAGTTCGGTGGGTTCATCCCGGGTATCCGACCGGGTCGACCCACCGCCGAGTACCTCCGCTTCGTCCTGGGGCGGATCACGCTGCCTGGCTCGATCTACCTGGGCATCGTCGCCATCCTGCCGAACTTCTTCCTGGACATCACCGACCAGGGTCAGAACCAGAACTTCCCGTTCGGCGGCACGGCGGTGCTGATCATGGTCGGCGTCGGCCTCGACACTGTGAAGCAGATCGAGAGCCAGCTCATGCAGCGCAATTACGAAGGGTTCCTCCGCTAGTGCGACTCGTTCTCGTCGGCCCGCCCGGAGCGGGCAAGGGCACGCAGGCCCAGGTGCTGAGCACCCAGCTCGGCGTGCCGCACATCTCCACCGGGGACCTCTTCCGCGCCCACATCAGCGGGCAGACCGAACTCGGCCGGCAGGTGAAGAAGTACCTGGACGAAGGTCAGCTGGTGCCCGACTCGGTCACCATCGACATGGTGCGGGAGCGCCTCGCCGAGGCGGACACCGGCAACGGTTTCCTCCTCGACGGGTTCCCCCGCACCACGGCCCAGGCCGACGTGCTCACCGACCTCCTGACGCGCACCGACCAGCGCCTGGACGCCGTCCTCGAACTCGACGTGCCCGAGGACGTCGTCGTGGCGCGGCTGCTCGCGCGCGGCCGGGAGGACGACAAGGAGGACGTCATCCGCCACCGGCAGCAGGTCTACCGGTCGGAGACCGCCCCGCTGCTGGACTACTACCGGGACATCCTCCTGACGATCGACGCCGTCGGCTCGGTCGAGGAGATCACCGAGCGCGCGCTCAAGGCGCTGCGCGCGGGCGAGTGAACGGACTGCTCGATGCTCTGCGCAACGCGTTGCCCGGTGGTCAGGACCGCATGATCGAGATCAAGAGCCGGGGCCAGCTGGAGGCCATGAGGGCCGCCGGCCTGGTCGTCGCGCGGACCTTGGCGCTGCTCGCCGAGCACGCCAAGGTCGGCGTGAGCACCGGCGAGCTGGACGAGCTGGCGGAGCAGAGCATCCGCGACGCCGGTGCCGTGCCGAGCTTCAAGGGCTACCACGGGTTCCCGGCGAGCATCTGCGCGAGCGTCAACGAGCAGGTCGTGCACGGCATCCCCAGCAAGACCCAGGTGCTCGGCGAGGGCGACCTGATCTCGATCGACTGCGGCGCGATCCTGGAGGGCTGGCACGGCGACTCCGCCGTCACCCTCGCGGTGGGCGCGGTGACCGAGGCCGAGACCAGGCTGTCCGACGCGACCCGGGCGTCGATGCTGGCGGGGATCGAGGCGGCGCTGCCCGGCGGGCGGCTCGGCGACATCTCCTTCGCCATCGAGTCGGCCACCATCCTGGCGGGCGAGCGCGACGGCGTGGAGTACGGGATCGTCGACGGCTACGGCGGCCACGGCATCGGCACCAAGATGCACATGGACCCGTTCCTGCCGAACTACGGCAAGCCCGGCAAGGGCCCCCGGCTCAAGGCCGGCATGGCGATCGCCATCGAGCCCATGCTCACCCTGGGCAGCGAGCGGACCGTGGAGCTGGACGACGGCTGGACCGTCATCACGGCGGACGGCTCGCGCGCGGCGCACTGGGAGCACAGCGTGGCGATCACGGACGACGGTCCGTGGGTGCTCACCGCGCCGGAGGACTGACGTCGGGGTGGCACCACGGGCAAGCGTGGGGCTAGCCCCCTTCTTGTCGGGGGGTGATCGCGCCACCATGGGTGGCGTGACGCAGCCTGTGCGGCCCGAGGACATGCGGGCCTCCGACGCCGAACGCGAGCTGGTGCAGCAGTGGCTGCACCGGGCCCACGCGGACGGGAGCCTCGACCTGGCGGAGTTCGACCTCCGGGTGTCCCGCGCCTGGCAGGCCAAGACCCGGGGTGAGCTGGCGGTGCTGACCGCCGACCTGCCGCAGACGGCGCTCACCCAGAGCACCGCCGTCCGGCAGCCGCCCCCGCTGCCCGTCGCGCCCAAGCGCGGTGGCGGTCGGACCGCCATGAAGGTGCTCACCACGATCTGGCTGAGCGTGAGCGCGCTGAACTTCGCGCTGTGGGTGCTGGTGAGCCTGCTCGGCGGCGACGGTTTCGTGCACCCGTGGTTCCTGTGGGTGGCGCTGCCGACCGGCTCGGTGCTGGGCGTGGTGTGGCTGGCGATGGGACGGGACGGGTGACCGGGGTCAGGTGACCGACTTCCAGCGCAACGACCGCACCCTGACCGCCCGGGAGCTGACCCGGGCGCGGGCGGAGGGTCGGCTGACCGAGGCCGAGTACGAGCAGCGCATCCACCTCGTCGCGTCCGCCGACAGCTACGCCGAGCTGGCGGCCCTCACCGCCGACCTGCCCCGGGACGACGTGCCGGACGCGCCGCCCAGGCGGTCGAAGCGGAAGCGGTACGCGCTCTTCCTGGCGGTCTTCTCGCTCAACGTCCTCGTCTGGGCGATCCTCAGCACCGCGCTGGGCACGGCCCTGCACCCCTGGTGGGCGTGGCTCCTCCTCTGGGGTCTCCTGCTCGTCGTCCTGCCCTGACGATGCCGGCGAACCCCGACCTCACACCCGAACTTCCCGCGTCAAGCCTCTGACCAGCTCAGACGTCACGCACGGCCAGCACACCCCACCACTCACCCGCACGAGACCAAGCCCCGAACAGGGCCGATTTGGGGTTGCCTGCCGACGCGCGTACTATGGACGGGTGGCGCACACGTAGCGCCGGTTCCGCCATGCCTGTGACGGTCCAGTCACGGCCGGCAGGGTTCGCAAGGGCCTTGAAGGAGTCGGGGTCGCGCGTGCCCGCACCCAAGGAGCAGTACCCACCGTCACGAAACGCGGAGGACATGGGCAAGAAGGACGGGGCCATTGAGGTCGAGGGCCGCGTAGTCGAGCCGCTCCCCAACGCGATGTTCCGCGTCGAGTTGGAGAACGGGCACAAGGTCCTGGCACACATCAGCGGCAAGATGCGTCAGCACTACATCCGCATCCTCCCTGAGGACCGGGTTGTCGTGGAGCTCTCGCCCTACGACCTGTCCCGCGGGCGCATCGTCTACCGCTACAAGTGACCTCCACGGTGTTCACGATGCCTCGGGGACACCTGGCTAGCAGCAGGAGAGCTCAGGCGTGAAGGTCCAGCCGAGCGTCAAGAAGATCTGCGACAAGTGCAAGGTGATCCGCCGTCACGGCCGGGTCATGGTGATCTGCGAGAACCTGCGCCACAAGCAGCGCCAGGGCTGATCAGCACCGAGCACTGGGTCGCGGTCCTCAACCGACGCGACAACAGCAAGCCTCTTCGCACCTGCCCACGCGCGCACCGCCGCGCGCGGGCACACCCCCGGACTCCAGGCCGGGGCCGGGACGCCGACCGCGAGAGCGGCCGGAACTGACACAGCGAGTCAGTCCCGGGACCGGGCGAGGAGCAGACCTGGAGCGAACCGACAGGAGCAAGCGCCGTATGGCACGACTCGCTGGCGTCGACCTCCCCCGCGAGAAGCGGATGGAGATCGCGCTCACCTACATCTTCGGCATTGGTCGCACGCGCTCGAAGGAGCTGCTGACCGCCACCGAGATCTCCCCTGACCTCCGTGTCAAGGACCTGGGTGACGAAGACCTGGCTAAGTTGCGGGACTACATCGAGAACAACTTCAAGGTCGAGGGTGACCTCCGCCGCGAGGTTCAGGCCGACATCCGCCGCAAGATGGAAATCGGCTGCTACGAGGGTCTGCGCCACCGTCGCAACCTGCCCGTCCGCGGGCAGCGCACCAAGACGAACGCGCGCACTCGTAAGGGTCCGAAGAAGACCGTGGCGGGCAAGAAGAAGGCCGGCAAGAAGTAAGACCTCGCAGACTTAAGTAGGAGATCACCCAGAGATGCCACCCAAGTCCCGCACGGGCGCCGGGGTCAAGAAGGTCCGGCGCAAGGAGAAGAAGAACGTCTCGCACGGCCAGGCGCACATCAAGAGCACGTTCAACAACACCATCGTGTCCATCACGGACCCGCTGGGCAACGTGATCAGCTGGGCGTCCGCCGGCCACGTGGGCTTCAAGGGCTCGCGCAAGTCGACGCCGTTCGCGGCGCAGATGGCCGCCGAGAACGCCGCCCGCAAGGCCGCCGAGCACGGTATGCGCAAGGTGGACGTGTTCGTGAAGGGTCCCGGCTCCGGCCGCGAGACCGCGATCCGTTCGCTGCAGGCCGCCGGCCTCGAGGTCGGCACCATCCAGGACGTGACCCCGCAGCCCCACAACGGCTGCCGCCCGCCCAAGCGGCGCCGGGTCTGAGGCACGGGGAGGAGTAAGAACTCATGGCTCGCTACACCGGACCGGCTACCCGTATCTCGCGCCGGCTCAAGGTCGACCTCGTCGGTGGGGACCAGGCGTTCGAGCGCCGTCCCTACCCGCCCGGCCAGCACGGCCGCGGTCGGATCAAGGAGACCGAGTACCTGGCCCAGCTCCAGGAGAAGCAGAAGGCCCGCTACACGTACGGCGTGCTGGAGAAGCAGTTCCGCCGCTACTACGACGAAGCGGTCCGCCGCACCGGCAAGACCGGTGAGAACCTGCTCCAGATCCTGGAGTCGCGGCTGGACAACGTGGTGTACCGCGCGGGCCTCGCGCGGACCCGCCGCCAGGCCCGCCAGCTGGTCAGCCACGGTCACTTCATCGTGAACGGCCACAAGGTCAACATCCCGAGCTTCCGGGTGTCGAAGTTCGACATCATCGACGTGAAGCCGAAGTCGCTGCCCACGCTGCCCTTCGAGGCCGCGCGGGCGTCGTTCGGCGACCGGCCGATCCCGGCGTGGCTCCAGGTCGTGCAGTCCAACCTGCGCGTCCTGGTGCACCAGCTCCCGGAGCGGGCGCAGATCGACACGCCCGTCACCGAGCAGCTCATCGTCGAGCTCTACTCGAAGTGATCCTCCTGGAGGGCGGCCCGCACGGGCCGCCCTCCAGTCGGGTCCCGCGACGGCACGGAATGGTGTGCCGCACGCGTTCGCCGGTCTCCGCGACCGGCACTCCCGGCGTCAAATAGCGGTCGTCGGGTTTGAGAGAGGAAGAACCCAGTGCTGATTTCCCAGCGCCCCTCGCTCAGCGAGGAAGCGGTCAACGAGACCCGTTCCCGGTTCGTCATCGAGCCGCTGGAGCCGGGCTTCGGCTACACCCTCGGCAACTCCATCCGCCGCACCCTGCTGTCGTCCATCCCCGGCGCGGCCGTGACGAGCATCCGCATCGACGGCGTGCTGCACGAGTTCACGACCGTGCCCGGTGTGAAGGAGGACGTCACCGACATCATCCTCAACCTCAAGGAGCTGGTCGTCAGCTCCGAGGAGGACGAGCCGGTGACCATGTACCTGCGCAAGCAGGGGCCCGGTGCGGTGACCGCAGGCGACATCGTGCCCCCGGCCGGTGTCACCGTGCACAACCCCGACCTGCACATCGCCACCCTGAACGGCAAGGGCAAGCTGGAGATCGAGCTCGTGGTCGAGCGCGGTCGCGGTTACGTCCCCGCCGTGCAGAACAAGCAGGCCGGTGCCGAGATCGGCCGCATCCCCGTCGACTCGATCTACTCGCCCGTCATGAAGGTGACCTACAAGGTCGAGGCCACCCGTGTCGAGCAGCGGACCGACTTCGACAAGCTGATCCTCGACGTCGAGACCAAGCCCTCCATCACGCCGCGCGACGCCGTCGCGTCGGCGGGCAAGACCCTGGTGGAGCTGTTCGGCCTCGCGCGCGAGCTCAACGTCGACGCCGAGGGCATCGAGATCGGACCGTCGCCCGCCGAGGCCGACACCATCGCGGCGTTCGCGATGCCGATCGAGGACCTGGACCTCACCGTCCGGTCCTACAACTGCCTCAAGCGCGAGGGCATCCACACGGTGGGCGAGCTGGTCTCGCGCAGCGAGGCGGACCTGCTGGACATCCGCAACTTCGGTGCGAAGTCGATCGACGAGGTCAAGATGAAGCTCGTCGGCCTCGGCCTCGCGCTGAAGGACTCCCCCCCTGGGTTCGACCCCTCGGCCGCCGCGTCCGACTACCCCGCCGAGGGCTGGGGTGCGGACACGACCGTGGACAGCCACGACGACGGCCAGGACTACGCGGAGACCGAGCAGCTCTGAGGCCGCACGCGGCCGGGCCGGAGCAGAGGATCAGCAAGTAATCCGAGGAGCAATACGATGCCAACCCCCACCAAGGGACCCCGTCTCGGGGGCTCTCCGGCCCACGAGCGGTTGATGCTGGCCAACCTGGCCACGTCGCTGTTCACGCACGGCCGGATCACGACCACGGAGGCCAAGGCCAAGCGCCTGCGCCCCTACGCCGAGAAGCTGATCAGCAAGGCGAAGGTCGGCGACCTGCACAACCGTCGCGAGATCCTCAAGGTCATCCGCGACAAGGACATCGTGCACAAGCTGTTCGCCGAGATCGGCCCGCAGTTCGCGGACCGCCCGGGCGGCTACACCCGCATCACCAAGACGCTGGCGCGCAAGGGCGACAACGCCCCGATGGCCGTGATCGAGCTGGTGCAGGAGCAGACCGTCACCTCTGAGGCGGAGCGCGCCCGCAAGACCAAGTTCGCCAAGGACCAGGCTCCCAAGGCCACCGAGGCCGACGAGGTCAAGGACGACGAGGTGAAGGACGAGGCCGCCACCGAGGCGACCGACGCCGAGACCTCCGAGGAGACCGCCGCCGACGCGTCCGAGGACGCGCCGAAGGCCGAGGGCAAGAAGGACGAGTCCTGACGGACCCGTCCGCCGACGAGCCCGTCGTCCCCGCTGGGGGCGACGGGCTCGTTCGTGTGCGCCTGGACCTGGCTTACGACGGCACCGGGTTCTCCGGCTGGGCGCGGCAGCCGGGGCGGCGCACGGTGTGCGGGGTGCTGGAGGACACGATGTCCACGGTGCTGCGCGAGGACGTCGGCCTGACCGTGGCGGGCCGCACGGACGCCGGGGTGCACGCGTCCGGCCAGGTCGCGCACGCCGACCTGCCGGCGGGCGTGGACGTCGCCGGGCTGCCCCGGCGGCTGGCCCGCGCGCTGCCCGCCGACGTCCGGGTGTTCTCCGCCCGGGTGGTGCCACCGGAGTTCGACGCCCGGTTCGCGGCGCTGCGGCGGCACTACGAGTACCGGGTGACCGACGCCCCGTCCGGCGCGCACCCGTTGCGGCGCCTGGACACCCTGGCCTGGCCGCGCCCGCTGGACTTGGACGCGCTCAACGCGGCCTCGGCGTTGTTGCTGGGGGAGAAGGACTTCTGCGCGTTCTGCAAGCGGCGCGAGGGTGCGACGACGATCCGCGAGCTCCAGCGGCTGTCGTGGGAGCGCTCGGGCGAGGTGCTGACCGCGTCCGTGTCGGCCGACGCGTTCTGCCACTCCATGGTGCGCAGCCTGGTCGGCGCGCTGCTGGCGGTCGGCGAGGGCCGCAAGCCGGTGACGTGGCCGGCGTCGCTGCTGTCGCTCACGGCGCGGTCGAGCGAGGTGACGGTCGCCCCGCCGCACGGCCTGTCGCTGGTGCGGGTCGACTACCCGGCGGACGACCGGCTCGCGGAACGCGCCCTGGTCACCCGGAACGTGCGGGTGGCACCGGCCGGCTGAGCCGCCGGACCGGCTCCGCGCGCCGTGACCAGGCCCGCGCTGTGACCAGGCCGGGGGTGGGGATCGCGGGCGTTCAGGAGGCGCGGGCCCGGCGGACCGACCAGTTGAGCCAGGCCGCGCCGCCCAGCGGGATCTCCGCCAGGAACGTGAACACGGCGAACAGCAGCACCCCGGCCACGGCCGGCGCGGCGGGCGTGCCCAGGGCGACCAGCAGGGCGATCGTGCCGTTCTCGCTCACCCCGAACCCGCCCGGCGTGACCACCGCGAGCGTCAGCAGCCGGCTCACCGCGAACGCCGCGATCAGCGCGGGCAGCGACAGCTCGGTGCCGGTCACCGCCAGGCAGCACCACAGCAGCAGCGCCTGGAGCGCCAGGTAGGCGACCAGGCCCAGGGTCATCCTCGACCAGCCGTCGCGGACGACCGTCGCGTTCTGCCGCCGCAACCGCACCACGAACCGCCGCGCACGGCCCCTCAGCACGCCGCTGAGCCACCGCAGGCGCGTCAGGGCGATCACCACCGCCGTGAGGGCCGCCGCGGTGCCCAGCGTGGCCGCCAGGACGCCCTGGCCGAACACCGCCGCGCCCTGGATCGCCAGGGCCACCAGCGGCAGGGCGACCCGGCCCAGCGCGTTCCACAGCCCGCTGACGATGGTCGACGACGCGATCGCGCGCGCCGAGTGCCCCCAGCTCGCCGCCATCATCGCGGTCACCGCCACGCCGGCCGCGCCGCCGAACGGGAGCAGGTTGCTGACCGCGCTGCCCGCCGCGTTGAGGCTGAACGCCTGGGTGTTGCGCAGGCCGGGCATCGAGCCGGTGAGCACGTAGGTGTAGGCCCACAGGCCCGCCAGCCACAGCGCGGTCAGGCCGAGCAGGGCGAACGGGCCGACGTCGGACATCCGGTCGCCGATCGAGGCCCAGTCCACACCGGCCACGGTCGGCACGACGGCCACCACCAGCCAGACCGCCAGGGCCAGCGACGCGACCGAGGCACCCAGCCGCAGCCAGGTGCGCCAGCGGGGAGTGGCCGGGCGGACCGGCTTGTCGGCGACGGCGGTCACTGGGCTCGCAAGCGTTTGCGCTCGACGTACCACTCCGTGCCCATCACCAGTCGGAACAACGGCTTCGGCAGGCTCAGCAGCGCCGTCAGGGTGCGCGGGTCCTCGCCGCCCGTGGTCTGCGTCGCGTGCGCGGCCAGCGCGGCCCGCTTCTGGTCCAGGTAGCGGCGTACGTTGACCTTGTGGGTGATCTCCTCGCGCGGCGTGTACGCCGACTTGAACGGAGTCAGGTCGAACCGGCGCACCAGCCGCGCCAGGCGCAGCCCGCGCAGCAGCAGAGTCCGGTCGACCGTCGCCTCCCACACCCTCAGTGTGCCTGCCAGCTCGGCGGCCAGCGCGCCGACCCGGTGCACCTGGACGTGGTCGGGGTGCCCGTATCCTCCGGTCGGGTCGTACGTCGTGAGCAGGTCGGCCTTCTCCTCGTGGAGCAGCTCCGCGAGGCGTCCGGCCGCTTCCGACACGTCCGCTTGGGCGAATCCTGTCGAACCGTCCAGGCCGGAGTCCTCGTAGCCGAGAAACTCGACACGTGAGCAGCCCAGGGCTTTCGCCGAGACGTGGGCCTCCCGTGTCCTGACCGAGCCCAGGTCGTGCCGGTCCGACGCCAGCCCGCGCTCGCCCGCGGTGGCCACGACGAGCACGACCCGGTGCCCCTCGGCGGCGAGGCGGGCCATGGTGCCGCCGGTCAGCAGGGCTTCGTCGTCTGGGTGGGCGTGGAAGAACACGCAGGTACGGCTCACAGGTGCAAGAGTGTCAGTTGGTCTGTTCGGCGGCTTGACGGGAGTCCATGTGTCGATCATCCACGTCACCGACTGCTTCCTCCCGCGACTGGGCGGGATCGAGGTGCAGGTCGCCGGCCTCGCCGACGCGCAGCGCGAGGCCGGCGAGCAGGTGCACGTCGTGACCGCCACCCGGCTGGCCGAACGGCCACCCGGGTACCAGGTGCACCGGGTCGCCATGCGCTTGCCGTGGAACCTGCCAGTGCACCCGCGCGCGGGCAAGCACATTGATCGAATCCTCACCGAAGTGCGGCCGGACGTCGTATACGCGCATGTGGGCGCGATCTCACCGTTCGCGTGGTCGGGCATCCGCTCGGCGCTGCGGTTGGGGCTGCCGACGGTCGCCGTGGTGCACAGCATGTGGGACCCGTCGGTGCGGCGGGCGTACCGCTGGCTGGACCGCGTGGGCGGCTGGACCCGCACCCCGCTCGTGCTGGGCGCGGTGAGCACGGCGGCGGCGGACCGGATGCGCGAGGCGCTGCCGGGCGTCGAGGTGTCGGTGGTGCCCAACGGCATCAAGCCCGCGCAGTGGCGCGGCGGCGGCGAACGGCGGTCGGACGACTCGGTGCACGTCGTGTCGGTGGGCCGGCTGGCGTCGCGCAAGCACCCGATGAGGTTGCTGGAAGTGCTGCGGGAGGCCCAGGAGCAGGTGGGGAACCTGCGGGCGACCATCGCGGGCGACGGCCCGGAGATGGCGCCGATGCGGCGCTACCTGCGGCGGCACGGCATGGACTGGGTGTCGCTGCCGGGCCGGCTGGACCGGGCCGGCATCTCGCGCCTGCTGGCCGGGGCGGACGTGTTCGTGAACCCGACCGTGGCCGAGGCGTTCGGCCTGGCGACCCTGGAAGCCCGGACCGCCGGCGTGCCGGTGGTGGCCCGACCGGGGACGGGCGTGACGGACTTCGTGCGCGACGGCGTCGAAGGCGTGGTGACCGACGACCTGGTGGGCGGTGTGGTGAAGCTCGCAGCCGACCACGACCTGCGCCGGCGCATCGCGTCCCACAACCGCGAGACCGAGCCGAACTGCACGTGGCCGCGCGTGCTGGAGGCGCTGCGGGCGTGCGCGGACAAGGCCCAGTGCCGGACGCCCGCCTAGATCACCAGCCGTGCCGCGTCGAGCGTGACCGGGACGGGTGCGGCGGTGATGGTGGTTTCGTCGCCGGGCTTCAGGACGTTCTCCTCGACGTACTTGCCGTTGTCGAGCCGGTACGCGGTGAGCTTCAGTTCGCTGAGTTCGCTCGGCTGGTCGACGGCCCAGAAGAACGGCACGCCCGCGCCCGCGTAGCCGCGCACCTTGAACTCCCGCTCGGCGAGCGTGTTGCCCGGCGACCAGATCTCCACGGCGAGTGCCAGGTCCCCCGCCGGGAAGCTCACCTCGGTGGGCGGTCGGTTCAGGATCACGACGTCCGGGACCAGCGCGGTGCGGAAGGCGGTGGGGATCTCGACGTTCACCTCGCAGACCGCGTACAGGTCCGCTCGGGCAGCCTCGGTGAGCGCGTCCTCCACCGGTCGGATGAGGCGGGTCATGGCGAACCGGTGCTTACCGGATGGCGGCGGCGTCACGTGCGGGTACCCCAGGATCAGCTCGATGCGCGAACCGTCCGCCGTGGGTGGCAGGTCCAGCCAGTCCTCGACGGTGTGCGGGCCGATCGCCGGGTACGGCTCGTGGTGCCACTCGTACCCGTGCTCGGGTGCTGCGGACACGGCTGCCACCTCTCGGCTCGACGCTGACCTCAGTGTTCCAGGTCCATCAAACGGGTGATGGCGTGAAGCGGCCCCCACCTGCGGGAAGCCGGTGGGGGCCGCTGGGCGCGGAGTGGGCCGCGTCCGGATCAGGGGGTCACAGGTCGAGGGTCCAGGTGTCGATGAGACCCGTGTCCTGGGCGTACCAGTCGCGCACCCTCAGCTTCCAGTCGCCGTTCGCGTTCTCGGTCGAGAGGTTGACCGGGTAGGTGGCGTCGACGTTGTCCGCGCCGTCCGAGCCGCTCTGCACCTTCAGTTGCCGCACCGCGCCGCTCGGCGTGATCAGGTCGACCGACAGGTCGCCCCGGTAGCCGTGCTTGAGGTGCACCTCGACCGTGGCGGCGGCGCCCGCCTTGCCCGCGCAGCCGGTGACCGCGATGGTGCTGGTGGCGGTGCCCTGGTCGGGCACGGCCACGTCGGTCGCGTTGGTCTTCGCCGGGCAGCCGGTGGGCGGGGTGTCGCCGACCACGCGCAGCAGCTTGTTCGGCGAGCCGGCGCCCGCGTTGCCCACCACGCCGTTCGTCGCGCCGTTCACCAGCGCGTCGCGCACCTGCTGCGGGGTCGCGGTCGGGTTGGTCGACAGGTACAGCGCCGCCGCGCCCACGACGTGCGGGGTCGCCATGGACGTGCCGCTGATCGTGTTGGTGGCGTTGTCGTCGGTGTACCAGGACGACGTGATGTTCGAGCCCGGCGCGAAGATGTCCAGGCAGGTGCCGATGTTGGAGAACGACGAGCGCCCGTCGGTGTTCGTCGTGGAGCCGACCGTGATGGCCTCGGTGGTGCGGGCCGGTGACACGTTGCACGCGTTCGCGCCGTTGTCGTTGCCCGCCGCGAGGCCGTAGGTCACGCCCGCCGCGATGGAGTTGCGGACCGCCTGGTCCACGGTCGCGTCCGCGCCGCCGCCCAGGGACATGTTCGCCACGGCCGGCTTGACGGCGTTCGCGGTCACCCAGTCGATGCCCGCGATGACCCCGGCGTAGGTGCCGGAGCCGGCGCAGTCCAACACCCGGACGCCGACCAGCTTCGCCTTCTTCGCCACGCCGTGCCGGGTGCCCGCGACGGTGCCGGCGACGTGGGTGCCGTGGCCGTTGCAGTCGGTGGCGTCGTTGTCGTTGTCGACGGTGTCGCGCCCGGAGGTGGCGCGGCCCGCGAAGTCGCTGTGCGAGAAGCGGATTCCCGTGTCGATGACGTAGGCGGTGACGCCCTCGCCGTCGTTCGGGTAGGTGTAGGAGTTGTCCAGGGGCAGCGCCGCCTGGTCGATCCGGTCCAGGCCCCAGGACGGGGTGGGTGCCTGGGTGTCGAACGCCCCGACCCGGGCGTCCTGCTGCACGTACGCGACCGCCGGGTCGGCGGCGAGCGCGCGGGCCCGCGCCTCGGGCATGGTGGCGGAGAACCCGCGCAGGGCGCTGGTGTAGGTGTGCTCGACGTCCGCCTGGTACTTGGCGCTCAACGCGCCCACGGCGTTCGCGTCGGCCGCGCCGACGTCCTTGAGCACCACGATGTAGCTGTCCCGCACCGAGTCCTCGGCACCGAACCCCCGGATGTCGCCCTGGGCGTTGGCCGCCGGGCCGGTGAGCGCGGCGCTCACCACCAGGGCGGTTCCGGTGGCCAGCGCGACGCCGGCCAGGCGTCTCGGGCCGGGCGCGTGAACGTCTCCCATGGGTCCCCCTCCTCGCAGAGTGTGCGCCCCACCGGGTTCGTCCCCGAAACCGGTCGGACACGGTGGGTAACTTCCTAGTTCTCCGCGAGGGACCGGCGCAAGGAAACGCCGGCAATATCCGGCGAATGGCCTCTCCACAGAAATTTATTCGCGCTGTGAATGACTAGCTGCGGAGGGTGACTGGACGGCGGCGGGACGACTGTGCCCCGGACCGGGGGTCCGGGGCACGGGTCGACGGCGGTGCGGGTGGTCAGTCGCCGCGGCGCACGGCACCCAGGATCTGCTGCTCGCCCGGGGTGGTCACCAGGCGCAGGGGCCGCCACAGGTTCGCGCCCAGCGCGATCACCTGGTCGTCCTTCAACGTGGTGAGCTGGTGCGCCATCTGCGGCGGCAGCCGCCAGATCTGGCTCGCCAGCTGGGCCTGGCCGACCGGCAGCCGCTGGAGCAGCACGAGGTCGGCGGTGTTCGCGGTCGTGGCCGCCTGCGGGTGCAGGTAGGGCAGCACGTACATGGTGGTCTGCCACGGCGAGCGCGGCGGGAACAGCTCCTGTGGCACGTGGCCGCCGTCGTGCACGACCAGCAGCGGGCTGTCCTCGGACGGCCTGGGCAGCTCCACCGGGCTCAGCCGGCGCAGCTGCACCAGCGGCGACGGGCGGCCGTCCTGGCCCGCACCCGCCGCCCGGACCACCGGCTGCCACGCCTGCGGGCGGCCGGTGGCGATGGTGATCCACGCCCCGGTCGCCATGGCGCGCAACGCGATCTGCCGGGCCAGGTACAGGCCGCCGACGACGACCATGCGGGTCGGCGCGGACCGCAGCACGGAGATGGTGAGCGGCTCGCCCTTGAGGCCGGAGCCGAGCACCATGCCGCCCCGGTCGCCGGACGGCGACACCACGTCCAGCAGTTGCGGCGAGACCAGGAACTCCGGTGCCACGCCCCGGCCCTGGCCCCGGGTGTCGAGCAGGCGCGAGTTCGTCACGCGACACCTCCCAGCGGCAGGGTGGCGGCCAGGCCCGCGACCTGGAGGCCGTTCAACGGGGTGAGCGTGATGTCGAGCTTGTCCGACAGCGCCTTGAGCCGGTCGTCCGCGCGGTCGAGCTCGGACGGCGTCCGGGCGGACACCCGCACCAGGCCGCGCAGGCCGACCTGGCCCTGCTCGCTGCTCGGCGAGATCGTCATGGACAGCGTGGAGGACAGCGCCCGGACGCCGGTCAGCGCGTTCAGGTTGTTCCTCATGCCCTTGGCGGGCCAGCCGGTGATCGCGTAGGAGGCGTGCCCCACGCCGCCCGCCGTCACGCCGGCCCACTTCTCGCGCAGCGACACCGAGTTGTTGGAGCCCGCCACCGAGGTCAGCTCGGCGGCCGAGATGCCCGCGCGGATCAGCTCGTCGGAGTCCAGCGGCCGGATGGCCACGCCCGCCGACTCCAGCGCGTTGCGGACCCGGGACAGCGCGCCGATCAGCGCCCGGTGCGCGCCGACGACGCCGCCGCCGCGCTCCCGGATCGCCGCGGCGCAGCGCTTCGGGTCCAGCCGGACCGCGATCCACGTGGTGCGCCGGGCGGCTGCGGGCAGCGGGCCCAGCACCTCCAGGTACGAGTTGAGCGCCGGCGAGTTGGCGGGCAGCGCCGCGCTGCCGGGGTAGCAGTGCCAGATCACCGAGATCGCGTCCAGCACCACGCCCCGGTCCTCCAGGGTCGGCGCGAGCGCGCCCAGCGGCAGCGCCGGGGCGCTGCCCACGGCGGTGATCAGGCCGGGTGCGGGGTCGACCAGCAGGACGGCGGTCCACGCGCCCTGGTGCCAGGCCATGCCCAGCGGGCGGCGCTCGTGGTCCACGCCCTTGGCCACCACCAGGTCCGGCACGGCCAGCCGCAGCAGCGCCACGCGCGGGTCGTCCGGGCCGATGACCGAGGTCTCCTCCTCGGACGGCGGCTTCATCTCCACCGGACCGGACCGCTTGGCGGTGCGCGCGTGGCCGCGCAGGGTGTAGCGGACGACCAGGCCGATCCACTGGGTCAGCCACCGGCCCCGCGACCGGGTGAACGCGAGGACGAGCGCGACCAGCACGATCCCGCCTGCGGTGTAGAGCAGGGCGGGCGCGACCCGGTCACCGGTCGTCCCGATGGCGAGCAGGACCAGGCCGACCGCGACGCCGACCTCCAGGACCACCAGGTTGGCGACCGGGAGCGAACCGAGGCTGGCCCCGGTGGCGCGGCGACGCGCCCGCAGCAGTGCGGCGCGCACGGCACCCCCGGCGGCTTGCGCGCGCGCCATGGCGGGGTTGGGCGGGCCCGGATGTGGGGTGGTCACGGACATCCGATCTGGTTCTCTTTCCGTCGGCGTTCGGCGAGCGCGCCGGCCCGGGTCTGACCAACCCGCACACGCGCCACCCGCCGTCCGGCTATCGTGCAGACCGTACCGCGACTGGGAGAGCAGCGAGCCGAGAATGGCATCAACACCCACCACCAAGTCACAGGTCCAGGCCTACCGCTTCGTGCTGCGCAGGATGCAGTCCGCCCTGGTGCGCAGAGACGCGGTGATGCTGCACGACCCGATGCGCACGCACTCGCGGGCGACGGCGGTGGGCGTGATCCTCGGCGTGATCGGCCTGATCGGCTTCCTGGTGTTCGGCTTCTTCTCGCCCGACCCGAAGATCGACGGCGACACGCAGATCGCCATCAGCAAGGAGACCGGCCAGGTCTACGTGGTGCGCAAGGACCCCGACCAGCTCATCCCGATGACGAACCTGGCCTCCGCGCGGCTGCTGATCCTCAACCAGCAGAACCCGGACAAGGCGCAGAACGCGGTCGGCGGCGGCGACGCGCAGGCGGGCCTGGCCAACGCCGGGCCGCAGGTGGCGGGCGGCGAGCCGAAGCTGGTCAGTGAGAAAGCTCTCGCCAAGATGCCCAAGGGCCGGCTGACCGGCATCCCGGACGGCCCGGACCAGCTCCCCGCCAAGGTCGAGGACCGGATCGGTCCGGAGTGGTCGGTGTGCGACACGCTCGACCTGGACGAGACGCTGAACAACCCCACCGCCAAGGGGAAGTTCGAGACCACGGTGCTCGCGGGCATGAGCGGCGGCCAACTGCTGGACGGCACCAAGGCGCTGCTGGTCCGCACCGGCACCGACGACAAGCAGGCGTACCTGATCTACAAGGCCCCGGTGAACTCGAAGATCACCTCGACGTCGACCGTGCGGGCCAAGGTGGACCTGTCCAAGGCGGACGTGCTGACCGCGCTGAACCTGCGCGACAAGACGGTCCGCGCGATCAGCTCCGGCCTGCTCAACGCGATCCCCGAGGCCAAGCCGCTGCGCGCGCCGGAGATCCCCGGCCTGGGCGAGCCGGTCACCTACCTCAACGGGGTGACGCTGGAGGTCGGCGACGTCATCGAGGTCGTGCGCACGGGTGCCGACCCGGTGTTCTACGTGGCCCTCAAGGACGCCCTGCAGGAGATCAGCCGCGCGGCGGGCGACCTGATCCGCGCCGCCTACGCGCAGGGCGCGGACGCGAAGCGGGTCGACATCGCCCGCATCGACACCCGCAAGCCCGCGCAGCCGCTGGACTTCCTGGACTACCCGACCGAGGTCCCGGACGTGCTGGAGCCCAACCAGAACAACCGGGTGGTGTGCCTGAACTGGCGGGCCGAGAACGTCACCGCGGACAACCGGTCCCAGCACACCCAGGTGACCATCGCGCCGACGCTGCCGGTGCCCTCCGACGCGGTCGCGGTCGACATCAACCAGGTCGGCGCGACCGGCGAGGTGGTCGGCAAGTTCATGATGGCGTCCGGGAAGTCGGCGGTGGTGCGCTCGGCGACCTCCACCCAGGACTTCCGCAGCGGGCCCATCCACCTGGTCTCCGGGCGGGGCGTGAAGTACGGCGTCCCGGACACGGTGGTCAGCGGCGCGCTCGGGCTGGGCGACCAGTTCACGCCGGGCCCGGAGTCGATCCTGCGGCTGCTGCCCAACGGCCCGCAGCTCAACCGGACCGATGCGGCGCGCAGCTGGGACTCCATCCCGGTGCCGAAGAACCTCGGCCAGTTGCCGGAGGACCAGCAGAAGAAGGCGTCCGGCGGCTGAGCCCGCCACCTGGCGGAACCGCCGCGACCCGGGCACCGTCCGAGGGTGAGGAGGTGTCCGGGTGAACGAGGTGCCACGACCTGCCGCCCCGGCGCGCGCCGGCCGGATCGCGGTCGACGCGCGGTGGGTCGAGCTGTACGCGAAGCGGGTGGACGAGGCGGCCGAGGAGCTGACCCGCGCCCGCGCCGACCTGAGGGCCGAGCCCGTCCGCCCGCAGAGCTTCGGCGACCTCGGCCGCGTGCTGCGCAGCGCCGAGGCGTACGGCCGCGCGGCGGCGCTGCTCGACCGGCAGCTCGACCGGGCGTGCGAGGTGCTGACCTCCGCCGCGCGCAACCTGCACGCGGTGGCGGAGCACTACGGCTCCCAGGAGGACGAGGCCGCCGCCCTGATCCGGAACGCGGACCGGCGGTGAGGGGTGAGGACGGGCGGCAGCTCGCCGCCGAGGTCGGGCCGGAGCTGGAGTACCTGTCCGGGATCAGCCGCCGGCTGGGCGTGGTGGACCTGGTCGAGGAGTACTTCAGGCCGGTCGTCGGGACGTGGAACGACCTGCACGACGAGGCGGAGCGGTGGCGCCGGGCCGGTCTGGTCGCCGAGCACGTGACGCGCGACCTGACCAAGCCGCTGGGCGCGCTGGACTCCGCCTGGCAGGGCCGGGACGCGGACTCCTTCGTGGCGCACATGCAGTCCGTGGGGCTGGCCGGGCACGACATGTCCGACGCCATGCACGCGATGGGCGACGCGCTGGACCGGACCGCCGACGCCATCCGGGACATCGTCTCGGACATGGCGCGGGTGTTCGCCGATGCCGCCGACGCGGTGTCGGACGCGGCGGCGCTGCCGCTGGACGGCGACCGGCGGGTGGTCGAGGCGCTGGACGAGCTGAAGCACCCGGCCAAGGAGTTGCACGAGAGCGTGCGGGACGTGCTGGAAGCGTTCCTGGAGCTGTGCGACGGCGTGGCCGGCACCTCGGACTTCGCGGAGGTCCGGATGGAGCACCGGTACCCCGAGGAGAACTGGTCGTTCACCGGGCCGAAGCCGGTCGACACCCGCGCCCCCGGCCCGGCGGTCGTCGGTGCCGGTGGGGCGGGTGCCGGCGGTGGTGCGGCCGGTGGTGGTGCCGTTGGCGGTGGCGCGGCCGTCGGGGGAACGCCCGGTGGTGGCGCAGGTGAGGCGCCCAAGCCCGGCGGCGGTGGCGGAACGCCCGGTGCCGGCGTGGGGGGAGGGGTCGGCGGCGGGAGCGTGCCCGCGGGCACCACGCCCGAGCCGCAGCTCGCGCCCGGGGGCGCCTCCATGGTCCAGGAGCCCCGACCGTCCGACGCCGCGCCGAGGCCCGCCCCGACCGGCGGAGGGGGCCCGGCGACCGGCGCGGCCACCGGGGGCGTGGTGGGCGGCGGCATGATGGGCGGCATGGCCGGTGCCGGTGGTGGGCAGGGCGGGGACAAGGAGCACAAGTCCAAGGTCCGCCTGTCCGGCTCCACCGAGGAGATCCTCGGCAAGCCCAAGAAGACCGCACCCCAGGTGCTCGGCGAGGACTGACCGCCCGCACCGGACGCCGGGAAACGCGGCACGGGCCGCACCCCGCGCGGGGTGCGGCCCGTCCTCGTCGGGTCAGATGACGCTGCGCTTGACCGGGGGCGCCCTGCGGGCCCGGTTGCGGTTGATCGTGTGCACGGTGAACAGGGTGAGCAGCAGCAGGGTCACCGCCGCGCCCGTCCCGGACAGCGCCACGATCAGCGGCGTGTGGTCCGGTGGGTTCAGCGGGTCCAGGTTGGTCATGAGCTGGTCCGGGGCGTCCGCCCGCTGACCCGTCTCCGACGGCAGCTCGGCGGTCAGCGCGGCCACCGGGTTGATCATGCCCGCGCCGACCTTGTGGTCGCGCCCGCCGGGGTTGCCGGGGTGCTGCGCGGTCGCCTTGACCCGGTCCATCACCTGGCGCGCGGTCAGGGTCGGGAAGCGCTGGCGCACCAGGGCGACCACGCCCGCCACGTACGGCGACGCGTAGCTGGTGCCCTGGATGCGGCTGGCCGCGCCGCGCTCGTCGACGTGCACGTTCGCCAGGCCCTGGCCCGCCGGGTCCAGCGTGGTGATGTCCTCGCCCGGCGCGGCCACGCTGACCCACGGGCCCCACACCGAGAAGTTCGACACCGCGCCGGTCTGGCCCATCGACGCCACCGACAGCACGTTCTCGGCGTACCAGGGCGGGGACGCGACGACGTTGACCGCGTCGACGTTCTGGTTGTCGTTCTGGACGCTGCAACCCTTGCCGTCGCTGCCCATGTTGCCCGCCGCCGTCACGATGACGACGTCCTTCTCGTTGACCGCCCAGTGGATCGCGGCCTGCAGCTCGCGCTCCTGGTCGCTGGGCTCGTGCGGCTGCTCGCAGGAGGTCAGCGAGATGTTGACCACCTGCGCGCCGGCGGTGGCGGCGGCCACGATCGCCTCCGCCAGGGTGCGCACCTTGCCCGCCGACGGGCGGCTGTCGACCTTGGCCGGGTCGTCGAACTTGAAGTGGTCGCTGGTCTGGCGGTAGGCGATGATCTCCGCCTCGGGCGCCGCGCCGATGAACCCGGTCTGCTCGTCGCGGCTGGCCGCCGCCACGCCCGCCACCTCGGTGCCGTGGCCGTCGCAGTCGGACGTGCCGCCCTTCTCGGTCTCCACGTAGTCGCCGCCGCCGGTCACCCGGCCCTTGAGCCGGGGGTGCTCGGCGTTGACGCCGGTGTCGATGATGGCCAGCTTGACCCCCGCGCCGGTGGCGAAGCGGTGCGCCTCCTCCAGGCGCAGCTGCATCTGGCCCCACGGCTTGTTCGGGATCGGCTGGTTGCCGGTGTTGGACTGGAAGCAGAGCTTGCTGGGCGTGTAGTTGACGTCCTCGGCCGGCGGCTTGAACGGCTTGAGGTACTTGCCCAGGTCGACCGGCGGCGGCACCGAGTTCGGCCGGGTCGGCGCGGCGGAGGTCGGCTGGGCCCACGCGCCGGGCGCGGTCACCAGGACCAGCGCGGCGGCGGCGAGCGCGGCGAGGCTGCGTGCGGTGCGCTTCACGGCGGTCAGGCCGGGATCAGCTGGCGCATCGCGACGTAGAGGTCCATCACGGCGAGCGCCAGCGGCAGCACCGAGGCGATCAGGATGGCCTCCAGCACGTCGACCGTGCGGCGCAGCACCGGGGAGAACTTCTGGTTGGGGAAGATCACGCCGAGCACCAGCGCGCCCGCGCCGACCACCACCAGGGTGCCGAACACGAACAGCAGCCGGTTCGCGGGGTCCGACTCGACCAGCCAGCCGACCAGCACGCCCGCGCCGGCCACCATGCCGGACACCAGCAGCGCCACCGCCTGCGCGCCGTTGGCGTACGCCCGGCCGCGCAGCAGCAGCACCAGTGCCACCACGACCGCCAGGATCGGGCCGAAGACCGTGCCGTCGCCGGCCGCGATGACCGAGAACACCGCCGCGATGCCGCCGCAGCCGATGATCATGCCGGTGAGGTACTCGTGGGCGTTCGCGGTGCGCCGCTCGATCACCGCGTACTCCGGGAAGCCGGTGTCCTCCTTGAGGTCCTCGGCACTGCCCGGCACGGTCGGCAGCGGCAGCTTCGCGAGCTGGATGGTGAGCCGGGGCAGCGCCGACATCATCGCCAGCGACACCGCCGACGTCGCCGCCGCGATGCCGACCACCGGGTGGTCGACGAAGATCCCGATCAGGAACGCCAGGCCGCTCAGCGCGCCCGCCGTGGCCGCCGCGATGAAGACCGTGATGCCGCGCCCGATGAGCAGGATCGCGGCCGAGGCGAAGATCAGCACCAGCACGCTGGCCAGCAGCAGGTTCGGCCGGCCGATCTCGCCCGGCACGGTGTACAGGCCCGCCACGTAGGCCATCGGCAGGCCGCCGGCGGCGGCGATCAGCACGCCGGTGCCGGTCGCGTCGTAGGACCGGGCGATGACCGCGCCGGCCGCCAGCGCCACGATCGCCGTCGCACCCGCGCAGATCGCGGGCCACAGCCCGCTGCCGCCCACCAGCGGGCCGGACAGCAGGACCGCGACGGCGGCCGTGATCAGGGCCAGCGCGCCCGCGATGTGGCCGTAGCGGCGGGCGGTGTCCTTGGTCCACGGCCGGAAGCTGTCCGGGTCGGACTCCGCGATCGCGTCGACGACGTCGTCGTACAGCGGCGGCGGGGGGTTCTCGTTGCGCTTGCGGAGCTGGAGCAGCTCGCCGTCCACCACGCCCAGCGAGGCCAGCGTGCGGCCGGGGTCCAGCGGGCTGTCGCCCAGCTTGGCCAAGGTCCAGCCGCCGTGCCGCACGCCGCCGTCCGGAGTGGCCTCCTTGGCCATGTCCAGCAGCATCGGCAGCAGGTCGGCCACCGCCACGTCGGCCGGCAGCGCGACGTCGATACGCGTTCGCGGCGCAACCACCGTGACCCGGCTGAACACCGTCGTACCGGTCGCCACCAGCGCCCCCTAAGTCCTCGTTGCTCGTGTGCTTGTGGGCCGTGCCGACCTTATTCGTCTGCTCGGGGGCCCACCGGGCGGCCCCAAGTATGGCCTCAACGGGTGTCCCGGCAGGGCGGATCGGCACAACACGTCCGACCGCGATTTTCCCGGACCCACCGCCGCCCGTTCCGGCGATGCGCCATAGTGTCGGTTGCGACTGGTTGGCGCACCCCGCGTGCGTTGGTTCGAGAGTGTGAAGAGGTGCCTGTCAGGTGAGCACGTTGCAGTTCAAGCGCACGGCACGCCTCGCCGCTCCCCGTCCGCCGGGTGGCGAGGTCCACCTGGAACCGCCGCCCGAGGTGCCCCGGGTCATCCCCGGCAACGTCATGATGAAGGCGATGCCGGCGGTCATGATCGTCTCGTCCATCGGGATGATGGTCCTGATGTTCAGCTACAGCAACAAGAACCCCGCCGCGATGATCATGCCGGGCATGATGATGATCTCCACCATCGGCATGATGGCGGGCGGCATGGGCTCCGGCAAGGGCCAGAAGAAGGCCGAGATGAACGAGGACCGCAAGGACTACCTGCGGTACCTCGGCCAGATGCGCGACCGGGCCCGCGAGGCGGCCAACGAGCAGCGCGCCGAGCGCGAGTGGGTGCACCCGGACCCGCAGATGCTGTGGTCGCTGGCCACCACCCGCCGGATGTGGGAGCGCCGGCAGAACGACCCGGACTTCTGCCACCTGCGCGCGGGCCGGGGCTCGCAGCGGCTGGCCACCCGCCTGGTGCCGCCGCAGACCGGTCCGGTGGAGGAGCTGGAGCCCATCGCGACGCTCGCGCTGCGCCGGTTCGTGCGCGCGCACTCGCTGGTGCCCGAGCTGCCGATCTCCATCGCGCTGCGCGGCTTCGCCGCCGTGGGCCTGCTCGGCGGGATCGAGGAGAAGCGCGGCCTGGCCCGCGCGCTGCTGGCGCAGATGGCCACCTTCCACTCCCCGGACGACCTGCTGATCGCGGTCGTCACCACCGGGCGCACCAAGGCCCAGTGGGAGTGGATGAAGTGGCTGCCGCACGTGCAGCACCCGCACATCGTGGACGGCATCGGCCAGATGCGGATGATGGCCGGCTCGCTGGCCGAGGTCGAGCAGATGCTCGACGACCTGCTGCGCGACCGGCAGCGGTTCACCCGCAACGCGCCGCCGCCCGCCGACCAGCCGCACATCGTGATCCTCATCGACGACGGCGACGTGACCCGCGAGGAGCAGATCGTCCTGGAGGAGGGCCTGGTCGGCGTCACGCTGCTGGACCTGTCCGAGTCGCTGGGCAACCTCACCGCGCGGCGCGGCCTGCGGCTGGTGATCGAGGACGGCAAGCTGGGCGCGCGCAGCGCCAGCGGCGTCGAGTGGTTCGGCGGGCCGGACTGGCTCAGCGTGGTCGAGGCCGAGGCGCTGGCCCGGCGGCTCGCGCCCTACCGGGTCGGCGGCGTCGACGCGGGCGGCAGCGACGAGGACCCGCTGTCGATGTCCAACAACCCGCCGCTGATCGAGTTCCTGGGCCTGCCCGGCGACCCGATGACCTTCGACGTCCAGCAGGCGTGGCGGCCCCGGCCGGTGCGCGACCGCTACCGGGTGCCCTTCGGCATCGGCGAGTTCGGCCAGCAGGTCGAGCTGGACATCAAGGAAGCGGCCATGGAGGGCATGGGCCCGCACGGCCTGTGCATCGGCGCGACCGGTTCCGGCAAGTCCGAGTTCCTGCGCACGCTGGTGCTGGGCCTGCTGGCCACGCACTCCTCGACCTCGCTCAACATGATCCTGGTCGACTTCAAGGGCGGCGCGACCTTCCTCGGCCTGGACAAGGCCCCGCACGTGGCGGCGACCATCACCAACCTGGCGGGCGACCTGACCCTGGTCGACCGGATGAAGGACGCCATCGCCGGCGAGGTGGCCCGCCGCCAGGAGGTGCTGGCCAAGGGCAACTACAAGAACGTCTGGGACTACGAGAAGGCCCGCGAGAACGGCGCCGACCTCGACCCGATGCCCGCGCTGTTCATCTGCATCGACGAGTTCTCCGAGATGCTCACCGCCAAGCCGGACTTCATCGACATCTTCCTCCAGATCGGCCGCGTCGGCCGGTCGCTCCAGATGCACATGCTGCTGGCCTCGCAGCGCCTGGAGGAGGGCAAGCTGCGCGGCCTGGACACGTTCCTGTCCTACCGGATCGGTCTCAAGACGTTCTCCGCCGCCGAGTCGCGGGCCGCGATCGGCGTGCCGGACGCCTACGAGCTGCCGCCCATCCCGGGTTCGGGGTACCTGGGCGTGCAGGGCTCGCCGCTGACCCGGTTCAAGGCGCTGTACGTGTCCGGCCCGTACCGGCCCGCCGGCATCCAGGTGGCCGGGCCCTCGGCCGTGGTGTCCAGCGACAAGCGGCCCCGCTTCTTCGTGCCGGACTACGTCGAGATCCCCAAGGAGCCGGTGAAGCCGGTCGAGCCGGTCAAGCAGGAGAAGCAGAAGGAGGACAGCAACGAGCCCAGCGAGCTGGAGGTCATCGTCGAGCGCCTGGTGGGGCAAGGTCCCCCGGCGCACGAGGTGTGGCTGCCGCCGCTGAACGAGCCGCCGTCGCTGGACACCCTGCTCCCGCCGTTGCAGCCGACCGAGGACCGGGGCCTGACCTCGCCCGGCTTCTTCTCCAACGGCAAGCTCCAGGTGCCGCTGGGCGTGGTCGACAAGCCGTTCGAGCAGCGCCGCGACCTGCTGTGGGCGGACTTCGCCGGTGCGGCCGGCCACGGCGCGATCGTCGGCGGCCCGCAGTCGGGCAAGTCGATGATGCTGCGCACCCTGATCACGTCGATGGCGCTCACCCACACCGCCGAGGAGGTGCAGTTCTACTGCCTCGACCTCGGCGGCGGCACGCTCGCGTCACTGGAGAAGCTGCCGCACGTCGGCGGGTTCGCGTCCCGGCTCGACGTGGACAAGGCCCGCCGGATGGTGGCCGAGCTGAGCGGCCTGATCGCCGAGCGCGAGCTGCGGTTCCGCGCGCAGGGCATCGACTCGATGGTCGAGTTCCGCAACCGCAAGCGGCGCGGCGAGATCCGGGACGACGACTTCGGCGACGCGTTCCTGGTGGTCGACGGCTGGATGAACTTCCGGCAGGAGTTCGAGTCGCTGGAGCCGCAGGTCCAGGCGCTGGCCGCGCAGGGCCTGTCCTACGGCGTGCACGTGGTCGTGGCCGCCAACCGGTGGGCGGAGATCCGGCCCGCGATGAAGGACCTGCTGGGCACCCGGTTCGAGCTGCGGCTCGGCGACCCGTCGGAGTCCGACGTGGACCGCAAGGTCGCCGTCAACATCCCGGTCGGGCGGCCCGGTCGCGGCCTGTCGCCGCAGAAGCTGCACTTCCTCACCGCCCTGCCGCGCGTCGACGCGTCCTCGGACGCCGAGACGGTCGCGGGCGGCGTACAGGACATGATCGCCAAGGTGTCCGCCGCGTGGCGCGGCCGGCGCGCCCCGCAGGTCCGGCTGCTGCCCGACCTGCTCCAGCACAACGACCTGATGGGCCAGGTCCAGCAGCTCAACCCCAACCGGGGCAGGCTGGTGCCGGTCGGCGTCAACGAGGACGAGCTCGCGCCGGTCTACCTGGACTTCGAGTCCGACCCGCACTTCATGTGCCTGGCCGACGGCGAGTCCGGCAAGACGAACCTGCTGCGCACGATCGTGCGCGGCATCATGACCAGCTACACCTCGTCCGAGGCGCTGATCATGCTGGTCGACTACCGGCGCACCATGCTCGGCTTCATCGACACCGACCACCTGCTGGCCTACGCCGTGTCGTCGGCGCAGCTCGTGGACATGGTCAAGGACGTGCGCGGCTCGATGACCGGCCGGCTGCCCGGCCCGGACGTCACCCAGGAGCAGCTCAAGAACCGCTCCTGGTGGAAGGGCCCCGAGCTGTTCGTCGTCGTGGACGACTACGACCTGGTCGCCCCGCAGGGCGCGCAGAACCCGCTCCAGCCGCTGGCCGAGTTCATCCCGCAGGCCAAGGACGTCGGTCTGCACATCATCGCGGTCCGCCGCATGGGTGGCGCGTCGCGGGCCATGTACGACCCGGTGCTGGGCAAGCTCAAGGAGATCTCGGCCCCGATCCTGGTCGGCTCCGGCTCGAAGGAGGAGGGCGCGATCGTCGGCACCCTCAAGGCGTCGCCGCAACCGCCCGGCCGGGGCACGCTGGTCACCCGCAAGTTCGGCCAGCAGCGCATCCAGGTCGCCTGGATCCAGCCGGACTGACCGCTCACGACGCACGCAGGGCCCCGCCACGGCGGGGCCCTGCTCGTTCTGTTCCCGGGGCGCGGCCGTCACGGTCCGGGGGCGCGCGGTCGCCGTGCGCGGGAGGTGACCGGCGGAGTCGGCTCTCCGGGGCTACGCGGTGGTGCAGGGCACTCGGAAGAGGTCGGCGGCGCGCTGCGGCCCGAGCCTGCGCAGACCGATGTTGAGCGAGCGGGCGGAGGTGCCGGGGGCGCGTCCGTGGGGGACGCACACGCCGTCGAACAGCACCGGGCCCCGGTAGCCCCGGATGCCGGCGGGGCCGGCGATGAGGGTGGTGCCCACCGGGTCCAGCGGCACCACCAGGCGCAGGTCGCCGAACCGGCGCGAGTCGAGCCGGAAGCCGACGCCGCCCGCGTCGTCGCGGGCGAAGTACAGCCGCAGCCGGGGGCTGACCCGCAGGCCCGTGGCGTCCGCGACCAGCGCGGGCAGGTCCCAGCCGAGCACCTCGGCCCGGGTGTCGTCGCCGATGTGGGCGTACCGCTCGCCGTCGCCGTCGCGGCCGTAGCGGGCCAGCATCCGGTCGGCGTCGGCGCGGATCGCGGACGTGTCGGGCAGCGGTAAGGGCACCGGCGCGTCGAGCAGCCGGTCACCGCCGAGCATCCCGGCCAGCAGCCGCAGCTCGCGGTCGGCGGGCGTGTCCGGCACGGGCAGGTCGCGCACGGACGCGACCCCGCGCAGCGCGTCGGTCCACCGGGCGGCGTGCCGGAGGGCCCGTTCACCGGTCAGCGCGTGCGGACCGGGTAACACCTCGATCGCGGACATGGTCGGCTCCGTTCGGCCCGGGCGGCGGGACGCGGGGCGGAGGTCGCCCCGCCTGCGGGCATCATCCAGCCCATTATGTGAACAGCGGGTGCCGGACCACCCCCTGAACCGGGTTCTGCTCGATCGGGGGACCTGCACCAACCACTCCGGTGACGGTCCGGCCGGCCCGCCCACCGCACGGGGGGCGGCGGCCGGCGGAGGACCGTCCATGCGTCTCGCGGGCGGCCTGCGGCCCGCCGGACGGCGACACCGGAACCGCCCGTTCGCGTGGCCCGCAGGTGGACGGTGACAGTCGGGTCGCGCCACCGCTTCCCAGCGCCGTCCCGGCACGCGGCGCGCGGTCGGAGCGCCGTCGCGCGAGTGGCCGGACCCGGCCGCCCGGTCGGGCCGGTCCGGATACCCTCCAGGCAGCCGGTGACGAGGGGATGCCCGATGAGCTTGCGCGTGGCGGTCGACTTCGGGACGTCGAGCACCTGCGTGGCCATCTCGGTCGACGGCCGGGAACCGCAGGTCGTCGTGGTCGACGGCCAGCCGATCCTGCCCTCCGCCGTGTTCGCGGCGGCGGACGGCGCGCTGTTCGTCGGCCAGGAGGCCGAGCGGCAGGCGGCGGTGGACCCCTCCCGCTACGAGCCGCACCCGAAGCGCCGGGTGGACGAGGGCGAACTGCTGCTGGGCACCAGCGTGCTCAAGGTCGTGGACGTGGTGCGCGCGGTGCTCACCCGGGTGGTGACCGAGGCCCGGCACGTGGCCGGCGGCGTGCCGGTCGACCTGCTGGTGCTGACCCACCCGGCGGACTGGGGCGCGATCCGGACCGGGGTGCTGGCCGAGGCCGGCCGGGGGCTGGGCCAGGAGCTGCGGCTGGTGCCCGAGCCGGTGGCCGCCGCCGTGTTCCACTCGGCGTCGCACGCGGTCCGGGAGGGCGCGGTGCTCGCCGTGCTCGACCTGGGCGGCGGCACGGTCGACGCGAGCGTCGTGGTCCGGCGGGGCGGCGGGTTCCGGGTGCTGGCCACCAAGGGCGACCCGACGTTCGGCGGCGCGGACGTCGACCAGGCGCTGCTGGAGCACGTCGGCTCGCTGGTCTCGCCGGGCGACCCGGAGGCGTGGCGGGAGCTGGTGGAGGGGCGCGGGATGGCCGAGCGGCGCAAGCGCCGGGTGCTGCGCCAGGACGTGCGGGGCGCGAAGGAGACGCTGTCCCGGCACTCCTACACCGACGTGCCGATGCCGCCGCCGTTCCCGGACGCCCACGTGACCCGCGCGGACTTGGAGCGCCTGATCGGCCCGCCGCTGACCCGGGCCGCCGCGCTGGTGGCCGGCGCGGTGCGCGACGCCGGCCTGGACCCGCGCGCGCTGGCCGGGGTGTTCCTGGTCGGCGGCTCCAGCCGCATCCCGCTGGTCGGCAGGCTGGTGCTGGAGCAGACCGGGGTGGTGCCGACCAGCATCGACCAGCCGGAGACGGTGGTCGCCCGGGGCGCGCTGCGCGCGGTGAGCGCGGACCCGATGCGCACCGGCGCGCTGCCCGAGCAGGGCGTGACGCAGAAGATCACCGACGACGCCACCCGCAAGCTCACCCGCCGGATCGCCGCCGGTGCCCCGTCGCCGCCCGCCGGCTTCCCCCGCCCGCCGTACTTCCCGCAGCAGCCGCCCCCGCCGCCGCCCCGGCCGCGCAGCCGCACGCCGCTGGTCGTCGGGGTGTCCCTCGGCCTGGCCGTGGTGGTCGGCGGGTCGGTCGCGTACGCGCTGACCAAGCGCACCGCCGACGAGGTGGGGCCGACGACGTCGTCCGGCGAGCCGGGCAAGACCATCGCCCAGTACGACTACCGGTTCGTCGCGCCGCCCGGCTGGGACCAGAGCGGCGGCGCGGCGGGCACCCGGCAGGTGTTCCTCAAGCCGCTGGCCCCGGAGTCGCCCGACGACGTGATCACGGTGACCGAGCGCAAGCTCGACTACGACTCGTCGGCGGACCGGGCGCGAGCGGAGCGGGAGCTGCGCGCCGAGTACGACAAGGGCTCGGACCTGTCCGGTTTCGACACCTCCGGGAGCTTCGGCGGCAAGGATGTCGTTTACTACCGGGAGCGGGCGGGTACCGCGACGATCGACTGGTACGTGCTGTTCCAGCGCGACGCCCAGGTGAGCGTGGGCTGCCAGGCGCCGCCGTCCGGTGAGGACCGCGTCCGCCGGGCGTGCGAGCAGGTCGTCCGCACGCTGACCGTGACCAACTGACCGCGCGAGTGGGGGTACGACGGTGACCGGTGTCCCGGAGGTCTTCGCCCGGTTCCGCGCGGACGTCGACGCGGCCGTGACGAGGGGCCGCCGGGCCGCCGCCGACGCGGGCGCGCGGACCGCCGCGCTGCGCGAGCGCAACCGGGGGCTCGCCGACCGGGCCAGGGCCCGCGACGTGCAGCCGGAGCGGCACGCGCCGACCTCCGAGGACGTGCGCCGGGTGGCGACCGGGTTCCGGGCGCACCGGGGCCTTTCGGTCGAGTGGTTGCCGACCGGTGCGGAACTGCTCGCGCCGGAACCCGGGAAATCGCACGAGCAAACGGACGCGAATGCAAATACCGCATCGCGGCGGACTTCCGAAGGGGCCCGCCCGGTGGCCGGCCCGAGCGGTCGGCTGCCCGTCGAACCGGCCGATGACGAGGACTTTTCGCAAGCGCGAATCCTCTACTGACCCCCGCCCCGGCGGGGTGGTCGTTTACTAGCGCAACTACTTGGGAAGAAGCCACGACAGCGCGGAACCGACCGTGGCACCCTCTGCGTCAGAAGCCTTGTACGAACCGAGAAGGCAAGCACGCCTGGTCTCGCCGACATAGGGGGTCATACCCAATGGCTGGTTACGCAACCGGAGTTCCGGCGCTTGAGAACGCCGCCAAGGACATCATGGGCACGAACGAGAACGTGCAGGGCATCCTGCGCAACCTCGGTTCCACCATTGATGGCCTCGCCCCCGCGTGGAAGGGTTCCGCGGCGGACGCGTTCAACAACCTGATGCTCCGGTTCAACGACGACGCCGCGAAGCTCCAGGAGGCGCTGGTCGCCATCGCCGAGCAGATCACCGGCAGCGTCCAGACCTACGTCCAGCAGGAAGAGGAGCAGGCCCAGGAGATGTCGACCATCACCGGTCGCCTCGGCGGCGGCGCGTGACGGCGAATTCGCCGGCACCCGCTCCACTGCTTTTCCAGAATTACCCTCCTGTACGTTTTGAATTCACCTCCAAGGGGAGATCATGAACGACGAGATCAAGATCGACTTCGGCGCTCTCGGTTCGGCTGCCGGTGACATCCAGGGCCAGGCCGCGAAGGTGCAGGAGGAGCTGGAGCAGCTCAAGTCCCGCATCGCGCCGGTCATCGCCCAGTGGGAAGGTGCCACCTCCGGTGCCTACCAGGAGGTCCAGGCCAAGTGGGACAACTCGGCCGCCGACCTGCAGCAGGTCCTGGCCGCGATCGGCACCGCCGTCGCCTCGGCGAACGACGCCTACTCCGCCGCGGAGCAGAAGAACACCGCGCGTTGGTGAACCGCGTCACCACGTGACCCCTCGCGGGCCCCGGAGCCGCACCGGCATCCGGGGCTCGCGTACGTCTGCCCCGGGTGCGGCCTCGCCGCCGGGTGAACGGCCCGCGCGGCGGCCCTCGACGACGCGGTGCGCGTCCGTCCTCGGCACGTCCGCTCCCGACGTCCCGGGCGCTTCCGCCGGGGTGATCACGGGGCGGCGGTCGCCCGGGTGCGGCCCGGCCGGCGGGGGTGCGTACTCTCGAAGACCTGAACGTCGCGTTACGGGCGTTCTGACGGGTCCTCCCGTCCGGTGTCCGAGTCGCCCCGGCGACGAGGGCTCCGACCCGGTTGGACGGGGTCGTTTTGACCCGGCCACGGCCCAACCGGTATCTTCCTACGTTGTTGTGCGGTACCCGGTGCGCACTCGCGTGCCTCGTTCTGGTCCACCTGCCCACCTGGGGTGTCTGGCCCGAGCAGCCGCCGCAATGACCCCAGACGCAAGTGACGACGAGGTAGACCCGTGCGCACGTACAGCCCGAAGCCCGGCGAGGTGACCCGAGCCTGGCACGTGATCGACGCCCAGGACGTGGTGCTCGGTCGGCTCGCCACCCAGGCCGCGACGCTGCTGCGCGGCAAGCACAAGCCGACTTACGCCCCCCACGTTGACACCGGTGACTTCGTCATCATCATCAACGCGGACAAGGTGGCGCTGACCGGCAAGAAGCGTGACCAGGAGTTCGTGTACCGGCACTCCGGCCACCCCGGCGGCCTCCGCCAGCGGTCGTTCGGCGAGGTGCTCGACACCCGTGCCGACCGGCTGGTCGAGAAGGCGATCAAGGGCATGCTGCCCAAGAACCGCCTCGGCCGCGTGATCGCCGGCAAGCTCAAGGTCTACACGGGCCCGAGCCACCCGCACACGGCGCAGCAGCCGCAGCCGTTCGAGATCAAGAAGGTCGCCCAGTGACCGAGGAAAACGCCGTGACCACCCCTGAGGCCGAGGTCGACGCCGTCGAGACCGCCGACGTCGAGGCCACCGAGACCGCCGACGTCGAGGCGACCGAGGCCCCCGAGGCCGAGGCGACCGACTCCGGGACCGCCGAGGTCGAGGGCGACGAGGCCGAGCCGGCCCCCGCCCCCGTCGTCCGCCCCGTGCTCAGCGCGGGCGCGCACCACCTGGCGCAGACCGTGGGTCGCCGCAAGGAGGCCATCGTCCGGGTGCGCCTGCTGCCCGGCACCGGCAAGTTCACCCTGAACGGGAAGTCCCTCGAGGCGTACTTCCCGAACAAGGTGCACCAGCAGCTCATCCGCGAGCCCCTGGTGACCACGGAGAAGCCCGAGACCTTCGACGTCGTGGCGAACCTGCGCGGCGGCGGCACCACCGGCCAGGCCGGTGCGCTGCGCCTGGCCATCGCCCGCGCGCTGATCGCCGTGGACTCCGAGGACCGCCCGGTGCTGAAGAAGGCCGGCTTCCTCACCCGCGACCCCCGGGTCAAGGAGCGCAAGAAGTACGGTCTGAAGAAGGCCCGCAAGGCGCCTCAGTACAGCAAGCGCTGACCTCACGGTCGAGATTTCCGGCAGTACCCTGCGGGAGCAGCCAGTTCTTCGTCGAACTGCTGCTCCCGCAGTGCTTTCCGCCCGTTGTTGTGTGGTTCATCACGGAGGTCATGGCGATCATGGGTCGGCTGTTCGGCACTGACGGCGTACGTGGTCTGGCGAACGCCGACCTGACACCGGAACTCGCGCTCTCGGTGGCCGCCTCGGCCGCCCGGGTGCTCGCCGAGCACGACCGCTCGCACCGACCGGTCGCCGTGGTCGGCCGCGACCCCCGGGCCAGCGGCGAGATGCTGGAGGCCGCCGTGGTGGCGGGCCTCACCGCCGCCGGCGCCGACGTGCTGCTCGCGGGCGTGCTGCCCACGCCGGCCGTGGCGCACCTGGTCGCCGCGCTGGGCGCGGACATGGGCGTGATGATCTCCGCCTCGCACAACCCGATGCCCGACAACGGCGTGAAGCTGTTCGGCTCCGGCGGGCACAAGCTGGCCGACGCGGTCGAGGACGAGATCGAGCGCCGGATGGGCGAGCCCGGCCACCGGCCGACCGGCGCGGGCATCGGCCGGGTCCGGGTGGTCGAGGACGCCGAGGGCCAGTACGTCGAGCACCTGCTCAAGGTCACCCCGCACCGCCTGGACGGCATCAAGGTGGTCGTGGACTGCGCGAACGGGGCCGCGTCCGCCGCCGCGCCGGACGCCTACCGCCGGGCCGGGGCCGAGGTCGTGGAGATCCACGCCCGCCCGGACGGCCTGAACATCAACGACGGCTGCGGGTCCACCCACCTCGACCTGGTCCGCGCGGCCGTGGTGGAGCACGGCGCGGACCTGGGCATCGCGCACGACGGCGACGCGGACCGCTGCCTGGCCGTGGACGCGGCCGGCGAGGACGTGGACGGCGACCAGATCATGGCGGTCCTCGCGCTGGCCATGAAGGACGCCGGCGAGCTGACCGACGACACCCTGGTCGCCACCGTGATGAGCAACCTCGGCCTGCACCTGGCGATGCGCGAGCACGGCGTGACCTTGCGCACGGCCGCCGTGGGCGACCGGTACGTGCTGGAGGAGCTGCACGCGGGCGGGTTCGCGCTGGGCGGCGAGCAGTCCGGGCACGTGGTGCTCCCCGCGCACGCCACCACCGGCGACGGCCTGCTGACCGCGCTGCGGCTGATGTCGCGGATGGCCGAGACCGGGAAGTCGCTGGCCGAGCTGGCGGGCGTGATGCGGCGGCTGCCGCAGGTGCTGATCAACGTCGTCGTGGGCGACAAGGCGGCGGTGGCCGGCGACGCGGCGGTGGGCGAGGCCGTGGCGGCGGTGGGCGAGGAGCTGGGCGAGACCGGCCGCGTGCTGCTCCGGCCGTCCGGCACCGAGCAGCTCGTGCGCGTGATGGTGGAGGCGTCCACCCACGAACTGGCGGAGTCGGCGGCGCGTCGCCTGGCGGGTGTGGTTTCCTCGGTGGGCTGATGGCCGAGGCGTCGGGAGTGCTGGCATGGGTATCGGGTTCGGCCCGCTGATCGTGATCGTCCTGCTCGTCGCCGCCGTCGTGGTGGGGATCGTCGTGCTGGTGAAGCGGAGCAAGGGCCGCGCGCACCCTCCCGGCCAGGCCCCCTGCGGCCAGTTCACTCCCGGCCGGTTCCCGCCGGGCCAACCGCCGCAGGGCCAGTTCCCGCCGGGTCAGTTCCCGCCGGGGCAGGCCCCGCACGGTCGTCCGCAGGGTCAGTTCCCGCCCGGCCCGCCGCCGGGGCAATTCCCGCCGCCGCCGGCCGCGCCCCCTCCGCCGCCCCGGCAGGGCTGACCCCGGCCCGGCCCGTTCACACCTGCAAGGACCAGCGCGGAAAATGCGCCCGGCGTCCCCGAGGGGTGTCACGATGGGAACCGGGCACCGGAGCGTCGCGTCACAACGGACGAGTTCGGTTGGAGGTCGTGGCCGTCGTGCCACGGAGGGGAGTGGAGCGCCGTGGCCGGTTACGGCACCAGCACCGAGGCCATGCAAAAAGCCTCGAAGGGCATTTCCGACGCCGCGAAGGACACGGCGGACGATCTGAAGAAGGTCGGCCAGACCGAGACCACCGAAGGCGAATTCGGTCAGGCGCACAAACAGCACTTCGCCAAGTACAAGTCCGGGATCGAGAATTTCGGCAAGGGCATCACCAACATGGCGGGCACGCTCGGCGGGTTCGCGGGCAAGATCGCCTCCGGTGCCGCGACCTACGGTGACGTCGAGTCCACGAACGCGCAAAACGTGGGGAGCCAGTACTGATGGCCGGGCCGAGCTGGGACGACGTCAAGGCGGTCCTCGACGACCCGAACGTGTCGGAGGCCAAGAAGCAGGACCTGATGTACGCGTACGTCGCCTCGACGCCGCCGTGGGACATCCCGGACGGCGCGGACACGTACAAGGACCGGTACGACACGTCCAGCTTCTGGGACTGGGGCGCCGGCAGCGACGACGACCTGCAGGACCGCCTGGACGAGGCCAAGGCCGAGAGCGACACCAAGGGCTACAACAGCCGCGAGCAGACCAAGGCCGTGGAGCAGGGCCAGACGTCGCTGGACGGCAAGCAGCCGCCGACCGCGTCCGGCTCCGGCACCAAGACCTCCGACGAGCTGTTCGACGCGGGCCAGGCGGGCCTGAAGGTGTTCGAGAAGTTCCTGCCGATCTGGAACAACCGGCCCGGCGACTGCCTCGGCAGCACGACGAACCTCGACTTCGGCCAGCACATCCAGACGCCGTACAACGAGCAGCGCGGCATCAACTTCCAGAAGTTCCTCGCCGAGGCCGACGAGTTCAGCACCGCCAAGTCGAAGATCGACGAGATGAAGACCGACGTCGACGGGCAGCTGAAGACGCTCTACGGCGAGTGGGAGGGCAAGGCCGCCACCAAGTCCTACGAGCACTACACCGACAAGATCGTCCCGAAGATCACCGAGCTGGGCGACGGCCTGAACGGCGCGGCGGAGCTGACCCGCACGGCGGTCGGCGGCGTCTACGAGCTGTGCAAGGGCAAGGCCGACGAGGTCCTGGAGATGTACCGGGAGCGCGTCGCCAAGGCCGACACGTTCATGGCCGAGAAGGTCGTCTCGTTCGCGCGCGGCGAGGGCGACTACGGCAAGGACCGGGTGCGCGAGATCGCCGGGTGGGTCGACTCGGTGGTACCCGGCAGCAACATCGCGGAACGCCTCAACGACGACGACTGCAGCCTGAACGACGAGAACAAAGAGTTCGCGATCAACCAGTGCAAGCGGTGGATCCAGCAGTCGTTCAACGTCGAGTTCTGGGGCCTGTACGAGCAGTTCAAGACCTGCTGCTCGGACACCAAGACCTCGGTGGACGCCAAGTGGGAGACCCTGGCGTCCTACATGGCCGGCTTCGAGAACCCGTTCCCGGCGGTCTCCGACGACAAGGGCGGCGACGACGGCAAGGGCGACGGCAACGGCGGCGGCAAGGAGAAGGGCGGCGGCCCGGGTTCGGGCGGCGGTTCCGGCTCGGGCGGTGGCTCGGGCTCCGGTGGCGGCACGGGTTCCGGCGGTGGCGGCGGCACGCCGTCCGTCCCGGAGATCCCGAAGCCGGAGAACCCGCTGGACAAGGACGGCGACGGCAAGCCCGACGACATCAAGATCCCCGGTGACACCGACGGCGACGGCAAGCCCGACGACCTGGACGGCGACGGCAAGCCCGACGACAAGGACGGCGACGGCAAGCCGGACGGCGTGAAGGGCGAGGAGGAGCCGGAGACCGTCACCATCAAGAGCGGTGACAACGAGATCAAGGTCACCGAGCCGGACGAGAACGGCCACGTGCTGATCACCGTCGACACGCCGACCAGCGAGCCGAAGACCTACGACGTCGACTTCAGCGACAACCCCGACGCGCTCAAGGCCCTGACCGGCCAGAACGGCGGCGCGGCGCTCGCTTCGGCGCTGGCCGGCGCGACCGGTGCCCCGGCGACCGCCGGTGTGCAGGGCACGCCCGGCGCGGCGGTCGGCGCGGGTGGTGTCGCCGCGGGCGGCGGTGGCGCGGACGGCGCGATCCCGGTCGAGGCCGGCGCGGACGGCAAGGCGGTGATCGAGCTGGACGGCCTGGCCATCACCGCCGAGGTCGACCCGCTGACCGGTGAGATCAACCTGACCGTCGACAACGGCGACGGCACCCCCGAGGAGTACGGCGTCGAGTTCGGCCAGGACTCGGCGGAGGACGCGCTGCCGCCGCTGCCCGGCCGCGACGAGGCCGTGACCGCGATGCCCGCGCCGGCCGAGCCGGCGATCGGGCTGGACCCGGGCTTCGCGCCGGACCCCGGTGCGTCCGGTCCGGGCGGGCTGCCCGACCCCTCGGGCTCGGGTGGCGCGGACGCGGGCTTCGCGCCCGGCGTCACCGAACCCGTGGCCGCCGCGCCGGGCACCACCGAGCCGGTCGGGGCCGCGCCCGGCTTCACCGAGCCGGTGGCCGCCGTGCCGGGCTTCACCGAGCCGGTGGCCGCGATGCCGGCGTTCACGGAGCCGGCGGGCGGTGCTCCGGGCGGCTTCACCGAGCCCGCCGGGCAGCACGGTGGTCAGCAGTTCGGCGGCCAGCAGTTCGGGGGCCAGTTCGGCGGGCCGCAGTTCGGTGGCCAGCAGTTCGGCGGGCCGCAGTTCGACCAGGGCTTCGCCCCGGCGCACGACTCGGGCGGCACGACCAGCGCGTCGGGCGCCTCGGTGTTCGGCGGCGGTGCGGGCGGCTTCAACGGCGCGGATTCCGTGCTCGGCGGCCCGACCAGCTCGGACGGCATGTGGAACAGCCCGTCCGGCAGCGCCGACCAGGGGCTCAACGCGGACACCAACGCCTCCAACGCGGGCCAGGCCGGCTCGGCCACCCTGCCGTCCATGCAGGACCAGCACGGTCAGCCGGCGTCGTCTCCCGGCGGCGGGATGATGGGCGGCGGGATGATGGGCGGCGGCATGGCCGGCGGTGGCCAGCAGCAGGGCGGCGGCGACACCGAGCGCAGCCCCGGGCAGTGGCGCACCACCGGGTCGCTGTTCGACGACGACGTGAGCCTCAGCCGCGTGCAGGGCGTGCTGGGTGAGGAGGGCCGATGAGCGTCGCGTCCGACCGGTTGGCAGCGGCCAAGAGCCGCATGGACGAGATCTCCCGGGAGCACGCGGACCGGCGCGAGCTGCGCGAGCGCCGGTCCCGGGAAGCCCGGGAGAAGGCGGGCGCGAGCCTGGACAAGCAGGCCGCGGTGGCCGAGAAGACCATCGAGCGCATCCAGGAGGCCGGCAAGCGCCAGAAGGCGGCCGGCGGCTGGGGCACCACGGCGGCCACGGAGAAGAAGAGCGGCGAGTACAGCTTCGGCAGCGAGGACGACGAGCCGACCTACCAGGCCCCGGCGCCCGGCACCGGCTGGGCTTCGGGCCCCGCGCCGACGCCGCCGCCGGCCCCGCCGGTCGCCCCGCCGCCCCCGGCACCGGTCCGCCCGGCACCCCGCCGGCCCGCGCCGGTCGACGACGAGGACGACTTCGGCGGCCAGAGCTGGCTCACCTGAGCCGGTAGTCGACGGACCGGTGCTGAGCGGCGGCACCGGACCGGCTCGTGAGCACGTGCTCCGGCCCCGACCCGGAACCCGGGTCGGGGCCGAGGTCGTCCGTCGTCCGGCGTGGTCGGTCAGCGGCGGGCGGGGACGCTGCCGCCGGTGGTCGCCCCGCGCCGGTAGGTCAGGGGAGCGCCCTTCACGTCGTCCTCCAGCAGGGCGTCCCACCGCCGGTCGCCCTTGAGCACGCGCAGCAGGAACGCCGTGGTCAGCGCCCGCGCGAACTTCTGGGCCGTGCGCTCGCCCCGGCCGTCGAGCAGCAGCTCGCTCCAGTGCCGGCCCTCGGCGAACCCGAGGTGGCTGGTCTTCGGCAGCGTCCGCAGCTGCACCGGCCCGGTCCACGCCTCGGCGATCGCCTCGGCGTGCCCGACCGGGGGCGCGATGCGGTCCTCGCCCGCCGCGAGGTGCAGGCCCGGCACGCGCACGCGGCGCGCGGCGTCCAGCGCCGACGGGCGGGTCTCGGTCGCGGCCAGCGTCACGACCGCGCGCACCCGCTCGTCCTCGGCCGCCGCGAGCACGGCCGCGCCGCCGCCCATGGAGTGCCCGGCGACCGCGAGCCGCTCCGGGTCGACGCTGATGTCGCCCTCGCCCAACCGGACGCCGGTGCACACGTCGAGCGTGGTGCGCAGGTTCCCGGCGAGCAGCCGGGAGGACATCAGCGGCCCGCGCTGGGTGCCCGGCGCGGCGGCGACGACGCCCCACGACGCCAGGTGCCGCAGCAGGGCCCGGTACCGCTCCACCGGTTGCAGCCACCCGTGGCCGAACGCCACCGCCGGCAGGCCGAGGCCCGAGGCCGGGGTGTAGACCAGGCCGGGCAGCCCGACCAGGGCCAGGTCGCCGCGCAGGACCGGGTGTTCGCCGGGCCTGCCGAGCTGGTCGAGCACCTGCTTCGCCGAGTAGCCGCTCACCGGCGCAACGGTAGTCGATCGCCCACCGGGCCCGCACGCCTCGATTGGTCTACACCACTGGGGACTGTGACCTGCGATAACGTCCTGAAGTGGCCCTTTCGGATGCCGTCCCTGGTCTGGTTACGCTGTGCGGCGTGTGCGGAATCGTGGGATACGTGGGCCACCGCCCGGCGCTGGACGTAGTGCTCGACGGGCTGCGGCGGCTGGAGTACCGGGGGTACGACTCGGCGGGCGTCGCCGTGCTCGACGGCGCGGGCGGCCTGGCCGTCGAGCGCAAGGCCGGCCGGCTGGGCAACCTGGAGTCCCGGCTCGACGAGGTGGGCCGCGAGGGCTTCGCGGGCACCGCCGGGATGGGCCACACCCGGTGGGCCACGCACGGTGCGCCGGTCGACCGCAACTCCCACCCTCACCGCGACGTGACCGGCCGGGTCGCCGTGGTGCACAACGGGATCATCGAGAACTTCGCCGCCCTGCGCGCCGAGTTGGAAGCGCGCGGCGTCGAGATGAGCAGCGACACCGACACCGAGACCGCCGCGCACCTCGTGGCGTTCGCCTACGAGGAGGGCGACACCAAGGGCGACCTGGCGGCCAGCGTGCGCGCCGTCGTCCGCCGCCTGGAGGGCGCGTTCACCCTCGTGGTGACGCACGCCGACGAGCCGGACACGGTGGTCGCCGCCCGCCGCTCCTCCCCGCTCGTGGTGGGCGTCGGCGAGGGCGAGACGTTCGTCGCCTCCGACGTGTCGGCGTTCATCGAGCACACCCGCGAGGCCGTGGAGCTGGGCCAGGACCAGGTCGTGGTGATCGACCGGTCCGGCTACACCGTCACCGACTTCGCCGGCGAGCCCGCCGGGGCCAAGCCGTTCACGGTGAACTGGGACCTCTCCGCCGCCGAGAAGGGCGGCCACGAGTACTTCATGCTCAAGGAGATCGAGGAGCAGCCCGAGGCCCTGGCCAACACGCTGCGCGGCCACTTCCGCGACGGCCGGGTGGTGCTGGACGAGCAGCGGCTGTCCGACCAGGACCTGCGCGACGTCGACAAGGTGTTCGTGGTGGCCTGCGGCTCGGCCTACCACTCGGGCCTGGTCGCCAAGTACGCGATCGAGCACTGGACCCGGCTGCCCGTCGAGGTCGAGCTGGCCTCCGAGTTCCGCTACCGGGACCCGGTGCTGGACCGGGACACGCTGGTCGTCGCGGTGTCCCAGTCCGGTGAGACGGCGGACACGCTGGAAGCCGTGCGGCACGCCCGCGCGCAGAAGGCGCGCGTGCTCGCGGTCTGCAACACCAACGGCGCGCAGATCCCGCGCGAGTCCGACGCCGTGCTCTACACGCACGCGGGCCCGGAGATCGGCGTGGCGTCGACCAAGGCGTTCCTCGCCCAGATCGCGGCCAACTACCTGGTCGGCCTGGCCCTGGCGCAGGCCCGGGGCACCAAGTACCCGGACGAGGTCGCCCGCGAGTTCCACGAGCTGGAGGCCATGCCCCGGGCCGTGGAGCGGGTGCTGGGCACCGTCGAGCAGGTGCGCGCGCTCGGCCGGGAGCTGGCCGACTCGAAGGCCGTGCTGTTCCTGGGCCGCCACGTCGGATACCCGGTGGCGCTGGAGGGCGCGCTCAAGCTCAAGGAACTGGCCTACATGCACGCCGAGGGCTTCGCGGCGGGCGAGCTCAAGCACGGCCCGATCGCGCTGATCGAGGAGGGCCTGCCGGTCGTCGTGGTCATGCCCTCGCCCAAGGGCCGCGCGGTGCTGCACTCGAAGCTGGTGTCCAACATCAGCGAGATCCAGGCCCGGGGCGCGCGGACCATCGTGATCGCCGAGGAGGGCGACGAGACGGTCCGGCCGTTCGCCGACCACCTGATCGAGGTGCCCGCCGTCCCCACGCTCCTCCAGCCGCTGATCTCCACCGTGCCGTTGCAGGTGCTGGCCGCCGAGATCGCCCGCAGCCGGGGCTACGACGTGGACAAGCCGCGCAACCTGGCCAAGTCCGTCACCGTCGAGTAGGCCCCCTGGCGGTGCGCGCGCCGGCGTGAGCGGGCAGGCTGTCGCGCTATGCGGGGACTGTGGACCACCGACCGGGTGCGGGCGGCCGAGGAACGGGTCATGGCGCGGGTGCCCGCCGGGTCGCTGATGCGGCGGGCGGCGTTCGGCGTGGCCGTCGCGGCGGTCGACGTGCTCGGCGGGCGGCGGCGGGTCGGGCTGCTGGTCGGCGCGGGCAACAACGGCGGCGACGCGCTGTGGGCCGGGTACTACCTGCTGCGGCGCGGCATCGCGGTGCGCGCGGTGCTGCTCGACCCGGCGCGCGCGCACGCCGAGGGGCTGGCCGCGTTCCGGCGGGCCGGCGGGCGGGTCGTGGACCGGCTGGAGGACGTCGACCTGGTGGTGGACGGGATCGTCGGGCTGTCCGGGCGCGGGCCGCTGCGGCCGGCCGCCGCCGAGCACGTCGCCCACCTCGACGCGCCGGTGCTGGCCGTCGACTCGCCCAGCGGCGTCGACCCGGACACCGGGGCGGTCGACGGGCCCGCCGTGCGCGCCGACGTCACGGTCGCGTTCGGCTGCCTCAAGCCGGTGCACGCGCTGGCCGACTGCGGCGAGGTGCGCCTGGTGGACATCGGGCTGGGTCCCGAGCTGGGCGGGCCGGACCTGGTCGAGCTCGACCTCGCGGACGTCGGCGCGCACTGGCCGGTGCCCGGCCGGGACGACGACAAGTACACCCAGGGCGTGACGGGCGTCGCCGCCGGGTCGGCGACCTACCCCGGCGCGGCCGTGCTGGCGACCGGGTCGGCGCTGCTGGCCACCTCCGGCATGGTGCGCTACGCGGGCGCGGCGGCCGAGGGGGTCCGGGCGCACTGGCCGGAGGCGATCTGCACCGGCTCGATCACCGACGCGGGCCGGGTGCAGTCCTGGGTGGTCGGGCCCGGCCTGGGCACCGGGCTCGGCGCGGAAGGCGTGCTGCGCACCGTGCTGGAGGCCGGCGTCGCGGTGTGCGCGGACGCCGACGCCATCACCATGCTGGCCGACAACCCGGACCTGTGGGACGCCCGCGACCCCGGCACCCCGGTCGTGCTCACCCCGCACGACCGCGAGTTCGAGCGGCTGGCGGGCGAGGTCGGGCCGGACCGGGTCGCGGCGGCGCGGCGGGCCGCCGCCGCGTTCGACGCCGTCGTGCTGCTCAAGGGGCACGCCACCGTCGTCGCCGCGCCGGACGGCCGGGTCCTGGTCAACCGCGCGCGCACGTCGTGGGCGGCCACGGCGGGCTCGGGCGACGTGCTGTCCGGGCTGATCGGCTCGTTGCTCGCCGCCGGGGTGGACCCGTTGCTCGCCGCCGGCTGCGCCGCCCGGGTGCACGTCCTGGCGGCGGAGCTGGCGGCGGCCGGTGCGCCGATCCCGGCCTCGGCGCTGCTGTCGGCGGTGCCGGACGCGATCCGGGCGGTGCGCCGGGAGGCGTCGTAGGCCGCGCCCGCGCGCGCCCCGCAGCCGTCCCCTGTGTCACCATGAGCGGTGTTATGGCTGCTCCTCGCGCTGAGGTCGTGATCGACCTCGACAACCTCCGGCACAACGTCGAGTACCTGGACCGCGTGGCCCACCGCGCCGAGACCATGGTCGTGGTCAAGGCGGACGGGTACGGGCACGGCGCCGTGGAGGTTGCCAGAGCCGCGCTGGAGGCGGGTGCGACCTGGCTCGGCTCGTGCTCGCTCGCCGAGGCGCTCGCGCTGCGCGCCGCCGGGATCTCCGCGCCCGTGCTCTCCTGGCTGGACCCGCCGGGCACGGACTACGCGCCGGGCGTCGACGCCGGCGTCGACCTGTCGGTGGCGTCGGAGCGGCAGCTCGCCTCGGTCGCCCGCGCGGCGCGCGCGGTCGGCCGGCGGGCCCGCGTCCACCTCAAGATCGACACCGGGCTGTCCCGCAACGGGTCGCGCCCGGACGAGTGGGCCGCGCTGGTGCGCGCCGCCGCCGCCACGCCCGAGGTGCGGGTGCACGCCGTGTGGTCGCACCTCGCCGTCGCCGACGAGGTCGGGCACCCGGCCACGGACGCCCAGGCCGCGCGGTTCGACGAGGCGTACCGCGAGGCGGTGGCGGCCGGGCTGGACCCGCTGCGGCACCTGGCCAACTCGGCGGCCCTGCTGACCCGCCCCGACCTGCACTTCGACCTGGTCCGGCCGGGGATCGCGGCCTACGGGCTCAACCCCGTGCCGCAGCCGCACGACCTGCGGCCGGTGATGACCTTCCGCTCGGCGGTGGTGCTGGCCAAGCGCATCCCGGCCGGCGAGTCGGTGTCCTACGGGATGAGCTGGACGGCCAAGACCGAGACGACGGTGGCGCTGGTGCCGGTCGGCTACGCCGACGGCGTGCCGCGCGCGCTGTCCAACCGGATGCACGTGTGGCTGGCCGGCGCGCGGCGGCCGGTGGTGGGCCGGGTGTGCATGGACCAGGTGGTCGTGGACTGCGGGGACGACCAGGTGGCCGAGGGCGACGAGGTGGTGCTGTTCGGCGCGGGCGCGCACGGCGAGCCGACCGCCCGCGAGTGGGCCGACACCGCCGGGACCATCGACTACGAGATCGTGACCGGCATGTACCGGCCCCGGGTGACCAGGACCTACCGGTGAGCGCGCCGAGGGGGGTCGCGCGGTGAACGCGCTGTGGAAGGCGGTCGGCTGGGCGGGCGGCATCCTGGGCGCGGCGGCCACCGGCGTCGCGGTCGGCGTGGCCGCGAACCAGAAGAGGGTGGCCGACGAGCGGCGGGCCGCCGACCCGCTGGCCGACGAGCCGCTGGGGCGGCTGACGCCCGACCGCGAGTCGACCGTGGCCGCCGACGACGGCGTGCCGCTCTCGGTCGAGGAGGTCGACCCGGCGGACGGCGGCGAGCCCGACCTGACCGTCGTGCTGGTGCACGGCTTCGCGCTGGACCGGCGGTGCTGGCACTTCCAGCGCCGCGACCTGGCCCGGCTGACCGGGCCCCGGGTCCGCCAGGTGCTCTACGACCAGCGCGGCCACGGGCGGTCCGGTCGGGCCGCGGCCGAGTCGAGCACGATCGACCAGCTCGCGCACGACCTGGACTCGGTGCTGCGGGCCGTGGTGCCCGACGGGCCCGTGGTGCTGGTCGGGCACTCGATGGGCGGCATGACGATCATGGCGCTGGCCGAGCAGCAGCCGGAGCTGTTCGCGCGGCGGGTGCGCGGCGTGGCCCTGGTCGGCACGGCGGCGGGCGCGGTCGGCGGTGCCGGGTTGCCCAAGTCGGTGCTGTCCCGGTACAACCCGGTCACCCTGGGCGTCGGCCGGCTCGCCGGTCTCCAGCCCGGGGTCGTGGAGTGGGTGCGGCGGCGGGCGAACACGGTGACCTGGAGCGGGATCAGGGCCCTGGCGTTCGGCGACCGGAAGGTCAGCACGTCGCTGGTCGACCTGATGGAGCAGATGATCAACGGGACCTCGGTGCAGGTGCTGACCGAGTTCCTGGAGACGCTGGGCACGCACAACCGGTACAAGGCGCTGGCCGGGCTGCGGCACTGCGAGGTGCTGGTGATCAGCGGTGACGCGGACCGGGTGACGCCGTTCTCGCACGCCGAGCGGATGGCCGAGGAGATGCCGCACGGCGAGCTGGTCCGGGCGCCCGGCGCGGGGCACATGGTGATGATGGAACAGCCGGACCTGGTCACCGGGCACCTGGTGGGCCTGCTCCGGCGCAGTGCCGTGGAACGGACGGAGGACAGGCGGCGGTGGTGGCGACGAGCGTGACCCTCCCCGAGGTGGGGGACACCGAGGAGTTCGGGCGCAGGTTGGGCGGGCTGGTGCGCAGCGGCGACCTGCTGCTGCTGTCCGGGCCGCTCGGGGCGGGCAAGACGGCCCTGGTGCGCGGGCTCGCGGCCGGCCTGGGGGTGAGCGGGCGGGTCAGCTCGCCGACGTTCGTGATCGCGCGCGTGCACGACCCCGCGCCCGGCGGTCGCGGCGTGTCGCTGGTGCACGTGGACGCCTACCGGCTGGGCGGCGACCTGGACGAGCTGGACGACCTCGACCTGGACACCGACCTGGTGGACGCGGTGGTGGCGGTGGAGTGGGGCGAGGGCGTCGCGGAGCGGCTGTCCGAGGACCACCTGCTGATCACCCTGGAGCGGCACGACGACGACGTCCGCACCGCCCGCCTCGAACCGCACGGCTCGTGGGCGGACCGCGAACTGCCGGTGTGAGCGCCCGGCCCGCTCGCGGTCGCGCCGGTCGGGTCGGTGGTGGTGTGGGGCGCGGTCGGCACCCGGGCCGCAGCGGCCCGGCCGGTGGTGGGGTCGGGGCCGGTCGCCGTCAGCGCAGCTCGCGCTTGAGCACCTTGCCCATGTCGTTGCGCGGCAGCGCGTCCAGGAAGCGGACCACCCTCGGCCGCTTGTGCGGGGTGAGCAGCCGGGCCACGTGGTCGGCCAGCTCGCGCTCCGCGACCGGCGGCCCCGCCGGCACCACCCACGCGACGACCCGCTCGCCCAGGTCGTCGTCGGGCTCGCCGGTCACCGCCACCTCGGCCACGCCGGGGTGCTCCAGCAGGGCGTTCTCCACCTCGCCCGCGCCGATCTTGTAGCCGCCGCTCTTGATCAGGTCGGTGGCCCGCCGGCCGACGATCCGCAGCGCGCCGTCCGGTTCCACCACGGCCAGGTCGCCGGTCCGGAACCAGCCGTCGACGAACGCCTCGCGGGTCGCGTCCGGGCGGTTGAGGTACTCCAGGAACAGGTTCGGGCCGCGCACCTCGACCTCGCCCGGCTCGTCGCCCACCACCCGGACCTCCACGCCGTCCAGCGGCGGCCCCACCGTGCCCGGCCGGCGGTCGCCGGACACGCGGACGCTGGTGTTCATCAGCGTCTCGGTCAGGCCGTACCGCTCGACGACCCGGTGCCCGGTCAGCTCCTCCAGCCGCGCGTGCACGGTCACCGGCAGCGGCGCCGAACCCGACACCAGCAGCCGGGCCTTCGAGAACGCCGCCGCGTGCTCGGGCGCGGCGGCGATCCGGTGGTACATGGTCGGGACGCCGAACAGCACCGTGCCGCCGGCGTCCAGCGCCCCGGCCGCCGCCGCCACGCTGAACGACCCGAGGTGGTGCACCGTGCCGCCGCGCCGCAGCGGGCCGATCACGCCCACGCCCAAGCCGTGCACGTGGAACAGCGGCAGGCCGTGCACCACCACGTCGTCGGCGGTCCACTCCCACGCGGCGGCCAGCGCGTCCAGGTTCGAGGCCAGCGCGCGGCGCGGCAGCACGACGCCCTTCGGCGGCCCGGTCGTGCCGGAGGTGTAGACGATTAGCGCGGGTGCCTCGCCGCCCGGCTCCGGCAGGTCGGTCGGCGGACCGGACGGCAGCACGTCGTCCACCACCAGGTCGGGAGCGCTGTCGGCGAGGACGTGCGCCAGCTCGCGCTCCCCGAGCTTGGGGTTGAGCGGCACCACCGGCACGCCCGCGAGCAGCGCGCCCACCACCGCGACGCAGGTCCGCGCGTCCGGCCGCGCCCACACCGCGACCCGCCGGCGGCCGACCAGCCCGGCGGCGACCTCGCGGGCTCGCGCGGCCAGCTCGGCGTAGGTCAGCTCGGCGTCGGGGAAGCGCAGGGCCGGCTTCGCGGGCAGCGTGGCCAGGGCGGGCAGCAGCATCCGCCCACCTTGGCCGCACCGCCCGCGACGCGCATCACAGATGTGGTTCGAGCCACGCCACGAGCTGCGACTTGGGCCGCGCGCCCACGAGCTGCGCGACCAGCTCGCCGTCCCGGTAGAGCTGGAGCGTCGGCATCCCCATCACGCCCAGGTCCCGCGCGGTGCGCGGGTTCGCGTCGGTGTCGATCTTGGCGAACTCCACCGAGTCGAGCTCCCGGTCCAGCTCGGCCAGCACCGGTTCGATCATCCGGCACGGCGGGCACCAGCTCGCGGTGAACTCGACCAGCACCGCGCCGGCCCGGACCCCCTCGGTGAACGTGTCGTCGGTCAGCGTGCGCACGGGCGCCTCCTCTGCTCGGCCTGCTCCAGTTGCGTGCGCACGCGGTCGCGGGCGGCGGCCAGCCGGGCGAGGCACTCGTCCAGCTCGGCCAGCTTGCGCCGGTACGCCGCCACGGAGGCGGGGCACGCGTCGCCGCTGGTGTGGCCGTCGCGCAGGCACTCCACGAACGGCCGGGTGTCCTCCAGCGCGAAGCCGATGTCGGCCAGCGAGCGGATCTCGGCCAGCAGCCGCAGGCCGTCCTCGTCGTACTCGCGCTGACCGTTCGCGGTCCGCCGCGCGGTGAGCAGGCCCAGGGACTCGTAGTAGCGCAGCGCCCGGGTGGTCGTCCCACCCCGCTGAGCCAGTTCACCGATGCGCACGATGCGATCCTCCGACTTGACGCCGACGTCAAGTCCAGTGTGACCGCCCGCACGGACCCGACCGCGTCGCCCGACCGCGTCGCCCGACCGCGTCATCCGACCGCGCCGCACGAGCGGGCGACCGTCCGGCGGAGTCGGCGGAGTCGGGGCCGGTCCACGCCGTACCCTTGTCGACTGTGCTCGTGCTCGCTCTGGACACCGCCACGCCCGCAGTGACCGCCGGCGTCGTGGAACTGACCGCTGACGGACCCCGGACGCTGGCCCGGCGGGTGACGGTGGACGCCAAGGCGCACGGCGAGCTGCTGACACCGCACCTGCGCGACGCCGTCGCGGAGGCCGGGCACGCCCTGGCCGACCTCGACGCGATCGTGTGCGGGGCGGGCCCCGGCCCGTTCACCGGGCTGCGGGTCGGGCTGGTCACGGCCGCCGCGCTCGGCCAGGCGCTGAACCGGCCCGTCTACCCGGTGCCGACGCCGGACGCGATCGCGCTCGACGCGAACACCGGGGCGCCGCTGCTGGTCGCCACCGACGCCCGGCGCAAGGAGGTCTACTGGGCCGCCTACGACGCCGCCGGCCGGCGCACCGACGGCCCGCACGTGGACCGGCCGGCCGACGTCCTGGCCAAGCTGCGCACCTCGCCGCAGCAGGCCGCCGGCGAGGGCGCCCGGATCTACGCCGACGTGCTGGGCCTGCCGCTGGTCGACGCCGTGCACCCGTCGCCCGGGTCGCTGGTCGCCGCCGTCGCCGAAGAGCTGCTGTCCGGTGCCCGGCCGGCCGCGCTCACCCCGCTCTACCTGCGCCGGCCCGACGCCGTGGAGCCCACCGGGCGCAAGCGGGTGACCCGGTGAGGCCGGGCGAGCTGACCATCGGGCCGCTGCGGCACGAGGACGTCGCCCGGTGCGTCGAGATCGAGCACGAGCTGTTCCCCGGCGACGACCCGTGGAGCGAGGGCTCGTTCCGCAGCGAGCTGGACGGCGGCAACTTCTACGTCGGCGCGCACGTGGACGGCGAGCTGGTCGGCTACGCCGGGCTGGGGCTGAACGACTTCGAGTCGAGCGTGCACACCCTCGCCGTGGTCGCCGACCGGCAGCGCGGCGGGGTCGGCACCAGCCTGCTGCGGACCCTGCTGGCGAAGGCCGACGAGCTGGGCCTGCCGGTGTTCCTGGAGGTCCGCACCGACAACGCGCCCGCGATCTCGCTCTACCTCGCGCACGGCTTCGAGCACCTCGGCCTGCGCCGCCGCTACTACCAGCCGTCGGGTGCCGACGCGTACACGATGGGAAGGCCCGCGAACCGTGACTGACCGGCTCATCCTCGGTATCGAGAGCTCGTGCGACGAGACCGGCGTCGGCATCGTCCGGCTCGGCCCGGACGGCGCGCTGGAACTGCTCGCCGACGAGGTCGCCTCCAGCGTCGAGGAGCACGCCAGGTTCGGCGGCGTCGTGCCCGAGGTGGCGTCGCGGGCGCACCTGGAGGCCATGGTGCCGACCATGCGCCGGGCCGTCGAGCAGGCCGGTGTCGGGCTGTCCGACGTGCACTCGATCGCGGTCACCGCCGGGCCTGGGCTCGCGGGCGCGCTGCTGGTCGGCGTGGCGGCGGCCAAGGCGTACGCGGTGGCGCTGGGCAAGCCGCTCTACGGCGTGAACCACCTCGCCGGGCACGTGGCGGCGTCCACCCTCCAGCACGGCCCGCTGCCCGAGCGGTGCGTGGCGCTGCTGGTGTCCGGCGGGCACTCGCAGCTGCTGCTGGTCGAGGGCCTGGCGGACAAGATCACCGAGATCGGGTCCACCGTGGACGACGCGGCGGGCGAGGCGTACGACAAGGTCGCCCGCCTGCTCGACCTCCCGTACCCCGGCGGCCCGCCGATCGACAAGCTCGCCAAGCAGGGCAACGGGTGCGCCATCGCGTTCCCGCGCGGCCTGACCGGTCCCCGCGACTCGAAGTACGACTTCTCGTTCTCCGGTCTGAAGACCTCCGTGGCGCGCTGGGTGGAGCGCCGGGAACGCGCCGGCGAGGAGATCCCGCTGGCGGACGTGGCCGCGTCGTTCCAGGAGGCGGTGGCCGACGTGCTGACCGCCAAGGCGGTCCGGGCGTGCAAGGACCTCGGCGTGGACACGATGGTGATCTCCGGCGGCGTGGCGGCGAACTCGCGCCTGTCGGCGCTGGCGGCGGAGCGGTGCGCGGCGGCGGGCATCGAGCTGCGCGTGCCCAGGCCCCGGCTGTGCACGGACAACGGCGCGATGATCGCGGCACTGGGCGCCCACCTGGTGGCGGCCGGGGCGGAACCGTCCCGGCTGGACCTGTCGACGACGCCGGGCCTGCCGGTGGGCACGATCCAGGTCGTCTAGCGGAGCGCTCCGGCCCGGCCGCGCCGGCGGTGGTCGTCAGCCGGCGTCCCCGACGTCCGCCGAGCCCTCGGCGAACGCCCGGTCGAAGCGCTCGTCTCCCAGCGCTGCGCGTGCCGCGGCGGTGATCCGGTCCACGTCGTAGCGCTGCGCGGGCGGCAGGGGCACGCCCACGGACAGGCGGTTCGCGGCGGCTCGGCCGAGCAGGCGGGCGGCGTCCTCGTGCCGGCCCGCCAGCGCGCGGGCACCCGCCACGCCCTCCTGGCCCAGGGCGACGGCCCGGGGGTCGCGGGTCCTGCGGGCCAGGCGCAGGCCCTCTTCCTGGAGTTCCCGCGCCGCTTCGGCGTCCCCGCGCAGTTCGGCCACGAAGCCGCGTTCGGCCAGCACGAGCGTCGCGCCCACCTCCGACCCGACCCGGCGGTGCCAGTCGTGGATGCGCAGCAGGAGGCGTTCCGCGCCGTCCAGGTCGCCTTCTCGGCGCGCACCGAGCGCCAGGCCGGTCTCCGCGTACACCTCGCCGGGGGAGAAGCCGTGGTCGGCGGCGATCCGGCGGGCCTTCTCGTGGTACGCCCGCGCCGCCGCGAAGTCCTCGGTCAGCAACGCCACCCGGCCCAGCCAGGACAGCGAGAACGACACCTCCGGCCACGCCCGCAGCTCGTCGGCCAGCCGCAGGCCCTCGGTGTGCACGGCGGTGGCCTCCGGGTAGTCGCCGGTCAGCTGCGCGAGGGTGCCGAGCGCGAACGTCGACTGGAGCCGGCCCCACCGGTCGCCGAGGGCGGTGAACAGCTCGCCTGCCCGTTCGGCGGCGTGCCGGGCCAGGGTCAGGTCGCCCCGGTGCATGGCCTGGCTGAAGCGGTCGCTCAGCGCCGCCGCCACACCCCAGTCGTCGCCGCGCGCCTCGAACGCGGCGTGGGCGCGCTCGGTGTGCCGCTCGCCGGAGGCCATGTCGCCCACGGTGGACAGCACGTACCCGAGGAACCAGTCCTCGCGCGGGTCGTCGACCTCGCCGACCGGCGTGGCCGCGTGGCCCGCGAGCACGGTGAACCCGACCTGCCACGGCCCGGTCAGGTGCCGCCGGGCCTCCTGGACGCGCCCGCGCAGGAACCAGTACCAGGCCAGGTGCCGGGCCAGGCCGGGGTCGACGTCGAGCGCGGCGCGCAGGTTCGCGGTGTCCGCGTCGAGGCGGTCCAGCCAGGCGAGCTGGTCGTGGCCGCGCAGCTCCGGGTCGGCGCGCTCGGCCAGCGCGCGGTAGTGCGCGGCGTGCCGGCGGCGGACCGCGTCCAGCTCGCCGGCCTCGCGCAGGCGTTCCCGGCCGTAGTCGGCCACCGATTCGAGCAGCCGGTAGCGCGGCGGGCCGCCCTGGTCGGGCGCGACCACGAGCGAGCGGTTGACCAGCGCGGCCAGCACGTCCGCGACGTCCCGCGCCGGCACGTCGCCGCCCGCGCAGATCGCCTCGGCGGCGGCCAGGTCGCAGCCCTCCACCGCGACGGCGAGCCGGCGCAGCACGGTCCGCTCGGCGGCGGGGAGCAGCTCCCAGCTCCAGTCGATCATGGCGCGCAGCGTGCGCTGCCGGGGCGGCGCGTCCCGGTGGCCCGCCGCGAGCAGCCGGAACCGGTCGTCCAACCGCTCCAGCAGGGTGTCGACGCCGAGCGCGCGCACCCTGGTGGCGGCCAGCTCCAGGGCGAGCGGGAGGCCGTCGAGCCGGCGGCAGATCGCGGCCACCGCGCGCTGGTTGTCGGGTGTGGGCGCGAAACCGGGCGCGGCGGCCGAGGCGCGCGCGGTGAACAGGCGGACCGCGTCGGGCAGCTCCAGCGGCGGCACGGACCACACGGCCTCGGCGGCCAGCCCCAGCGGCTCCTGGCTGGTGGCCAGCACCCGCAGGCCCGGCGCGGCGCGCAGCAGGTCCGACACCAGCCGGGCGACCGGGTCGACCAGCCGTTCGCAGTTGTCCAGCACCAGCAGGACGTCCCGGCCGCGCACGGCGGCGACCAGCCGCTCGGCCGGCGGCTCGGCCGCGTCCTCGCGCACCCCGAGCACGGCGGCCACCGCGTCGGAGACCACCGCCGGCCCCGACCGGTCGGCGCGGTCCAGGCCGGCCAGCTCCACCAGCCACACGCAGTCGGCGGCGGTCACCGCGCGGGCGGTCTCGACGGCGAGCCGGGTCTTGCCGACGCCGCCCGGCCCGGTCAGCGTGACCAGCCGGGAGGTGCCCAGCAGCGCCCGCACCTCGCGCACCGCGCCGGCCCGCCCGACCAGCTCGGTCACCGGCGCGGGCAGGTTCGTGCGCGGCCCCGCCGGCTCCTGGGCGAGCAGCGCCCGGTGCACCCGGGCCAGGTCCGGGCCGGGTTCCAGCCCCTGCTCCTCGGCGAGCAGGCGGCGCAGCGCGGCGTAGCCCTCCAGCGCCTCCACCTGCCGGCCGGCCAGGGCCAGCGCGCGCATGTGCAGGCCGCGCAACCGCTCCCGCAGCGGGTGCCGCGCCACCTCGTCGGCCAGCTCGACGGGGTGCCCGGCGGTGATCCGGGCCTCGGCCCAGTCCTCCAGGGCGGCCAGCCGCTCCTCGCCCACCCGCCGCGCGAACCCCACCGCGAACGGCTCGTCGGCGAACTCCGCCAGCGGCTCGCCGCGCCACAGGGCGAGCGCGCCGCCCCGGTCGCCCGCCGCCACCCGCGCCCGGAACTCCAGCAGGTCCGACGACCCGGCGTCGACCCGCAGCGCGTAGCCGGGCGGCTCCCAGGTGACCACGTCCCGGCCGAGCACCCGGCGCAGCGCGGACACCTTGGTCTGGAGCGTGTTGCCCGGGTTGCCCGGCGGCCGGTCGCCCCACAGCGCCGACCCGAGCCGGTCCACCGGCACCGGCCGGCCCTCGGCGACCAGCAGGTGCGCCAGCAGCAACCGGACCTTCGCCTCCGGGACCCGCACCGGGGTCCCGTCCGCCGCCCACACGGCCAAGGGCCCCAGCACGCCGAATCGCACACCACGACGGTAGCCAGGTGCCTCCCCGGCGCACCCGCAGGGAACCCGCAGCGGACCCGCAGCGGGTTCCGGCACCTTCGGTCACACCTGCCGAGGAAGCGAGGAACCACTGATGAGCACGCCGCTGACGTTGATCGGCCTGGGCCCGATGGGCCGGGCCATGGTCGCGGAGTACCTGGAGCGCGGCCACGCCGTGACGGTGTGGAACCGGACCGCGAGCCGCGCCGACGAGCTGGTGGCGAAGGGCGCGCACCGGGCCGCCACGGCGGCCGAGGCGGTCGCGGCCACCCGCCTGGTCGTGCTGAGCCTGACCGACTACCAGGCCATGTACGACGTCCTGGGCGACGCGGACCTGGCCGGCAAGACGGTCGTCAACCTCAGCTCCGACACCCCGGGCAAGACCCTGAAGGCCGCCGCGTGGCTCGCTGAGCGGGGCGCGGAACTGCTGGTGGGCGGCGTGATGGTGCCCGCGCCGCTGATCGGCGAGGAGGGGGCGTACGTCTTCTACAGCGGCCCGAGGGCCGTGTTCGAGGAGCACGCGGACACCCTGCGGGTGATCGGCCGGACCGAGTACCTCGGCGAGGACCACTCGCTGGCGCAGCTGTTCTACCAGGCGCAGCTCGACTACTTCCTGACCGCGCTGGCCGCCGCGCTGCACAGCGTCGCCCTGGTGCGCACGGCCGGGGTGACCGCCGCGCAGTTCGCGCCGTACCTGAAGGAGAACGTCGAGTCGGTGGGGATGTACCTGGAGGAGACGATCAACGCCGTGGACAGCGGCGAGCACCCCGGCGAGCTGGCGAACGTCGTGATGATGGGCGCGACGGCGGACCACGTGGTGGGCGCGAGCGAGGCGACCGGGGTGGACGCCGGGCTGCCCGGGGCCGTCCAGGACCTGTACCGGCGGGCCATCGCGGCCGGGTACGGGCAGAACAGCTGGACCGCGCTGTACGAGGTGATCAAGCCCGCCGGGTAGGCGCGGCCCGCCGCGAGCGGACCCCGGTCGGCCGCGAGGGGGCCGGGTCGGCCGCGAGGTCCGGGGGCCGCGAGCGGAGCGGGGTCGGCCCGCGCGGTGCCGGGGGGCTGCGCGGGCCGGGGGACCGGCTGCCCGCCTGATCGGTCGCGGGCCGTCGAGAGCGGGCCCCGGACACCCCCTGCGACGTGGCGCGTCCCACCGTCCGGGCCGACTGTCGGGGGGTTCGTTGAACGGTTGGCACTCGCGTGGGTAGAGTGCTAGCTGCACGGCACCAGCAACCGCCCCGACCCCCGCGACGGCGGGGTGGCAGGAGCCGTAAACGCAACCTGCCAACGCTTTCGACGACCGTGGAGGTCAGCCCGGTGAGCGTGAACATCAAGCCGCTCGAAGACAAGATCGTCGTGCAGGCCAGCGAGGCCGAGACCACGACGGCCTCCGGCCTCGTGATCCCGGACACCGCGAAGGAGAAGCCCCAGGAGGGCAAGGTCCTCGCGGTCGGCCCCGGCCGGATCGACGACAAGGGCAACCGCATCCCCGTGGACGTGGCTGTCGGCGATGTCGTCATCTACTCCAAGTACGGCGGCACCGAGGTCAAGTACAACGGCGAGGAGTACCTGATCCTCTCCGCCCGCGACGTGCTGGCCGTCATCAACTGACTTTCGGCCGACACGCAGGACGCCCCGGCGAACCCACCGACACCGGGGGTTCCGGGGCGTTTCGCGCATCACGAGGAGAGGCTGTAGGCAATGCCCAAGCAGATCAGCTTCGACGAGGACGCTCGTCGGGCACTTGAGCGCGGCGTGAACAAGCTGGCGGACACGGTCAAGGTGACCCTGGGTCCGCGCGGCCGGCACGTGGTGCTGGACAAGAAGTTCGGCGGCCCGACGGTCACCAACGACGGTGTGACCATCGCCCGCGAGATCGAGCTGGACGACGCGTTCGAGAACCTGGGCGCGCAGCTCGCCAAGAGCGTCGCCACCAAGACGAACGACGTGGCCGGCGACGGCACCACGACGGCGACCGTGCTGGCCCAGGCCATGGTGCGGGTCGGCCTGCGCAACGTCGCGGCGGGCGCGAACCCGACCTCGCTGGGCCGGGGCATCCAGGCCGCCGCCGACGCCGTGGTGGACGCCCTCAAGGGCAAGGCCACCCCGGTCAAGGGCCGGGACAACATCGCCCAGGTCGGCACCGTGTCCTCGCGCGACGAGTCGATCGGCGCGCTGCTCGGCGAGGCCATCGAGAAGGTCGGCGAGGACGGTGTGATCACCGTCGAGGAGTCCTCGACGCTGGCCACCGAGCTGCAGATCACCGAGGGCGTGCAGTTCGACAAGGGCTACATCTCGGCGCACTTCGCCACCGACCTGGAAGCCCAGGAGACGGTGTTCGAGGACGCCCGCATCCTGCTGCACCGCGAGAAGATCAGCGCCCTGGCCGACCTGCTCCCGCTGCTGGAGAAGGTCGCCGAGGCCGGCAAGCCGCTGGTCGTCATCGCCGAGGACGTCGAGGGCGAGGCGCTGTCCACCCTGGTGGTCAACGCCCTGCGCAAGACGCTGCGCGTGGTCGCGGTCAAGGCCCCGTACTTCGGCGACCGCCGCAAGGCGTTCCTGGACGACCTCGCCGTCGTCACCGGTGGCCAGGTCATCGCCGCCGAGGTGGGCCTGAAGCTGTCCGAGGCCGGCCTGGACGTGCTGGGCACGGCGCGGCGGATCGTGGTGTCGAAGGACAACACGACCATCGTCGACGGCGGCGGCACCAAGGCGGACGTGGCCGGTCGCGCGGAGCAGCTGCGCCGCGAGATCGAGGCCACCGACTCCGACTGGGACCGCGAGAAGCTCCAGGAGCGGCTGGCGAAGCTCTCCGGCGGCATCGCGGTGATCAAGGTCGGCGCGGCCACCGAGACCGAGCTGAAGGAGCGCAAGCACCGCATCGAGGACGCGGTCGCCGCCACCAAGGCCGCGGTCGAGGAGGGCATCGTGCCCGGCGGCGGCTCGGCGCTCATCCACGCGGCCAAGGTGCTCGACGGCGGCCTGGGCCTGACCGGCGACGAGGCGACCGGTGCCGCGATCGTCCGCGAGGCGCTCGGCTCGGCGCTGTTCTGGATCGCCGCGAACGCCGGCCTGGAAGGCGCGGTCGTGGTCAACAAGGTCCGCGAGGGCGACTGGGGCTTCGGCCTCAACGCGGCCACGCTGGTCTACGGCGACCTGCTGGAGGCCGGGATCATCGACCCGGTCAAGGTCACCCGCTCGGCCGTCTCGAACGCCGCCTCCATCGCCCGCATGGTGCTCACCACGGAGAGCGCCGTCGTGGAGAAGAAGGAAGAGGAGCCCGCCTCGGCCGGTCACGGCCACGGTCACGGGCACGGCCACTGAGGTCGGACGCCGGGGTCCGCCCCGCGCGACCGCACGCCGACGTGCTCCGGGAGGGGCGGTGCCACCACGGCACCGCCCCTCCCGGCGTTCCCGGGGTCGGTCGGCCCGGCCGACGTGCGCAGATCGAGGGCGGAGCACGGCGAAGGGGCGGCACCCGGGGGTGCCGCCCCTTCCGCCGACCGGGCCGGGGTCGACCCGGGTCAGGTCAGCACCGGCTGTCGCTTGCGGGCCTTGATGATGCCGTCTCGCTCGGATTCCGAGAGCCCGCCCCAGATCCCGTACGGCTCCTGCACCGCCAGCGCGTGGCGCCGGCACATCTCCAGCACGGGACAGGACAGGCACACGGCTTTTGCCCGTGCCTCCCGCCTCGCCCGCGCCGGTCCTCGTTCCCCGTCCGGGTGGAAGAAGAACGCACTGTCCATCCCGCGGCACGAGCCGCGCATCTGCCAGTCCCACAGATCGGCGTTGGGACCGGGAAGCCTTCGGGTGTCCGCCATCGAGACCGCCTCCTTGGCCCTCTGATGAGAGAACTGCTCCATTCGGCTTAACGATGATCCACCGTAGAACCGCGCCAATGCTTGTTCAAGGGGGTCGGCGGCAGAAAGGCGCCAATTCATTCGATGGGTGATCAGCCGGGGCCACCCCCGGAGTTGCCGGTGACGGCTGGTGAACGGACGATGTCAGCGTGATGACGCCCCCCGACCACACCGCGACGACGCCGGAAGGCGAGCGGGAAACCGTTGCGGCAGAGGATGATCCTGCGCATTCGGTGACCCTGTCGGTGGCCGCGGTCGCCCGCCGGCTCGGCGTCGCGCCGGCCACCCTGCGGACCTGGGACCGCCGGTACGGGCTCGGACCCAGTGATCACACCACCGGGCGACACCGGAAGTACGCCCCGAAGGACGTGGCCCGGCTGGAGCTGATGCAGCGGGCGCTGCTGCGGGGCGCGTCCAGCGCCGAGGCGGCCAAGTACGCGCTCGCCGCGCCCGCCCCGCAACCCCGGTTGATCAGCGCCGGGCCGCCCGCCCCGCCGGTGCTCACCGGCGGCGAGCTGGACACCACCGCCCCTCCGGTGGGCGGGCGCGGGCTGAAGCTGCCGGGCGCGGGCCGGCTCGCGCGCGGGGTGGGGCGGGCGGCGCTGGCGATGGACTCGGCGGCGGTCCAGCTCCTGCTGGCCGACTCGATCGCGCAGGACGGCGTGGTCGCCACCTGGGACGAGGTGGTCCGGCCGGTGCTCGCCGGGATCGCCGACCGCTGGCAGCACTCCGGGGCCGGGGTCGAGGTGTCGCACCTGCTCGACGAGTGCGTGCTGGCGGCGATGGTCCGGGCGACGCCGATCGTCGCGGAGCCGCGCAACCACCGGCCGGTGCTGCTGGCCTGCACGCCCGAGGAGCGCCACGACCTGGCGCTCTACCCGCTGGCCGCCGAGCTGGCCCGGCGCGGCGTCGGCATCCGGCAGCTCGGCGCGGCGCTCCCGCTGGACGCCCTGGCCGCCGCCGTCCGGCGGACCGCGCCGGCGGCCGTGGTGCTGTGGGCGCAGCTCCCGCGCTACGCCGATCCGGGCGCGGTGTCCGCCCTGCCCCGGACGCGCCAGCAGGTGCGGGTGTTCGTGGGGGGACCCGGCTGGGCGCGCGGCGTGGTGCCCTCGCCCGCCGAGCGGATCAAGGGCCTGGCGGACGCGGCGGACGCGATCGAGCGCGCCGTCTGCTGACGACCGGCCCCGACCGGCGGACAATGGCCGGGTGGACCCACTGCGCGCGGCGGCCTTCGGCGACCGACCGGGGGCGGACGTCCGCCGCGCGGCGGACGGCCCGCCGCGCGACCGCTGGTTCGCGGCGGTCGCGCTGGGCGGGCAGGGCCACTACGCGGCGGCGGCGACCCTGCTGCACCCGCTCGTCCGGTCCGGTGATCGACTGATCGCGTCGCTGGCCGCCTCGACGCTGGCCTCCCACCGCCGCCAGCTCGGCTCGCACGCGACCGCGCGGCGGTTCGACGCGCTGGCCCTCGCCGCCGCGCCGGACTCGTCGCCGCCCGACCTGGACGGGGTCGACGCGGCGGGCGCGCGGGCGGACGCGCTGCTGGGGCTGGCGGCGGACGCGGTGGGCGCGGGCCGGCTCCGGGAGGCCCGCCTGCTGCACGCGCGGGTGGTCACGCAGAGCTGGCGCACGGGGGTCCGCAAGGACTGGGTGGCGGCCGAGATCGAACTCGCCGCCGGTCACGCGGAGCGAGCGGTCGAGCCCGCCGAACGGGCGTTGCGCGCGGCCGAAGCGGTCGGTGCGACGCGGCACGTGCTCAAGTCCGGGCTCGTCCTGGGGGTGGCTTCAGTGGTGTGGGGGACACCCGAAAGCGTCGCTCGGGGCGTCCATTTGCTATCCTGTGACCTAAATCACACTGACCGCCACGGGCTTCTCTCGTTGTCCTGGCCGACGGCACTCATGCTCCTGACCAGCCCCGTTGTCCGCAATGATGCGGAAACCGAGAAGGTGAGGAATTTTGCCGTCAACGCTCTGAGCTGCGTGTTACGCAGAGCTGATCCGATCAGCCGACGACTCGCGGTCAACTCTGCGTGGATCCCGACGGCGCTGCTCCGTTCCGGGGAACCCCCGAACGCAGACCCCCAGGCGAACTTCTTGACGGATTAAGCACCGGATCGTGTCAAGGTTCGGCCCCTAGCGTCCGATAGGGGAAGTGGAACGTCACTCGGCTGCAGGAAGGAGTCCCCGTGACCACGGTCCTTATTTGCGACGACCGGCGCAGTGTGCGGGAGGGTCTCACCCGCGTGATGTCGGCTGTCCCAGGGGTTAGCCGCATCGACTGCGTAGCGCACGGTGACGAGTTGTTGGCGCGCTTCTCTCGGCAGCCGGTCGACGTGGTGCTGGTGGGAACCCAGCGCGCCGTCCCGACCGGGGTCGAAGCGACCCGGCGACTCGTCTCGGCCAACCCGCAGGCAAACGTCATCGTGTTCGGCGCACCGGACGACGCGGGCAGCATCGCCGCCGCGATCGCCGGCGGCGCCCGGGGCTACCTCCGCTGGGACGCCTCGCGCCCCGAACTGGTGGCCGCGCTCGCGCATACGTTGGCCAGCACCTCGGTACCGGCACCGCGCCAGCCCTCCGACCCGGGGGTCCAGCTCACCGAGCGGGAGCTCCAGGTGCTGCGCGGGATGAGCCAGGGCAAGAGCAACGGGCAGATCGGGCGCGAGCTCTACCTGTCGGAGGACACCGTCAAGACCCACGCCCGCCGGCTGTTCCGCAAGCTCGGCGTCCGTGACCGCGCCCAGGCCGTCGCGCACGGCTTCCGGCGGGGGCTCGTGTCGTAAGGCCGGTCACACCGCCCGGCACTCCTTCCTCCGGTCAGCCCGGTGACGCAACCGTCGCCGGGCTGGTTCGTCTCTTAGGGCGTGTCGGCACTTCGCAGGGGGTCTTTCGACCCCTTTTGCGAACATCCGGCGCGGGGACCGGTACGGTAAGGGTCACCGGTACGGGCGACGTCGATCGTCCCGTGCCGTTCGTTGTCGGTACGCCTACACGTAACACCAGGGCTGTTGTCTGCGATGACCAACTTGGGGGACGGACTGGACGCCGAAGTGGGCGCAGCCGTCGATGGCGACCGCCACGCGATCGAACGACTGCTGGCATCCATTCGTCCCTTGGTGGTGCGGTACTGCCGCGCCCGAGTCGGAAGGCAGGAGAGGTCTTTCGCTTCGGCGGACGACGTGGCCCAGGAGGTGTGTCTCGCGGTGCTGACGGCCCTGCCCAGCTATCGCGACCAGGGTCGGCCGTTCTTGGCGTTCGTCTACGGGATCGCAGCGCACAAGGTGGCCGACGCGCATCGCTCAGCCGCCCGGAACCGGTCCGAACCGGTCCCGGAGGTGCCGGACGCGCCGGAGACCGAAGCCGGACCCGAGCAGCGCGCCATGCAGGGCGAGCTGTCCGGGCGGATGGCCCAACTCCTGAAGGTCCTTCCGGAGAAGCAGCGGGAGATCCTGCTGCTCCGAGTTGTCGTCGGTTTGTCGGCCGAGGAGACCGCCGACGCGGTCGGCTCCACGCCGGGCGCGGTACGGGTGGCGCAGCACCGCGCCTTGGCCCGCCTCCGCAAGACCCTGGCGGCGGAGGAGGTGGTCTGAGTGGCCGACCAGCACGAGAAGGGCGATGGACGAGTCGTGCGCGGACGAGACGAGAGAACCCCGCTCACTTCGGACGACCCCCTGGTTGACCCCGGCGACGACCTCGCCGGCATCCGGGCGGACGACGCGTTGCTGGACGCGCTGGGCGGGCGCGGGCAGACCGATGCGTTGGTCGACGATGAGCTGAACGCGCTGCTGCTGGCGTGGCGGCGCGAAGTCGACAGTCGTCCCATGGGTGAGCTGGTCGACACCGACACCGCCGTGGCGACGATCGCCGCGGCCCGCCCCCTCCAGCGGGGCCGCCACCGCTTCCTGATCCCCCTGGCGAGCGCCGCCGCCGTGCTGGCCATCGCGTTCACCGGGGTCAGCCTGGTCGCCCGCGACGCCCAGCCGGGCGACACCCTCTGGGGCCTGACGAGGGTGCTCTACTCGGACCACGCCCGGTCGGTGGAAGCCGCCGTGACGGTCCGCACCGACCTGGAGACCGCCCGCGCCGCGCTCAGCGCCGGCCGCTACGGCGAGGCCCGGGACCTGCTCAACCGCGCGAGCGAGGCGCTGCCCTCGATCTCGGTCGACGACGGCAAGGCCGACCTGGAAAAGAGGCACGGCTCGCTGCTGCGCGAGCTGACCAGCACCACGCCCGTCCCGACCACCACGCCGGCCGCCTCCACCGCGCCGTCGACCACGACGCAGGCCGCGTCGCCCACGGACCAGACGACGACGACCCAGCAGCCGACGACGGTCGAGCCGACCACGACGACCGCGCCGACCACGACCACGACGGTGCCGCCGACCACGGGCGGTTCGGTCGCCCCGCCGCCCAGCGGCAGCGGCGAGTCGTCCAGCGGCGGTACCCAGAACGAGAGCGGCAACGCCACCCAGAACGGCAGCTCCAGCCTGTACGGCGGTGCCGGTCAGCCCGGCGGCAGCCCGGCGGTGACCGGGGGCAACTGACCCCGCTCCAGCGCTGCGATGCCCGTCACCTCGCCCGAGGTGGCGGGCATCCGCCGTCCGGGCCGGGTCGGTCGGACAGGTGCGGGTGGGTCCGGTCCCGGAGCCGGTGTGACGAGGGATCGGTCACATCGGGGGACGGGTTCAGCGGGCGCTCTCGGTCGCGGTCACGCCGTCGGCGTAGCCCCGGCAGTACTCCCAGCTCACGTACGAGGCCGGGTCGGGGTCGTAGGCCGGCTCGTGCGGGCGCATCCGACCGTCCGACAGGAGCTGCTCCAGGCTCGACCGCAGCAGCGCCCAGTCGTGGTAGTGCGGCTCCTGGCACTCGCCGCAGTCCACCACGATCCCCCGGACACCCCGGGGTTCCAGCAGCGCCTGGTAGACGGCGAGGTCGCTCAGGTCGCCGACCAGCTCCGCCCGCTCGTCGTCGTCCATCGGCGGGTGGTCGTGGTCGTCGTCGGGCTGCCCGAGGGCCCGCGCCGGGTCCTCGGGGTCGCCCGCGAACGGGTCTGGTGGCAACGCGTCGTGCGGCACGACCACGCACGGTACCGGGCCGACCCCCGACCACGTCCAGATACCATGGGCTGAACCCATCGCCGCCTGCGGAAAACCCGATCCGTCGCGCGGCGGGATCGCCGCACGACGGAAGGCAAGCCAGCCGCCATGACCAGCGAGCTCAACGCTGACGGAGTCCCGCCCAAGTTCGCCATGCTGGGACTGACCTTCGACGACGTCCTGCTGCTGCCGGCCGAGTCCGGGATCGTGCCCAGCGGCGTGGACACCAGCACCAGGATCTCCCGCAACACCACCCTCCGGGTCCCGCTGGCGTCGGCCGCGATGGACACCGTGACGGAGGGCCGGATGGCCATCTCGATGGCCCGCCAGGGCGGCATCGGCGTCCTGCACCGCAACCTGTCGGTCGAGGAGCAGGCCCGCCAGGCGGAGACCGTGAAGCGGTCCGAGGCGGGCATGGTGAGCGACCCGGTGACGTGCACCCCGGACGACACCATCAAGCACGTGGACGACCTGTGCGCCCGCTACCGCATCTCCGGCGTCCCGGTGACCGACGCGCAGGGCAAGCTGGTGGGCATCATCACCAACCGGGACATGCGCTTCGAGGTCGACCACTCCCGCCCGGTGCGCGAGGTCATGACCAAGGGCCCGCTGGTGACCGCGCAGGTCGGCGTGTCCGCCGACGCGGCGCTGGGCCTGCTGCGCCGGCACAAGATCGAGAAGCTGCCGATCGTGGACGGCGACAACCGGCTGCGCGGCCTGATCACGGTCAAGGACTTCGTCAAGACCGAGCAGTACCCGAACGCCTCCAAGGACCCGGACGGCCGGCTGCTGTGCGCCGCCGCGATCGGCGTCGGCGAGGACAGCTTCACCCGCGCGATGGCGCTCGCGGACGCGGGCATCGACGTGATCATGGTCGACACCGCGCACGGCCACCAGCGCAACGTGCTGGAGATGGTCGCCCGGGTGAAGAAGGAGCTCGGCGAGGGCGTCGACGTGGTCGGCGGCAACGTGGCGACCCGGGCCGGCGCGCAGGCGCTGGTGGACGCGGGCGCGGACGGCGTGAAGGTCGGCGTCGGCCCCGGCTCGATCTGCACCACCCGCGTGGTGGCGGGCGTCGGCGTGCCGCAGATCACCGCGATCTACGAGGCGTCGCTCGCGTGCGCGCCCGCCGGCGTGCCGGTGATCGGCGACGGCGGCATCCAGTACTCCGGCGACATCGCCAAGGCGATCGCGGCCGGCGCGAGCGCGGTCATGCTCGGCAGCCTGCTGGCGGGCACCGCCGAGGCGCCCGGTGAGCTGGTCCTGGTCAACGGCAAGCAGTTCAAGACCTACCGGGGCATGGGCTCGCTGGCCGCCCTCCAGGGCCGGGGCGAGGCCAAGTCGTACTCCAAGGACCGGTACTTCCAGGACGACGTGCTGTCCGAGGACAAGCTCGTCCCCGAGGGCATCGAGGGCCGCACGCCGTTCCGGGGCCCGCTCTCGTCGGTGGTGCACCAGCTCGTCGGCGGCCTGCGCGCGGCCATGGGCTACACCGGTTCGCAGACGATCTCCGACCTCCAGCTCAAGCAGCTCGTGCGGATCACCGCAGCGGGTCTGAAGGAAAGCCACCCGCACGACATCACCATGACCGTGGAAGCGCCGAACTACACCACGCGCTGAGCTAGGGTCCGGGAGTACGCCCGCCCCACGAGAGGACGATAAAAGGTGCGCGACCTGGTCGAGATCGGCATGGGCCGGACCGCGAGGCGGGCCTACGAGCTGGACGACGTCGAGATCATCCCGTCCCGCAGGACCCGGTCCTCTAAGGACGTGTCGACGGCGTGGCAGATCGACGCCTACCGGTTCGAGATCCCGTTGATCACCCACCCGACGGACGCGATCGTCTCGCCCGGCACGGCGGTGGCGGTCGGCGAGCTGGGCGGCCTGGGCGTGCTCAACGCCGAGGGCCTGTGGGCGCGGCACGGCGACGTGGACGACGCGCTGTTCCGGCTGGTGCAGTCGGTGGAGGACACCGACGACCCGGCCGCGCCGGTGAAGGTGCTCCAGGAGCTGCACGCCGCGCCGGTCCGGCTGGACCTGATCGCCGAGGCGATCAAGCAGGTGCGCGAGTCGGGCGTCACGGTGGCGGTGCGGGTCAGCCCGCAGCGCGCGGCCGAGCTGACCCCGGACCTGCTCGCGGCGGGCGTGGAGGTCCTGGTCGTGCAGGGCACGATCATCTCCGCCGAGCACGTGTCGCGCGACGGCGAGCCGCTGAACCTGAAGTCGTTCATCGCGGACCTGGACATCCCGGTCATCGCGGGCGGGGTCGGCGACTACCGCACGGCGATGCACCTGATGCGCACGGGCGCGGCGGGCGTGATCGTCGGCTACGGCTACACGCCGGGCGTGACCACCACGGACTCCGTGCTGGGCATCGGCGTCCCGATGGCCACGGCGATCTCCGACGCGGCGGCGGCCCGCCGGGACTACCTGGACGAGACCGGCGGCCGGTACGTGCACGTCATCGCCGACGGCGGCGTGCTGACCAGCGGCGACGTGGCGAAGTCGATCGCCTGCGGCGCGGACGCGGTGATGCTGGGCGAACCGCTCGCGGCGGCGTCGGAAGCGCCGGGCCAGGGCCTGTACTGGACGTCGTCGTCGGCGCACCCGTCGGTGCCGCGCAGCCACGTGTCGACCGGCGTGGACCAGGTGGTCGACCTGCGCAGCCTGCTGTTCGGCCCGTCGGTGGACCCGCGCGGCGTGACGAACCTGTTCGGCTCGCTGCGCCGGGCGATGGCGAAGACGGGCTACTCCGACATCAAGGAGTTCCAGAAGGTCGGCCTGACCGTGCGCGGGTAGGGTCGTCGCTCCCTCCGGAAGGGCCTCCGCTCCGGCGGGGGCCCTTCGTCGTGCGGAGGAGCTGAACCGGTCGAGTACTGGCTGTTACCCGAAGTTACCCCTAATCTCGCGGCATGGGTGAACTCGTCGGTAACAAGACCGATTACGACGTCGTGGTCGTGGGTTCGGGCTTCGGCGGCAGCGTCGCGGCCCTCCGGCTCACCGAGAAGGGCTACCGGGTCGCCGTGCTCGAAGCCGGTCGCCGGTTCGCCGACGACGAGTTCGCCAAGACCTCCTGGGACCTGCGGCGGTACCTGTGGGCACCCGCGCTCGGCTGCTACGGCATCCAGCGCATCCACGCCCTGCGCAACGTGATGGTCCTGGCCGGCGCGGGCGTCGGTGGCGGGTCGCTGGTCTACGCGAACACGCTCTACCGGCCGCTCCGGGCGTTCTTCCAGGACCGGCAGTGGGCGCACATCACCGACTGGGAGGCCGAGCTGGCCCCGTTCTACGACCAGGCGAGCCGGATGCTGGGCGTGGTGGAGAACCCCACGACCACGCCGTCCGACGAGGTGATGCAGAAGGTCGCGGCCGACATGGGCGTCGCCGACTCCTACCGCCCGACGCCGGTCGGCGTGTTCTTCGGCGAGCCCGGCAAGACCGCCGAGGACCCCTTCTTCGGCGGTGCCGGTCCGCGCCGGACCGGGTGCGTGGAGTGCGGCGAGTGCATGACCGGCTGCCGGGTCGGCGCGAAGAACACCCTGGTCAAGAACTACCTCTACCTGGCGGAGCGGAACGGCGCGCGGGTGCTGCCGCTGACCACCGTCACCGGCCTGCGGCAGGAGCCGGACGGCACCTGGTCGGTGGACACCCGGCGCACCGGGGGCCGGCTGCGGCGCGACCGCCGCACGATCACCGCGGGCCAGGTCGTGCTGGCCGCCGGCACCTGGGGCACCCAGCAGCTGCTGCACCGGATGAGGGCCGAGGGCGCGCTGCCCCGGCTGTCGGCCAGGCTCGGCGAGCTGACCCGCACCAACTCCGAGGCGATCATCGGCGCGGGCCGGTTCCGGGTGGACGAGGAGCGCGACTTCAGCCGGGGCGTGGCGATCACCTCGTCCATCCACCCCGACGAGCAGACCCACATCGAGCCGGTGCGCTACGGCAGGGGCAGCAACGCGATGGGCCTGCTCCAGACGCTGTCCACCGACGGCGCGAAGGCCACGCCGAGGATCGTCCAGTTCCTCGTCCAGGCGGTCCGGCACCCCGTGCGGTTCCTGCGGATCGTGTCGGTGCACCGGTGGAGCGAGCGGACGGTGATCCTGCTGGTGATGCAGAGCCTGGACAACTCGATCACCACGTTCAGCCGCAAGGGCCTGTTCGGGCGCAGGCTGTCCTCGAAGCAGGGGCACGGCGAGCCGAACCCGGCGTTCATCCCGGCCGGTCACCGGGCGAACCTGTTGGCCGCCAAGCACATCGGCGGTGTGGCCGGCGGCACGTGGGGCGAGCTGTTCAACGTCCCGCTCACCGCGCACTTCATCGGCGGCTGCCCGATCGGCGCGGACGCGGCGTCGGGTGTCATCGACCCCTACCACCGGGTCCACGGGTACCCGGGGCTCTCCGTGGTGGACGGGTCGGCGATCTCGGCGAACCTCGGCGTCAACCCGTCGCTGACCATCGCGGCGCAGGCGGAGCGGGCGTTCTCGTTGTGGCCCAACAAGGGTGAGGACGACGGGCGGCCGGCACCGGGCGCGGCCTACCGGCGGGTGCCCGCAGTCGCACCGGTCGAGCCCGTCGTGCCGGCGTCCGCGCCGGGTGCGCTGCGGCTGCCGATCGTGCAGGTCAAGGGCTCCTGACCTGGTGCGACGCGGCGGGAGGTGAGGCCCAATCACCTCCTCCGGGGTGCATATGTGTTGAGGTCAAAAGCTCATGGGCGCGCTCTCGCCGTGCCGGTCCTATGGTGGGTCCGTGGCAGCGAAGCCGTTTGCGTCCAGTGCCGACCTCGCTCCGAAGGACGAGGTGTTCGTGGAACTCGCCGAGGGCGTCTACGCCCTGACGGCGGAGGGCGACCCGAACGTGGGGGCCGTCGAGGGCGAGGACTTCGTCGTCTGCATCGAGGCCAGGGCCACCCCGGTGGCCGCCCGGCGCTGGCTCGACCTGCTCCGCGAGCGCACCGACACACCCGTCCGCTACCTGGTGCTCAGCCACTACCACGCGGTGCGCACGCTGGGCGCGAGCGCGTTCGGCGCGGACCAGGTCATCGCGCACGAGCTGACCCGGACCCTGATCGCCGAGCGCGGCGAGCAGGACTGGGCCGGCGAGTACGGCCGGATGCCCCGGCTGTTCGAGGACCCCGCGTCGATCCCCGGCCTGACCTGGCCGACGCTCACCTTCACCGACCGGCTCACCATCCCCCTCGGCGGCGACCGCGGCGACCTGGAGCTGCGGTACTGCGGGCGCGGGCACACCGCCGGCGACATCGTGGCGTGGCTGCCGCACCAGCGCGTCCTGTTCGCGGGCGACCTGGTCGAGTCGCAGGCCGCCCTCTACACCGGCGACGCCTTCCACGACGAGTGGGCGACCTCCACCCTGGACGCCGTGCGCGCGCTGGGCGCGGAGCAGCTCGTCGGCGGGCGGGGCGCGGTGGCCCGGGACCGGGGCGAGGTGGACGCGGCGATCGCGCAGTCCCGGCACTTCCTGGACGAGCTGCGCCGCACGGTCGGGTCCGTGCACGTCGGCGGCGGCACGGTGGCGGAGGCGTTCCGGGCCGCGCACGCGGCGCTGGCCCCGCGCTACGGGCGCTGGCCGATCTTCGAGCACTGCCTGCCGTTCGACGTGCAGCGGTACTGGGACGAGTGCTCGGGCGTCGACTGGCCCAGGGTCTGGACGGCGGAGCGGGACCGCGAGGTGTGGGCGGAGCTCCGGTGAGCCCGGCTCCCATCGGCGGCGAGTTCACCTCCGTCCGGGCCGTCGGCGGCCGGCCGCGCTTCGACGCCGGCGCGCGGGCCGCCGGCACGACGGGCCCGCAGGCCGTGCTCGGCGCGGTGCGCCCGGCGGCGGGCCGGCGGCGCGGCCGGGGCGGTGCCGAGGACCCGGTGCTGGTGGTCGGCGCGGGACCGGTCGGCATGACGGCCGCGCTGCTGCTGGCACGCGCGGGCGTGCCGTGCGTGCTGCTGGAGGCCGCGCGGCGGCGGACCGAGGTGGGCAGCCGGGCCATCTGCGTCCAGCGGGACGTGCTGAACATCCTGGAGCGGGTCGGCGCGGGCCGGGCGGTCGTGGACGCCGGCGTCACCTGGTACCGGGGCCGGACGTTCCACCGGGGGCGCGAGGTCGCCACCCTGGAGCTGCCCCGGCGGCCGGGGTTCCCGCCGTTCGTGAACACGCCGCAGACCGACGTGGAGCGCGTCCTGGAGGCCCGGGTCCGGCAGGAACCGCTGATCGACCTGCGCCGGGGGCAGCGGGTGGTGGCGGTGTCCCAGGGCGACCACGTCGAGCTGACCACGGACACCGACGTGTTCCGGGGCACGCACTGCCTGGCCGCCGACGGTGCCCGCTCCACCGTCCGCGACCTGCTCGGCATCGGCTTCCCCGGCCACTCGTTCGACGACCTGTTCGTCATCGCCGACATCGCGGTCGACCTCGGGCACCCCGAGCCGGAGCGGCTGTTCCACTTCGACCCCGACTGGAACCCCGGCCGCCAGGTCCTGCTGCACCCCCAGCCCGGCGGCGTCCACCGGGTCGACTGGCAGGTGCCGGAGGGCTTCCGGCTGACCGACGAGCACATCCGCGAGATCACCGGCGACCGCCCGTACGAGGTGCGCTGGCAGTCCACCTACCGCTTCCACCAGCGCCGCGCCACGGCCCTGCGGGACGGCCGGGTGCTGCTGGTCGGCGACGCGGCGCACGTGATGAGCCCGTTCGGCGCGCGCGGCCTGAACTCCGGGATCTGCGACGCCGACAACGCGGTGTGGAAGGTCGCGCTGGACCGTCGCGGCGAGGCGGGCCCGGACCTGCTGCCCTCCTACGAACGGGAACGCGCGGCGGCGGCCGACGAGAACCTCCGCGTCACCGGGGCCACCATGCGGTTCCTGGTGCCGCGCACCGACCAGGAGCGCGCGCACCGGCAGGCGGTGCTGGAACAGGGCCGCGTGGACGAGATCGACTCGGGCCGGCTGTTCGAGCCGTTCGCCTACCGCGACTCACCGCTGACCAGCCCCGGCTGCGACGGCGAGCTGCTGCCCGACAGCACCCACTGCGGTCCCGGCTTCACCGAGGTGAACGGCACCCTGATCCGCCCGGACGGCCACCTCGCAGCCGTAGCCCCGACCGACCCTCAAGCCGCATTGCGCCAAGCGACGGGGTTCGCTGTGTTGGATTGCCTCGACTCCGTCGAGGCGGGCGAGGCCGCTCGGAAGTCGGTGCATCGCGCCGTCTTTCACTCCGATCGAAAAGCGTGATCGGAGTGAAAGGCGACGCGACACACCGACGCGGCTGTGTTGGATTGCCTCGACTCCGTCGAGGCGGCTCGGCCGCCTGAAGTCGATGCATCGCGCCGTCTTCCGCTCCGATCGAAGAGCGTGATCGGAGCGGAAGGCGACCCGACACACCGACGCGGCCTCGCGTGTGGGTCGGGTTGGGTGGTGGATTGTGGTGGTCGCTCGCCTGACGATGCGTGTCGGGGTCAGAGGGTTATGCCGGTGAGGACCATGGTGCGTTCCTCGGTGAAGTCGTCCATTGCGGAGCGGACGCCCTCGCGGCCGGTGCCTGAGCCCTTCACGCCGCCGTACGGCATCTGGTCGGCTCGGTAGGACGGGACGTCGCCGATGATCACGCCGCCCACTTCCAGCTCTGCCGCCGCTTCGAAGGCCACGGCCACGTCCCGGGTGAACACGCCCGCCTGGAGGCCGTAGTCGGTGGCGTTGGCCAGGTCGAACGCCTCCGCCGTCGAGTCCACCACGGACACCGCGAGCACCGGCCCGAACACCTCGTCCTTCCACAGGTGCGCCGACGCCGGCACGTCCTGCACGACCGTCGGCTCCACGGTCGTCCCGTCCCGCCCGCCGCCCAGGTGCAGCGTGGCGCCCCCGGCGACCGCCTCGGCCACCCACTCCTCCACGCGGCGCGCGTTGTCCTCGTCGATCAGCGGACCGACCTCGACCTCCGGGTCGTGCGGGTCTCCGGTCCGCAGCGCCCGCACGGCCGCGACCAGCTTCGGCACGAACGCGTCCGCCACGTCCCGGTGCACCAGCACCCGCTGCACCGCGATGCACGACTGCCCGGCCTGGTAGTTGCCGAACGTGGCGATCCGGGACGCCGCCCAGTCCAGGTCCGGCCAGTCCGGGCAGACGATCGCGGCCGAGTTCGAGCCCAGCTCCATCAGCACGTGCTTGCGCGGCGCGTCGTCGGTGAGCGACCAGCCGACCGAGGTCGACCCGGTGAACGAGATCACCGGCAGCCGCTCGTCCACGACCAGCGACTTCATGTCCGCGCCGCGCACCGGCAGCACGGAGAACACGCCGTCGGGCAGGTCGGTCTCGGCGAGCAGCTCACCCAGCAGCAGCGCCGACAGCGGCGTGGCCGAGGCGGGCTTGACGATCACCGGAGCACCCACGGCCAGCGCCGGGGCGACCTTGTGCGCGACCAGGTTCAGCGGGAAGTTGAACGGCGCGACGGCCAGCACCGGCCCGCGCGGCACCCGGCGGACCAGCGCGAGCCTGCCCTCGCCGCCGGTGTCGGTGTCCAGGCGCTGGAGGTCGCCGGTGAACCGCCGGGCCTCCTCGGCGGCGAACCGGAACGTGTTCACCGCCCGGGTGACCTCGATGTTCGCCCACTTGAGTGGTTTTCCGTTCTCGGCGGTGATCGTCTCGGCGATCTCCTCGGCGCGGTCGGCCAGCGCCCGCGACACGGTGAGCAGCGCCTCGGCCCGCACGTGGGCCGGCGTGCGGCGGAACTGCTTGGCGACCGAGGCGGCAGCCGCGACCGCGCGCTCCACCTGCTCGGGGCCCGGTACGGCGACCGACGCCACCTCCGTGCCGTCGAAGGGGTGGTGCACGGTGATGGCCTGCGTGCCCTGCTCGGCGTGTCCGGCGATCCAGCAGGGACGTGGCTGAGGGGTGGTCGCGTCCATGCGCCCAACCTAGGCCGTTCCGTGCACCGGGTGCAGGTCTGAGACGATGTCAGCCGTGTCTGAGAGCAACAGCCGCCCAGTTCTGGTAATCGACTTCGGCGCGCAGTACGCGCAGCTGATCGCGCGTCGGGTCCGCGAGGCCCAGGTGTACTCCGAGGTCGTGCCGCACACCACGTCCGTGGCGGACCTGGTGGAGAAGGACCCGGCGGCCATCGTGCTCTCGGGCGGGCCGTCGAGCGTGTACGAGCCGGGGGCTCCCCAGGTCGACCCGAAGCTGTTCGAGCTCGGGGTCCCGGTGTTCGGCATCTGCTACGGCTTCCAGGCGATGGCCGGCGCGCTGGGCGGCACGGTGGAGCACACCGGCACCCGCGAGTACGGCCGCACGGAGCTGGACGTGGCCGGGTCCGGCCTGCTGCACGAGGAGCTGCCCGGCACCCACCCGGTGTGGATGAGCCACGGCGACTGCGTGACCGCCGCGCCCGACGGCTTCACGGTGACCGCGTCCAGCGACGGGGCCCCGGTGGCCGCCTTCGAGGACCGCGAGCGCCGGTTCGCCGGCGTCCAGTACCACCCCGAGGTCGGCCACTCGCCGCACGGCCAGGAGGTGCTGCGCCGGTTCCTGCACGAGATCGCGGGCATCCGTCCGCAGTGGACCACCTCGTCCATCGTGGAGGAGCAGGTCGCGCGCATCCGCGAGCAGGTCGGCGACGGCAAGGCCATCTGCGGCCTGTCCGGCGGCGTCGACTCGGCGGTCGCGGCGGCCCTCGTCCAGCGGGCCATCGGCGACCGGCTGACCTGCGTCTTCGTCGACCACGGGCTGCTGCGCGCGGGCGAGCGCGCCCAGGTCGAGCGGGACTACGTGGCGGCGACCGGCGTGCGGCTGGTGACCGTGGACGCGCGGGAGCGGTTCCTGGGCGCGCTGGCCGGCGTCACCGACCCGGAGGAGAAGCGCAAGATCATCGGCCGGGAGTTCATCCGGGTCTTCGAGCAGGCCGAGCGCGACCTCAAGGCCGAGGGCGACTACGAGTTCCTCGTGCAGGGCACGCTGTACCCGGACGTGGTGGAGTCCGGCGGCGGCGCGGGCGCGGCGAACATCAAGAGCCACCACAACGTGGGCGGCCTGCCGGACGACCTCCAGTTCACCCTGGTCGAGCCGCTGCGGGCGCTGTTCAAGGACGAGGTGCGCCGGGTCGGCACCGAGCTGGGCCTGCCGGAGACGATCGTGCAGCGCCAGCCGTTCCCCGGGCCCGGCCTGGGCATCCGGATCATCGGCGAGGTGACCGCCGAGCGCCTGGAGATCCTGCGCAAGGCCGACGCGATCGCGCGCGAGGAGCTGACCAGCGCGGGCCTGGACCGGACCATCTGGCAGTGCCCGGTGGTGCTGCTGGCCGACGTGCGCAGCGTGGGCGTGCAGGGCGACGGCCGGACCTACGGCCACCCCGTCGTGCTGCGCCCGGTGTCCAGCGAGGACGCGATGACCGCCGACTGGACCCGCTTGCCCTACGACGTGCTGGAGCGCATCTCGACCCGGATCACCAACGAGGTGGCCGAGGTCAACCGGGTGGTGCTGGACGTGACCAGCAAGCCGCCGGGCACCATCGAGTGGGAGTGACGCCCGATTGGCTGGGTGACGTCTGATTGCCGGCGTGACGCCCGATTGGCCGGCGTGACGAAAAGGCCACCTCGCGTGATGCGAGGTGGCCTTTTCGACCCCCGGTTTTCCCCTGCGCCCACACCCCTGTCGGCGCTTTCACCCCGTTCCCCCGGTCGCGGTCTCCCCGTGCTCCGCGTCCCGTGGTCGTGCTCCCCCTCGCCGACCGGCCCCTCAGCCCTTGCGCCGGGCCGAGCCCGCGAGCAGGCCCAGGCCGATCAGCATCGCGCCGCCCGCCAGGACCCACCTGACGTCCAGGAAGGCCGGCCACGACGTCCCGTCGGACAGCATGTAGGCGGCGGCGACCAGGGCTGCCGCCCCGAACACCAGGCCGACGACGTCCACTCCGCGCTTCTCGATCGACTCCTGGTCAGCCACGGCTCACCACCACCTCTCCCAGTCCTGCCCGAACGTCCAGCTCCACTCGCAGCCCACCCTCGCCGGCACCCTTGTCGTCGACCGTCGTGGTGTTGTTCCGGCCGTCTCGTTCCGGTCCCAGGCACGACACCGAGCCCAGGCCCGAGTGGCAGGTCACCACCACGTCCGCGTCGGCGGGTACCCGGACCTTCGCGCTGCCGATGCCCACCTCCACCTCGGTCGTCACCGACCCGGTCGCCGGCAGGCCGGTCAGGTCGAGGTCGACGCTGCCCACGTTGGTGTCGTACCGGTCCAGCACCTGCTCCCGCGTCGTCGGCTGCGCGTTCACGTCCCCCATGTGGTCCGAACCGCCGATCGAGGTGAAGTCGACGCTGGTCATCAGCACCCCCACGACGCTCAGCGGGACGACCAGGCCCATCAGCCCGCGTCCGCCGCCGCCCCGGAACGCGCCCACCAGCATCCCGAGGCCGAGGGTCGCCACGACCAGGCCGATGACGTGCGGCGCGTCGAACCACGGGCTGTACGAGGACGCCACCAGCCCGCCGGCCAGCACCACCAGCGACAGCCCGAACGTCGCCACGCCCACCCGTGACCTGGGCCGACGCCGTTGCGGTGGGTGCGACTGCCGCTCCGCCGGCGGCGCGGGGGCGGCTGCCGGTTCCGGCAGGTCCCACGCGAACGGCGCGGCACCCAGCGGGTCCCACGCGGGCGGCGTCACGCGTGCGGTCGGCGACTCGGCGGTATCCACTGGCCTCACCTCGGGTGCGGAGGGCGGACGGTTGAGCGACCCCCGGCTGCGGTGCAGCAGGTAGATCGCGCCGACGGACAGCAGCACACCGCCCACCATGGTGAAACCGCCGTCGACGAAGAAGCCGCTGGCGGGAACCACGGCGAGGCCCAGCAGGACGGTCAGCGGCAGCGGTGTGGAGCTGCGCCCTCGGCCGAACAGCGCCTCGGCGGCGGACACCTCGTCGTCGGCCTGCGCCAGCCACAGCCAGCCCAGCAGGTAGATCAGCAGACCCGCGCCGTTGCACAGGGCCATCGCCACGAACGCGACCCGGACGACGACGGGGTCGATCCGGTAGCGCTCGGCGATGCCGGCGGCGACACCGGCGATCTTCCGCCCCGAGTGCGGCCGCCTGGGCCGGCTGGCCCAGAAGTCCTTCAGCGTCTCCTCGACGCCGGCAGTGCTCAGGTTCCCGCTCACGATGACGAGCATGGTCCGCCGGGGGACGATGCACATCGGGGACCCACCCTGAACCGCGCATCGGGTGGAACCCTGATGAAAGCGCCCCGGACGCGTGTGACCATCAGGAGGTGAGCTCGCAGGTGTCCTCCACGCCCCGACCGGCCACGCCGGGTCCGGCCACGCCCGACCCGGCGACGCCCGACCCGACCGCGCCGATCCCGACCTCGTCGACCTCGGCGGGGCAGACCTCGGCGGAGACGGGTCCGGCGGAGGCCGGTCCGGCCGGGCAGACGTCGGCGGGGGCGGGTTCGGCGGCGACGTCCGACCGGCCGACCGTGGGCGTGCCGACGACCGGTGTGCCGACCTCGGCCGTGCCTCCTGCGGGCGTGCCGACCTCCGCTGTGCCTTCTGCGGGCGTGCCGACTTCCGCCGTGCCTCCTGTGTCCGTGCCTTCTGCGGGCGTGCTCCCGGTGGGCGTGCCGGTCGCGTCCGGGTCCACGGGGGCGGTCGGTGCGGGGCAGGCCGGGCGCGGGCACGAGCCGGTGCGCCGGCGGCGGGCGGGGCGGGTCGTCGCCGGGGTGGCGGGCGGTGTCGCCGACCACCTCGGGGTCGAGGTGTTCTGGGTGCGCGCGGTGTTCGCGGCGCTGACCGCCCTCAACGGCGTCGGGATCGTGGCCTACGGGCTGCTGTGGCTGTTCGTGCCGCAGCGCGCGGTGGACACCCCGGAGCCGTCCCCGAAGCCCCAGGAGCGGCAGCAGGCACTCGGGCTGGTCGCGCTGGGCATCGGCGCGGCGGTGGTCGGCGGGCTGCTGTCCGGGCCGGTCAGCGGCTGGATAGTGGGGCCGCTCGCGGTCGCCCTGGTCGGCGCGGCCGTCGTCTGGCGGGAGGCCGACGAGGCGCAGCGCAGGCGGTGGCGCGACGGCGCGAAGTCCGGCCTGTTCGGCACCGGCCGGGCCGCGCTGGTCCGGGTGCTGTCCGGGGTGGCGCTGGTGGCGATCGGCATCGGCGTGCTGCTGATCAGCAGCTACGGCATCGACCAGCTCCGGTTCGCGCTGCTCGCCGTGGTGGCCACGCTGGGCGGCGTGGCGGTGCTCACCGTGCCGCTGTGGATCAAGCTCATCAACGACCTGGGCGAGGAGCGCCGGGTCCGCATCCGCACCGAGGAGCGCGCCGAGATCGCCGCCCACCTGCACGACTCGGTGCTCCAGACGCTCGCCCTGATCCAGAAGCAGTCCGAGAGCCCGCGCGAGGTCAAGCGGCTGGCCCGGGGCCAGGAGCGGCAGCTGCGCGACTGGCTGTACGGGCACGCGGTCGGCGAGAACGGGCAGCCGACGATGATGTCCGCCGCGATCGCCAAGGCGTCCGGCGAGGTCGAGGACCAGTTCGCCATCGCCGTCCAGCAGGTCGTGGTGGGCGACTGCGAGCTGGACCACAACCTGCTGGCGATGGTGCAGGCGGCCCGCGAGGCGATGGTCAACGCGGCCAAGCACGCGGGCGTCGGCGACATCAGCGTGTACGGCGAGGTCGAGCCCGACCGGGTCACCGTGTTCGTGCGGGACCGGGGCAAGGGCTTCGACCCGGCGCTGGTCCCGGAGGACCGGCATGGCCTGGCCGACTCCATCCGGGGGAGGATGGACCGGCACGGCGGGGAGGTCCGGCTGCGCACGACGCCCGGCGAGGGCACCGAGGTGCAGCTGCACATGCCGAGGAAGACCGCCGGCAACCAGAAGACGGAGGCCAGGACGTGACAACCGAGAAGCCGCCGGTGCGGGTGTTCCTGGTGGACGACCACGCGCTGTTCCGCGCGGGCGTGCGCGCGGAGCTCGACTCGATCACCGACGAGGTCGACGTGGTCGGCGAGGCCGGTTCGGTGGGCGAGGCGGTGGTCGGCATCGGCCACGTGCGGCCGGACGTGGTGCTGCTGGACGTGCACATGCCCGACGGCGGCGGCGCGGAGGTGCTGCGGCAGGTCCGCACGGCGCTGCCGGACGTGGTGTTCCTGGCGCTGTCGGTGTCGGACGCCGCCGAGGACGTGATCGCGGTGATCCGCGCGGGCGCGCGGGGGTACGTGACGAAGACCATCTCCAGCCAGGAGCTGGTGCGCGCGGTGGTCCGGGTGTCGGACGGCGACGCGGTGTTCAGCCCCCGGTTGGCCGGCTTCGTCCTGGACGCGTTCGCGGACCGCCCCGGCGCGGCCCCGATCAGCGACCCCGAGCTGGACCTGCTGACGCCCCGGGAGCGGGACGTGCTGCGGCTGCTGGCCCGGGGGTACGCGTACAAGGAGATCGCGTCGGAGCTGTTCATCTCGGTGAAGACGGTCGAGACCCACGTGTCCAGCGTGCTGCGCAAGACCCAGCTCTCCAACCGCTACGAACTCTCCCGCTGGGCCTCCGACCGCCGCCTGGTCTGAGCTTTCGCGAGGATTGATCGGGGTTGGTGCGCTGGTACGGGGTCGCCTACTGGCCGGCGAGCAGGGTGGCGCGATCACGCCACGCCATCCGCAGCAGCGTCAGCGCGCTCGCGGACAGCCGGGGGTCCAGCCGGTCGACGGTCTCGGCGGTGAAGGGGAGGTGCTGCACCCCGCCCCGTCGGACGACGCGTCCTTCGTCGTTGACCGCCACCATCCGCGCGAAGAGCCGGTCGAACTCGGGCGCGTCGACCACCGCGACCGTGAGCTGCTGGACGCCGAGTTCCAGTGGCTCCACCACCAGGCCGTAGTGCCACGGGCGGAAGGTCCCCCGCCTCCTCGCGTCCTCGAACCGGGCGAAGGGGTCGTCCCAGCGGTAGTCGATCGGGCGCGGGTCGCAGCCGTCGTGCTCGGCGTTGCCGAGGAACTCCTCCGAGAACTCCCGCATGATGTTGCGCCAGAGGGAGAAGTCGTTCCGGACGTTGACCGGCGCGGCGGACGAGGGCTGGAACTCGCCGGCCGGCATCACGTGGCACAGCCCGCCGCCGTCGGCCACCCCGCCGCTGTCCCTCTCGTGCAGGACGAACGCCGCCGACTCGCGGCGGCTGCCACGGCGGATGGTCAACGTGTTGATGCCCGGCGACATCAGCAGCCTTTCCGGGTCGAACGGGTCGCCGAGCGCGGTGCGGAGGGGGAGGTCCGCGAAACCGGGCATCGACCGACCCGACGAGAGCCACGCCCGTTTGAACTCGTGCGCGATCATCTGCTTCAGGCTGAACAGCTCGAAGAAGGTCGTCCGGCCGAACGTCAGGCGCATCCTGCGCTCGGGGGACGAGTCGACCGCGTCGACGGCCGTGAGCCGGTAGCTCAGCCGGTTCTCCAGCAACCTGGGGCGCACCAGGTCCCGAACCGCGCGGCTGTAGTCGGTGTACCGGGTGCCCCTGTCGCTCAGCGGGAGCAGGTGCTCGACGGGAGCCGGTTCCGGGAGGCGGAACGGCCGCGCGTCCTCCGCCCACCGCAGCTCGACGCGGTCCAGCTCCACCGGGCGCTCCGACACCCACCCCGGCCCGGCGAGGACGTGACCACCGGGGGCCCGGTCCGCTTCGGGGTAGAGCCAGGCCGCGAGTTCGGTCAGTTCGCGGCCCGGGCCCCGGGTGCTCGGCGGACCCGCAACCACTCGGCCTGATCGCTGCTCACAGCCCCTCCACCGCCGGACTCGTGGGGCAACCAGGGAGACCACCTGCCACAAAGGCACCCCCACCCGTCAGGCGACGGCGGCTTTCAGGGCGTCCAGCAGGGTCTTCACCGCCGGCGAGCCGATGCTGTCCTGGCGGATCGCGGCGCAGATGGTGCGGGTCGGTTCCGGGTGGCGCAGCTTGCGCACGACCACGCCGGGGTGGACCACGCCCAGGCCCAGCTTCGGCACGATCGTCACGCCCAGGCCCGCCGCGACGAAGCCCTGCGCGGTCGGGTAGTCGTCGGACTCCAGCACGAAGTTCGGCGCGAAGCCGGCCGCCGCGCAGTTGTCCAGCACGATGTCCCGGCAGTGGCCGGGTGGGTTCACCGCGTCCACCCACGGTTCGTCGGCCAGGTCCGCCAGGTCCAGCACCCGCTTGCGGGCCAGGTCGTGGCCTCGGGGCAGGACCGCCAGGTACGGGTCGTCCAGCAGGTGCTCGACGTGCACCCCGCGCGGCACCTCGGCCTCGCGCGGGAACACCGACAGCGCCACGTCCGCGCGCCCCGCGCCGACCTCGACGATCGGGTCGGCGGGCTCGGTCAGCTTCAGGTCCAGTTGCACGTCGGCGTGCCGGGCCTTGAACGCGGCCACGGCCGGTGGCACGAGCGCCGCTCCGGCGGTGGCGAAGTACCGCACCCGCAGCCGCCCGGTGCGCCCCTCCCTCAGGTCCGCGAGCGCCGCCTCGGCCTCCACCAGCCGGTCGGTAATGCGGGCCGCGTGCTCGGTGAGCACCCGCCCGGCCACGGTGGGCCGCACGCCCCGCCCGACCCGGTCCAGCAGCGGCAGCCCGGCCTGCTTCTCCAGGGCCGCGACCTGCTGGCTGATGGCGGACGGCGTGTAGCCGAGGTTGGCCGCCGCGGCGGTGATGGAGCCGGTGGTCACCACGGCCCGGAGCACCTGCATTCGTCGCACGTCCAGCATGGCCCGATCGTACAGCGCTGCTTAAGCATCTTGCAGTTCTCTTTACTTGTCCTGATGCTTCGCGTAGCGCAGAGTATGCCCGTGAACAGACCCGGCACGCTGGTCAGGATGGGCGTCCTCGCCCTCCTCTGGGGTTCCAGCTTCCTGTGGATCAAGATCGCCCTGACCGGGCTGTCGCCGGTCCAGATCGCGCTGGTCCGCACCGTGCTCGGCGCGGCGGTCCTGGTCGTGCTGGTCTTCACGCGCGGTCAGCGGCTGCCGGCGGACCGGGGCGTCTGGGTGCACCTGGCGGTGGCTGCGGTCTTCGGCAACGTCATCCCGTTCGTGCTGTTCGGCGTGGGGGAGCAGACCGTCGACTCGGGCGTCGCGGGCGTGCTGAACGCCACCACGCCGCTGTGGGCGCTCGCCCTGGGCCTGCTGCTGGGCTTCGAGCGCCGGCGCAACCCGGCCCGGCTGGTCGGCCTGGTGCTGGGCTTCGCGGGCACCCTGCTGATCTTCGCGCCGTGGGAGAGGGCCGGCCTGGCGAGCTGGGGCGCGCTGGCCTGCCTGGCCGCCGCCGCCTCCTACGCGGTCAGCTACACCTACATCGGCCGCACGATCTCCGGGCGCGGCCTGTCGTCCATCCAGCTGTCCTCGGCGCAGCTCGTGACGGCCTCCGGCCTGACCGTGCTGGTGCTGCCGGTCGGCGGCCTCGACGAGACCCACCTGACCTGGCAGGCGCTGGTGGCGGTCGGCGTCCTGGGCGTCTTCGGCACGGGTGCGGCGTTCGTCCTGAACTACCGGCTCATCGAGGACGAGGGCCCCACCAACGCCACGACGGTCGGCTACCTGCTGCCCGTGGTGTCGGTGCTGCTGGGCGCGGCGTTCCTCGGCGAGGACCTCAACGCGCGGGTCGTGGCGGGCATGGTCGTGGTCCTCGCCGGGGTCGCGCTGACCCGCCGGCAGCCCGCGACGGCGATCATCCCGGTCCAGCCGGAGCGGACGACTACGCTCAAGTGACCTGCGATAACACTGGGTTACTCGTCGGTATAGGCCATCTGAGACAACCGAACTGGGCAAACGGGTGGACCTGAGACCCAGGTCTCCCCCGATAGCGTGGTATTGGGCCGAACCACGTCCCGATCGGCCTTCTCGGACGTCTCCTCTCCAAGAGAGGGATGAACACGGGAAGGACTCCACACCATGAGCGCCGAGAGCATCACCGCGAGCACCACGTTCCACCTCCTGGTCCCCGGGGTCGCACCGGCACCGGTGGAAGCGGAGCTGCACTACGAACCGGAGGACCCCTACGCGGTCGCCGTGCTGTTCCACACCGGGCAGGGCAAGGTCGAGTGGATCTTCGCCCGCGACCTGCTGGCGGACGGGCTGCTCACGCCGTCCGGCGAGGGCGACATCCTCGTGCGGCCGGCCGCCGACGACCCCGAGCGCGTCCTGCTGGAGCTGAACGCGCCCACCGGCTTCGCCATCCTGTCGGCCCAGGCCGAGGACATCGCCGAGTTCCTGGACCTCACCTACGACGTGGTCCAGCCCGGCGAGGAGGACCTGTGGATCGACTTCGACCGCGAGCTGGCGAAGCTGGTCTCCACCAACTGAGCCGGTCGCCTGCCCTCCTCCGGGCGCGGCACCCGCGGGTGCGACGGGAGGACGGCGGGCGACCGGACGTGCCGACGGCGGTCGCTCGGGGGTGCCCGCCGCCGATCAGGCCGGTCGGCAGGCGCTGACCGCGCCGGACCGTTCCAGGGGGATGGACACGCCGCCCCGCCTGCGCCGGGAGCGCAGGCAGCCAAGCGGGCGAGCGGGTCGTCAGACGCACGCAGAGGGGGAGTGGGAGGTCGTCACCGGTCCGCAGGGCCGCCCGCTGGGGAGCGGCCCCGGACCGGTCAGGACTTGCCGAGCGTCTGGTCCTTGGCGATGAACAGGCCCTGGTTCTCCCACTTGAGCACGATCAGCTTGCGCTCGCGGGACACCGAGCTGTCCTTCATGTGGTACGCGACCTCGATCTCGTACGCGTACGGCTCGTTGATCCGCACGTTGGTCAACTCGACCGCCTTGACCTGGCTCCACCAGCCCTTGTAGCCCTCGAACCCGCCGTTGCCGCTCTTCATCTCGGCGGTCAGCCGGTTGAAGCCGTCCTCCACGTTCGACGGCATCAGCGCGAAGTAGTCCCGGATCGCCTGCTCCTGCTGGTCCGGCGTCGGGTCGGTGGTGATCTTCGGCGGCGGGGCGGCGGTCTTCTTCGTGGTCGTCGTGGACGGCTCGCCACCGGCGGCGGGCTGGGTGACCGTCGTCGTCGGACCGGCCTGGTTGCCGGCCTCGCCCCGGCTCAACATGCTGGCCAGCAGGATGCCGACCACGGCCGCCGCCGCGATGGCCAGCGCCGTGAAGACCGTCGAGCGCCTGCTCTTCACCGGCCCCCGGCCGGACTGCTTGTACTCCTGGCGCGGCGCGGCGGCCGGGCGCTGGGGCGGCAGCGCCGCCGCCGGGCGCGGGGGCGTCGGCACCGGGGACACCCGGGTCGCCGCCGGAGCCGGTGCGACCGCGCGGGTCACCGCCGCGTGCTGCTGGGGCTGCTGCACGGGAGCGCCCTGCCACGACGGCGGGTGGGTCTGCGGCAGCGCCACCGGGAACTCCGGCGCGGCCCGCCCGGCGGCCACCGCCGCCAGCGCCTCCTTCGCCTCGGCCATCGTCGGCCGGTCCTCGGGCTCGGCGCGCAGCAGGCGCATCAGCAGGGCGGTCAGCGGACCGGCCTGCTTGGGCGGCGTCACCTTGCCCGACGCGACCTGGTGCAGCAGCGCGATGGTGTTCTCGTTCAGGCCGAACGGGGGCATCCCCTCGATCGCCGCGTAGAGCGTGGAGCCCAGCGAGAACACGTCCGAGGGCGGACCGGGGTCGTAGCCCTTGGCCACCTCGGGCGCTAGGTAGGCGGGGGTGCCCGCGAGCATCCCGGTGGCGGTCACCGTCACGTCGCCGGTCGCCCGGGAGATGCCGAAGTCGGTGATCTTGACCGTGCCCTCGTTGCCCAGCAGCACGTTGCCCGGCTTGATGTCGCGGTGCACGATGCCCGCGACGTGCGCGGCGGCCAGCGCCGAGGCCACCTGCGAGCCGATCGACGCCACGTCGCGCGGCGGCAGCGTGCCGCGCTCGGACAGCACGGTCGACAGGCTCTTGGACGGCAGGTACTCCATCACCAGCCAGGGCTGGCCGTCGTCCTCGGCCACGTCGTAGACCGCGATCGCGTGCGGGTGCTGGAGCCGGGCCGCGATCCGGCCCTCCCGCATCGCCCGCCGCTTGGCCTCGTCGGTGTCCGCCTCGGCCAGGCCGGGCTGGAGCAGCAGCTGCTTCACGGCGACCGTGCGGTGCAGGCGCTCGTCGTGGGCCTGCCAGACGATGCCCATCGCGCCGCTGCCGATCCGGTGGCCCAGTCGGTAGCGGCCGGCAACCAGGCGGCCGTCGTCGGTCACAGGTGCTCCAAAGCTAGCTCGGGCTGGTCAGGGGCGAACACCGGTGACGTCGCCACTTCGACACAAGGACGTTTGGTCACCCGATCGGGTTCGTCGTCCACCTTACGAGGTTGTCAGCCGCCCTGGGGCTGCTGCGGGCTCGTACTCGTCACGGCCGGCGGCGGTGTGGTCGTCGGGGGGACCGTCGTCTTCGGCGTCGTGGTCGTCGTCGTGGTGGTGGTCGTCGTGGTCGTCGTGGTGGTGGTCGTGGTGGTGGTCGTGGTCGGCTCTTCGTACGTGGTGCGCGGCGGCTCTGTGGTGGTCGTCACAGGCGGCGTCGTGGTCGTCGTGGGCGCCGTGCTGGAGGTGCTGTTGGTGACCGGGGGCACCTTCGGTTCCTTGGTGTCGAACGCGCCGAGCGCGACCAGGAGGAAACCGAGCAGCAGCAACGATCCCAGCACCACGGCGGCGATCACCAGCGGCCGGGTGTTGTTCGGTTCGGGCGGCGGCGCCACGGGTGCGGTCGGGCCGACCGTGCGGGGGCCGACCGTGCGCGGCGCGGGCCGGACCACGTGGGTGCGGTCGGCGTCCAGCACGGTCGTCGCGCCCGCCACCGGCATCGCTGCGGGCGCGAGGCCGCCGAGGCTCGGGTTGCGGCCGTGCGCGACCGCGTTGAGCATGTCGCGGGCCTGGGCCATGGTCGGCCGGTCGGCCGGGTCGTAGTTCAGCAGCACCAGCAGCACGTCGGCCAGCGGGCCGTCGATCGTCGGCGGGTTGATCCGGCCGGCCGCCACGGCGTGCAGCACGCCCAGGGTGTTCTCGCTCAGGCCGAATGGCGGCTCGCCCTCGACGGCCGCGAACAGCGTCGACCCCAGGGAGAACACGTCCGACGCGGGCGTCGGGTCCTGGCCGCGCGCGATCTCCGGCGCGAGGTAGGCGGGCGTGCCCGCGATCAGGCCGGTCTTGGTGACCGTGACGTCGTCGCTGGCCCGGGAGATGCCGAAGTCGGTGATCTTGACCAGGCCGTTGTCGGCGAGCAGCACGTTGCCCGGCTTCACGTCCCGGTGCACGATGCCCGCCGCGTGGGCGGCGGCCAGCGCGGCGGCGGCCTGCCCGCCGATCTGCGCGACCTCCACCGGGTCGAGCGGGCCGTGCTCGGCCATCGTGTCGGCCAGGCTGCTCGACGGCAGGTACTCCATGACCAGGCAGGGGGCGCCGTTCTCCTCCACCACGTCGTAGACCGCGATGGCGTTGGGGTGGTGCAGCTTGGCCGCGATCCGGCCCTCGCGCATGGCGCGCTGGATCGCCTCGTCCCGCTCGGTGGCGTCGAGGCTGGGCTGGAGCAGCAGCTCCTTGATGGCCACGATCCGGCCGAGGCGCTCGTCCTGGGCCCGCCAGACGATGCCCATGGCACCGCTGCCGATCCGGTCCAGGAAGCGGTAGCGCTCGGCTATCAGGCGTTCGTCGGCGCTCACCGGACCACCTCGCTGGGGCGCTGCGGGACCGCGGCAAGGGCAGCAGGTCTCACGCTCGGGCTCCTCGTCGTGCGGATCGGTGCGCGGACAGCCTACCCCGGCGGTGACTACGGCTTTCGGACCGTTGTGCAGGTCACGCGAGCTACGTCCGGACCGGGAAGGGATACCTGAATCCGACCGGGGAAGCCACCTGTTCGGGTGAAGATCGCCCCTTTTGGGTCCGAACGGCCGAGTCCACGCGCGCTGAGCGGCCCTCACGTTCCGGAACGCACCCGCACCGCATCGCGCTGCGCCAGGGGGTCGAACCGGTCGGCCCGAACGCCGGCCGGTGCGTCGACCGGGTCGCCCGGTCGGGTGACCGCGCCGGTCTCGCCGGCGGGGCGGGCTCGCGGCGGCGCGACTCAGGCGGCGGGCGAGAAGAAGTCGAACCCGCCCAGCGGGTCGAGGATGCCGCCGAGGTCGACGCCGGCGGACGGTGCGGACGGCGCAGTGGGCGCGGACGGCTCGGAGGACGGCGCGGTCGAGGACGGCGGCGCGGTCACGCCGGTGGACGGCGGGGTGGGTGCGTCCGAGGACGGCCGGGGCGCCTGGGTCGTCGTGGGCGGCGTCGTCGTGGTCGGCGGCGGCACCTCGGCGGGCGGCGTCGTCGTGGTGGTGGCGGGCGGCGGCTCGACCGGCGGCGGGGCCTGCTCGGTCGTCGTCGTGGTCGGCGCGGGGGCCGGCTGCTGGGTGGCCCGGGGCCGCTGGGTCGTCGCCTGGGTGGGCTCGGTGGTGGTGGTCGCCTCGGTGGTCGTGTCCTGCGCCGGCTGGGCCTGCTGCTGGTTCGCGGCGGCTGCCGCCAGGTCGTTGCCGAGGGTGTTGGTGCTGCGGGCGGCCTGGCGGTTGTCGTACCGGACCTCGGCCAGCGGGCGCTCGTCGGGCGAGGTGAGCAGGCTCGTGGCGGTGAACGCGACCGCGCCGGCCAGCACCACGCCGCCGCCGGCCATGGCGACGAGCTTCGGCACGGAGAAACCACCGCCGCCGCGCTCCTCCTCGCCGGCGCGGCCTTCGCGGCGCAGCAGCTCGGTGATGTGCAGCTCGCGGCCCGACAGGTTCACCCGGGGCGTGAACCGGATGGTCTCCTCGTCGGTGATCCGGGGGATCGGCTGGGTCTCCGCCTCGCGCCTGGCGATCAGGTCGGCGACCGACAGCTTGGCCGTCGAGCCGTCCTGCCGACGGCGGTTGTCGTCGTTCGACACCGGAGTCTCACCTTTCCCGGGGAGTGCGTTGAGCTACCGACCGGGAACATGGATACCGAATCGTGACCGAATCCGTAACCCCTTTGGGGGAAGTTTCCTCGTCAAGGACTGTGATTCTCAACGCTGGGTGAGTTCCGGTCGCGTGGCCGTCACGCAGGGTCAGCTCCGCTGGGCCGAAAGGACCTCTGTCCCGGAGATCCGGGGCGGGCTGGTGTCGGTGAGCCAGAACCGCTGCTCGACCCGCATCCACCGCCCGGACCGCTCCTGCATCGACACCACGGCGCGCACCGTGCCGTCCGCCCGCAGGGTGGTCGACTCGATGGTGATGGCCTGGATGCCGCCCCACGAGGCGACGAAGTCCCGCGCGCCCGTGCCGATCAGGTCGCCGGTCAGCAGCAGCGCCGCCTCGGCGGGCTTGGCGGGCAGCAGCTCGTAGAAGTGCCGCACCACGTCCACCTGGGGCTTGGACCGCGTCGCGGCCTCCCGGGGCGGCACGACGGGGCCCTCCGGCTCGGCCGGCACGTCCATCGGCACGTCGGCGGCCATCGGGTCCGGCCCGAGCGGGGCGGGCTCGGAGTCCTGCGGCCCGGTCAGCTCCGCCGCGAGCACGTCCGGCCGCAGCGCCGAGGAGCCGGTGATGTCGGCGGGCGGGGTCACCGAGGGCCGGGCGGGGCCGCTGTCGCGGGTGGCGACCAGGATCGACGCCGCCGCCACGGACACCAGCAGCACGAGCGCGCCGGTGGTCAGCGCCGCGACCCGGGCCGTCCGGTTGGACTGCCGGGGCGGGGCCTGGTGGGCGGCCTCGCCGGTCTGCCCGGGGAGCGGGCCCCGGGCGGTGGGCCGCTCCCGGGACGCGATCCGCAGCGGGACGCGCTGCCTCCGGATCAACTCGGCCACCGAGACCGAACCCGCACGGCTGTGCCTGCGACCGCTCGTCGTAGGGCGCTGCACTGGCGACTCCCTCGCACCTGTGTCGTCAGCGAGAACTCGTACCGCGCTTCACCAGGGCGAAGCCAGCAGAATGGAGGGGTTCACCCGTTCGTGGCGGTCAGCGGTCCGCACCTGTCCCTCGATCAGGCGATCAAGCACGGAGCGGCGTCGGGCTGTACGTTTGCGAACGACCGTTGGACGCCGACGGGAGGCCGTTCGGCGTCGACCGCACCGATCGGTAGCCGGCCGCACCCGCGCCGACCGGCCCGGCCGCGCCGACCCGACCGCACCCGCCGGGGTCAGGACGCGTCGAGCAGCCGTTCGGCGTTGATCAGGGGGTCGCCGGCCGTGGTGAACAGCAGTTCGCGCCGCTCGGTGGTGGTGCTGCCGTCCGACTTCGTCACCCGGAGCGTGCTCACCGTCGCGCCGGACGCCGGGTCGACCGTGATCGCGGTGACCTCGATCGCCGACACGTCCGAGAAGCGCTGCTCCAGCAGGGCCTCCGCGTCCGACCGGAACCCGTCGGACACCATCGCCATCGCGGCCTCCGCGTCGGCCACCGCCTGCTCGTAGAACCGCTCCGTGCGCAGCACGATCGCCGCCGCGTCCACCAGCGGCTTCGCGCGGCCGGGCACGGTGGTCACGGTCGGCGCGGTGGACGGGTCGGCGGGCTCGGCGGTCGACCTGCCGGGCCCGGCACCCGGCCGGCCGGCGGTCGACGGCTCGCCGGTGGCCGCGCCGGGCGGCGCCGGGTCGGCGGTGGTGCGGGGGCGGACCTCGTCGGTGCCCCGGACCGCCGCGGCCCTCTCCTCGCGCGGCTGGTCCGGGCGGTCCGGTCGCTCGGGGCGGACCGCCACGACCTCGGTGGGGACGGGCGGCGCGGGGGTGTCGAACCCGGTGATCAGCGGGCTCGCGGTCGGGTAGCCGGGCATCCCGATCCGCTCCTCGGGCGAGTCCGCGCCGACCAGCTTGGCCGCCGCGTACGCCAGGCCCACCAGGACGGCGGCCGACGACACGACGGCGAACCAGGCGGCCCGCTTCCACGTGCGGGGCGGGGTCACCGAGGCCGGGACGAGGCCGATGTTGAACTTGCGCAGGCCGACCGCGTCGGTGTCCGCCACCGGGTCGCGGGTCCGCTGCACCGGGAGCGCCCCGGGCCGGACCACCTGCCCCGCGTGCGGGGAGGGGTCGGGCACCGGGCCCAGCGGCAGCCAGAGGTCGCCGCTCCCGTGCTCCAGCCGGTGCCTGCCGGACCGTTCCGGTTCCGCGATGTCCATACCTGTCGTGATCCCTCCCACCCCCGGGCCTGACGCGAGTCGGGCCGCAGTTCACCTGTTCAGGGGCAGGGAACCGGGGGTGGGACGACGAAGACCCTGCGCCTACCCCAGGGTAGGTGCAGGGTCCGGGAGCGGCTTGACGGGTAAGCCGGATGACCCCACGTGACACCCGACCGAGTGAACTGCCTCAGTTGCCGCTGTTCAGCTTCTTGCGGCTGCTCTGCAACGCGTTCGTGGCGGCCAGGCCGGCACCGCCCGCGATCAGCGCGCCGATGACGTCGCTGGCCACGCTCACGCCCGAGGTGATCAGCAGGCCGACCAGCGCCACGACCGTGGTCACGCCGGCGACGGCCCAGCGGCTGCGCACGTACTGCGCGATCGGGGCACCCGCCGCCCGCTTCGACTTGGCGGCCGACCCGAGCATGGCCAGGTAGCCGTCGTGGGCGAGCGCGGCGAGCACGCCGAGGATTGCGATGAGACCCGTGATGAGGCCGATGACTCCCATGCCCCCAGTGTGCCTGCGCTCTTTCGGTTTGGCCCATGGGTGATCGCCCTGATATCCCCCTCGGGTGGAGTTTTTCTGGCACGACGCCTGCCTGGGGCACGACACCGGCACCGGTCTGTGGGAGCTGCCCGGCGACCGGGCGTGGTTGGACGAGGCCGAGCCGCACCCCGAGAACGCCGCTCGGCTGAGCACGTTCCGGCACGCCCTGCTGCACGGCCCGGTGGCACCGCACCTCACGTGGTCCGAGGGGCGGTTCGCCACGGAGGAGGAGTTGGCGCGCGTCCACACGGACGCGTACCTGTCCTCCCTATATAAGGCGTGCCACGCGGGCGGAAAAGTATCGCTGGAGACCAACACCGTCGTCGGCCCCGGCTCCTGGGACGCGATCCGCGCCGCCGCCGGCACCGCGCTGGCCGCGTACGAGGCGGTGGCGGCGGGCCGCACCCGCCTGGCGTACGCGCTCGTCCGCCCGCCCGGCCACCACGCCCAGCGCGGCCTGCCGGACGGCTACTGCCTGGTCAACAACGCCGCCCTGGTCGCCGAGACGGCCCGCCGCGCCGGCCACCGGGTCGCGGTGCTGGACTGGGACGTGCACCACGGCAACGGCACCCAGGACGTGTTCCGGGACGTGGACGGGGTGCTGACCTGCTCGGTGCACATGCGGCACGGCCCGTGGGGCGCGAACCACGTGCAGACCGGCGGCCCGGAGGAGAGCGGCCCGGGCAACCTCAACGTGGAGCTGTCGCTGGGCGCGGGCGACACCGCGTACCGGCGGGCGCTGGAGGAGCTGGTGCTGCCCGCGATCCGCGAGCACGGCACGGACTTCCTGGTCTGCGCGTCCGGGTTCGACGGTTCGGCGTTCGACCCGAACGGCAGGCACAACCTGACCGCCGCCGGGTACCGGCACATCGGCCGGGAGGTGGCAACGCTGGACCTCCCGACCGTGCTGACCCAGGAGGGCGGCTACCTGCGGGGCTACGCCGCCCTGTGCCTGCACGCGCTGGTGGAGGGGCTGGTGGGGGCCGGCGTGCTGCTGGACGACCCCCTCGCGTACCTGCCCGACGAGGACCGGCTCGTGGACCGCGACCTGGCCCGCGCGGCTAGCGGCCGAGCGGGCCCCGGCCCAGCTTGAGCAGGATCATCGCCAGGTCGCGCCCCTCCGGGCCGAGTTCGCGGTAGCGGTTGAGCACGTCGATCTCCCGGTTGTGGACGATCTTCGTGCCGCCGGCGGCCATCCGGGCCGCGCCGATCGTCCGGGACACCTCCACCCGCCGGTTGACCAGGCGCAGGATCTCCGCGTCCAGGTGGTCGATCTCCCGGCGCAGCGCGTCGATGTCCTCGGGGGCGGGCGCGGCGGTGGTGGGCGCTGCGGTGGGCGCGGTGTCGGTGCTGTTCATCGCGGTGACCTCTCGACTCTGGCTGGGTCCCGGTCCGGAAGCGGCGAAGCCCCGGAATCCGAGGACTCCGGGGCTTCGTGGGTGGCTTGGCGCGCTAGCGGTCCACGGGAGCCGGAGTCCGGGTCCCGTAGAAAAACTCGAAGTTGACCGAGCGCACGGGCCCATCATGCCACAGCCGGCCGATCGTGCGGAGGTCTGTCGGGGGTACCGAGTAACGTGGACGCACGATGAGCGCCTTGTTCGACTTGCCGCCAAGTCCCCCCGAGTCCCGGTCGTCCCGGCTGCTGGCCGACCTCAACCCGGCGCAGCGCCGGGCCGTCGAGCACTCCGGGTCGCCGTTGCTGGTCGTCGCGGGCGCGGGCTCGGGCAAGACCCGCGTGCTCACCCGCCGGATCGCCTACCTGCTGGCCGAGCGCGGGGTGCACCCCGGCGAGGTCATGGCCATCACCTTCACCAACAAGGCCGCCGCCGAGATGAAGGAGCGGGTGGCCGACCTGGTCGGCGCGCGCGCCCGGTCCATGTGGGTGTCCACCTTCCACTCCATGTGCGTCCGGGTGATGCGCCGCGACGGCAAGGCCCTGGGGCTGTCGTCGAACTTCTCCATCTACGACTCCGACGACACCCGGCGGCTCATCACGCTGGTCGCGCGCGACCTCGACCTGGACCCGAAGCGCTACCCGGCCCGCACGCTCGCCATCCACATCTCGAACCTGAAGAACGAGCTGGTGGACGTCGAGACGGCGAAGGTCCAGGCGGCCAACGACCTGGAGCGCCGGGTCGCCGAGGTCTACGACGCCTACCAGCGCCGGCTCACCGAGTCGAACTCGCTGGACTTCGACGACCTGATCATGCGCACGGTCGAGCTGCTGCAGAACTTCCCGGACGTGGCCGAGCACTACCGCCGCCGCTTCCGGCACGTGCTGGTGGACGAGTACCAGGACACCAACCACGCGCAGTACACGCTGGTCCGCGAGCTGGTCGGCACCGGCGAGGGCGGCGTCCCGCCGGGCGAGCTGTGCGTGGTGGGCGACGCCGACCAGTCGATCTACGCCTTCCGGGGCGCGACGATCCGCAACATCGTGGAGTTCGAGCGCGACTACCCGCAGGCCACCACCATCCTGCTGGAGCAGAACTACCGCTCCACGCAGCGCATCCTGACCGCCGCGAACGCGGTCATCTCGCGCAACCCGGACCGCCGGGACAAGCGGCTGTGGAGCGACCTGGGCGACGGCGAGAAGATCGTCGGCTACGTCGCGGACAACGAGCACGACGAGGCCGCGTTCGTGGCGCGCGAGATCGACCGGCTGGTCGACGGCGGCGACGCGACCAACGGCGAGATCGCGGTGTTCTACCGCACCAACAACCAGTCGCGCGTGTTCGAGGAGATCTTCATCCGCCTCGGCCTGCCGTACCGGGTGGTCGGCGGCGTCCGGTTCTACGAGCGGCGCGAGGTGCGCGACGCGCTGGCCTACCTGCGGGCGCTGGCGAACCCGGACGACACGGTCTCGCTGCGGCGCATCCTCAACGTGCCCAAGCGCGGCATCGGCGACCGCGCCGAGGCGTGCGTCTCGACCTACGCCGAGCGGGAGCGGATCGGCTTCGCGGCGGCGCTGCGGGAGGCCGTGCGCGGCCGGGTGCCGCTGCTCAACACCCGCTCGCAGAAGGCCATCGCCGGCTTCGTCGAGCTGATGGACGAGCTGGGCGCGCTGGTCGAGCGCGGCGACGACGTGGCCGACGTGCTGGAGGCGGTGCTGGACCGCACCGCCTACCGCGCGGAGCTGGAGGCCAGCGAGGACCCGCAGGACCACACCCGGGTGGAGAACCTGAACGAGCTGGTCACGGTGGCCCGCGAGTTCACCGACCTGGGCGCGGCGGCGCAGGCGGCGCCGGCCGAGGACGAGGGCCTGCCCGAGGAGGGCTCGCTGGCCGCCTTCCTGGAGCGGGTGTCGCTGGTCGCGGACGCCGACCAGGTGCCGGACGCGGAGTCGGACGGCGTGGTCACGCTGATGACGCTGCACACCGCCAAGGGCCTGGAGTACCCGGTGGTGTTCGGCACCGGCTGGGAGGACGGCGTCTTCCCGCACATGCGGGCCCTGGGCGACCCGGCCGAGCTGGCCGAGGAGCGCCGGCTCGCGTACGTGGGCATCACCCGCGCGCGGCAGCGGCTGTACCTGTCGCGGGCGCTGGTGCGCTCCGCGTGGGGCCAGCCGTCGGCGAACCCGGCGTCCCGCTTCCTGGACGAGATCCCGGCCGAGCTGGTCGAGTGGCGGCGGGTGGAGCCCAAGCGCTCCGCGCCGTCCACCGCGACCACGTGGGGCCGCCGCTCGGACGGCCCCGCGCGGCCGGCGCCGGCGAACAACCAGTGGAAGGACACGCCCGCGCTGAAGCTCGACGTGGGCGATCGGGTCAACCACGACAAGTACGGCCTGGGCAGCGTGGTCGCGGTCGACGGCTCGGGTCCCCGCGCCACCGCCACGATCGACTTCGGCAGCGCGGGGAAGGTCCGGCTCATGCTGATCGGCGGCGTGCCCCTCGTGAAGCTGTGAGGGCCGCCAGCAGGGCGGCGGCGACCGGGAACAGCAGCGCCAGGCGGTAGCCGTCCAGCGGGGTGTCGCCCAGCGCGGCGAGCGCCGTCACGCCGGCGACGCCCAGGGCCGCGCCGAACTGGAACGAGGTGTTGAGCAGGCCGCCCGCGAGGCCCTGCTCCGCGTCGGCGACGCCGCTGGTGGCGATGATCGTCAGCGGTCCGTAGGCGAGCGCGAACGCGAAGCCGAGCAGCAGCGCGGAGGGCAGGACCTGCCAGTAGGTCCAGCCGTGGTCCAGCCGCAGGAACAGCGCGAACGAGGCGGCGGCCAGCAGCAGCCCGGTGGTGGTCACCCGGCGCAGGCCGAACCGGGCGACCAGGCGCGGGGTGAGGGTCGGCGCGAGCACCGCGTCGATGCCGGACAGCAGCAGGGCCAGGCCGGTCTCCAGCGCCGACCAGCCCAGCACCTGCTGGAGGTAGAGCACGGCGACGAGCTGGAACCCGAAGAACGACGTCGCCAGCAGCAGCGCGGAGGCGTTGGCCCGCAGCAGGGTGCCCCGGCGCAGGATGCCGAGGCGTACCAGCGGGTCCGGGGTCCGCCGCTCGACCACCACGAACACCGCCAGCAGCGCCAGGCCGCCGGCCAGCGCGGGCCACACGCCCTCGGCGACGGCCAGCACCAGCAGCACCATGCCGCCGGTGACGGTGACCGCGCCCGCCAGGTCGAACCGCCCGCGCACCCGGTCCGAGGACCTCGGGAGGGTCTTCGCGGCGGCCACCAGGAGCACCAGGGCGAGCACCACGGGCGCGAAGAACACCCAGCGCCAGCCGATCGCGGTGAGCAGCCCGCCGATGACCATGCCGAGCGTGAAGCCGGCCGCGCCGACCCCGCCGTACACCAGCAGGGCCTGATCGCGCCGTGGGCCGTCGAACGTGGTGGTGATGATGGAAAGACCCGTCGGCGTGAGGAACGCGGCGCTCAGGCCCGTCACGAAGCGGGCGGTGATCAGCACCCAGCCGTCCTGGGCCAACCCGCCGAGGCCGGAGAACACCACGAACACCGCCAGCCAGAACAGGAACACCCGCCGCCGGCCGAGCAGGTCCGCCGCCCGGCCGCCGAGCAGCATGAAGCCGCCGTAGCCGAGCACGTACGCGCTGACCACCCACTGGAGGGCCCCGGCGGACAGGCCCAGCTCCGCCTGGATGGACGGCAGCGCGACGCCCATCATCGAGACGTCGACGCCCTCCAGGAAGATCGCCCCGCACAGCACCAGCAGCAGGCCCCACTCGCGCCCGCTCAGCCGGGCCGGGGTTGCCGTAGTCGTCACAGCCCCACCCTTCTCGTTGCATGTGCATACAACCCTGAGGGAGGATGGGCAGCCGTGGAAGACGGCACTTTCGAGTCACCCGGTTACTGCGACGAAACCGACGACGACGACGCCCGGCAGTGGGACACGCGGTCGGACTGCACCGTCCGCAAGGTGCTCGACCGGGTCGCCGACAAGTGGTCGGTGCTCGTCATCGCCTACCTCGCCGAGCGCGGCCACCGCTTCGCCGAGCTGTGGCGGCGGATCGACGGCGTCAGCCGGCGCGTGCTCACCGCGTCGCTGCGCCGGCTGGAGCGGGACGGGCTGGTGCTGCGCACCGTCCACGCGACCGTGCCGCCGAGGGTGGACTACGAGCTGACCCCGCTGGGGCGGACCCTGCACGAGACCCTGCGCAGCCTCGCCACCTGGGCGGACGAGCACGAGGAAGAGGTCAACGCGGCGCGCGCGGCGTTCGACGCGAGGGCCGGCGCGGCCTGACGCCCCCCTTTCGAACCGAGTGGGAGATCGTGCGCAACCCGCGCGCACCCCGGGCGTCTTAAGGGGTGTCACGAGCGGGGTGTCCGGGCCATTCGGGGTGATCCGGCCAAGGGGAACCGCTCGCGGGCACCACGCGGAAGCCGCTTCGGGGGCGGCGGAAGCGCGAGGGGAATCACCGCGGGGGCGGTCGAGGGGGTAGTGCAGAGGCCGGGTCGCGCACGCGCGACCCGGCCTTTCTCTCTCTCTCTCTCTCAGACCTGGTGCGCGCCCGTGCCGCTGCGGAGGGCGGACGGGTCAGACGCTGACGCCCTTGGAGTTCAGCCAGCTCAGCGGGTTGATCTTCAGCCCGCCCGGGTTCCAGACCTCGAAGTGCAGGTGGGGGCCGGTGGAGAAGCCCCGGTTGCCCATCCGGGCGATCTGCTCGCCGGCCTGGACGCGCTGGCCCTGGCGGACCGAGTAGGTGTCCACGTGGCCGTAGACGGTGATCGTGCCGTCCGCGTGCTCGACCCGCACCCAGAGGCCGAAACCGCTGGCCGGGCCGGCCTCGATGATCACGCCGTCGGCGGCGGCCAGGATCGGCGTGCCGATCGGGCCCGCGATGTCGATGCCGTTGTGCATCGCACCCCAGCGACCGCCGAAACCGGAGGTGAAGTCGCCGTTGGCGGGCCGGGAGTACTTGGGGCGCTTGGCCTCGACCTCGGCCGCCTCGCGGTCCTCGGAGATCCGGGCGCTCTTGGTCAGCTTCTCGGCCTCGGCGGCGGGGTCCGCCGTCTTGGAGACCGGCAGGACGTGCGGCGATGCGGGGCCGGAGCCACCGACGCCGAACGCGGCGGCACCGTCGGACGCGGCGGCGAGCGGCGTGACCTCGTCCTGGACGGGGCCGTCCGAGCCGGAGCCCAGCGCGTGGAGGGTCTGGCCCGCGCCGGCTGCGGCGAACGCGCCGACCGCGACCGCGGCGACCACGATCCGGCCGCGCAGGGCGGAGGGCGGCGGCGGCAGCCGGTGCGCTCCCACGTCACGCGTGGCAGTGCGGGCTGCTGCTGGTTCGAGCACGTCGGTACTGCTGTGGCCGCCGGGGGAGCGGTGTCGAGAAGACAAAACCTGGCCTTCCGTCTTCGGGGAGTCCGGTCGACACCGGGCGGGGGATCCCGGTATGAGCCAGTCGGGGTACCGGCTCGTTGTTCCTGCTGTGACCAGACCGTGACAACGGACCGGGGGACAGTAACGGGGCGGAAGCCTCGTAAGCAATCCCCTGCGGTGCTGTCTACCGAATAGCGGCGAGGGGGAAGTCCGGCAGTGGGGGCGGTGACCCTACGTCACTTCGGAGCTACTAAACCCCTTACGTACAGGCACGATGGGGTGAGACAAACCTTCATCCGTTCGAGTGATCGCAGTCACAACCGCGTGCAGAGCGCGAGTATCAACCGATAGCGAAAGGTGACCTGAATCACGTATCCGGTACTCCTCCACGCGCAACGCCGGGTGCTCCAAGCGGGCGTGCCGCTGCGGGATCACCACCTGGTCCATCCCGCTCCACACCACCGCGAACCTCGTGCGGCACGGCCGGCACGGCGCGGCCAACTCGGACAGGAGGTCCGAACCCGGGCGTAGCTGGCGGGTCAGCGACGTGGGGAAGAGGTAGGCGGCCAGCGTCCCGCCGTGCGGGGTGCCCAGCGTGACCAGCGTCTTGACGCGGGCGTCGCCGTCGAGCCGCTGCACGTAATAACGGGCGATGAGCCCGCCCAGCGAGTGGCCGACCACGTGCACGTGGTCCGACCCCGTCTGCTCGCAGATCCGCTCCACGTGCTTCCCGAGCAGGGCGGCCGAGCGCCGGACGTCGCCGGTCAGCGCCGTCAGGACGCTGTAGTTCACGGCGTGCACGGCTCCGAACCCACGCCTTCGCAGCGCCCCCGACAGCACTGCGAAGGCGGATCGGTTGTCCCCGATGCCGTGCACCAGCACGACCGGGGTGCCCGCCGCCTCCATCGCCGAAACGACCAGGCCCCGCCGGCGCGGCGGCAGCCGGTCGGTCCGGTAGTGCCTCAGGTGCCCGTCCGGCCGGAACTGCCGCTCGACCGCGCCCCACGGGTAGAGGGCGGTGCGCGCGGTCAGCCAGGCCGCCTCGACCGCGACCCCGCGCGCGCCGCCCGGCGTCGCCACGGCCCGCGCCACCTCCGCCACGCCGCCGACCAACCCGGCCCCGGTCCCGGCCGCCTCGCGCAGCGCGTCGACCGCCGTGCCGAGCAGCCCGGACCCGGTCACGTTCCGCAGCCCGCCGACCAGGCCCGCGCCCGCGCCGGTCACCGTGCGCAGCGCGCCGCCGGCACCGTCCACCAGGCTCGCGCCGGCCCCGACCACGCCGCGCCAGGCGTCGCCGACGCCCGCCCGCACCGCGTCCAGGTTGAACCCGCCCCAGCCGGACGGCCGCGCCGGGACGTCACCCATGGGGCCGAAGGTAGGTGAAGCTCCCACGAAAGAGGACTACCCGCCGACAACCCGGACATCCCGATCACCCGCGCCGCGTCCCGCCCGCGCGGCCGGGCCCTGCGGCGCTCGGCCGGGCGGCCCCGGGGCCCTGCTAGCGTCGCCCCCGATGACGCGAACCGCTGACCTGACGTCCCCGGTGCACCCCAGGACCCGCCTCGCGGTCGGGCTCGCCGCGGCGGGCGGGCTGTGCGGCGCGATCGGGCCCCTGGTCCGCGTGGTGGACGGCAGCGCTCCGCCCGCCTACCCCGCGTGGCCCCTGTTGGCCGTGCTGGCGCTGCTCCCGGCGGGCGTGTCCGGGTACTTCCTGCTCCGCCGCCGGGAGGTCGCCGCCGCTGCCGCGCTGGTGCCCGCCGGCGTGGTCGCGGTCGGCCGCTTCCTGGTCGACCTCCAGGTCGTGCGCGACCCGCTGGTCGCCGCGCGCCCCGAGCTGTTCCGCCCGGCGAGCCTCGTCCCGCCCCAGCCGGCGTTCGGCGCGTGGCTGCTGCTCGCCGGTCACGTCCTGGTCGTGGCGGCGGCCGTGCTCGCGGCCGGGGGCGTGGACCAGGACGGCGAGCGGTCCCAGCGGTTCGGGCTGCCCGCCACGGCGGGCGTGGTCGCGGCCGTGGGCCTGTTCACCGCTCCGTACACCTCCACCGACGCGTTCATCCCGGCCGCCGGCCCGCTGGACGCACGGCTGCTGCCGCTGCTGGGCGGCCTGCTGCTGGTGCTGGCCGCACCGGTGCTCGCGGTGCTCGCGGCGAGCACCGGTGACGCGGACGCGCGCCGGGGCGGCCTGCTCGGCACCGCCGCCGCGCTGGTGGCGCTCGCCGTGCCCGGCCTGGTCACCGCGCTCGCCCTGGACGAGGTGGACGTGACGCCCGGTCCGTTCCTGGTGCTGGCAGCCGCCGCCGCGCTGGCGTGGTCGACGGCCGACCGGTCCGCGACCGACCGGGAGGAGCACGACGTCGAGCTGCCCGGCCGCCGCCGGCTGATGCTGATCACCGGGGCGCTCGGCGTCGCGACCGGGGTCGCCGCCGCGCTCGGCGCGCTGGTCGACCACCTGCACGTCCCGGGCGTCGCCGCGCCCACCGACTACGCCGCCCGCCTGCTGTGGCCGGCCGCCGCCGCCGTCACGGCGCTCGCGCTGCTGCCGAAGGCCCGGCCGGCGTTCACCGTGGCCACCGCCACCGTGCCGCTGGCCGCCGGCCTCGCGCTGGACGCCGCGTTCAACGCCACCCGCGTCCCCTCCGTCGAACCCGCCGCCGGGGTCTGGTTCACCGCGCTGGCGGCGGTGCTCGCGGTGGCGGCGGCGGTCAGCGCCGGCCTGGCGGGTGCCGTGGAGCGGGACGAGGAGGGCGTCGAACGCGGCTCGCCGCCGTTGCCGCTGCTCGCGGCCGGGTCGATCGCGGGGCTGCTGGCGCTGGGCGCGTTCGCGCTGCCGGTGCTCCGGGCACCCGACTACGTGCCGATCACCGCGTTCGGGCTCCGGGTCGGCTCGTGGGGGCTGCTGATCGCGCTGGTGGCCGTGCTCGTCGCGATCGGGCTGGCCCTGGTCTCCCGGCCCGCGCGCGGCGCGGCGCTGCTGCTCGGCGCGGCCTGCGTGACCGCGACCCGGGCGCTGGAGTACCCGCTGAGCGAATCCCGGGTGGCCGGCACCGCGCCCGGCCCGGCCCTGTGGCTGGCCCTGGCCACCACGCTCGCCCTGCTGGTCGCCGCCGCCGTGCGCGGCACGCGCCCCTCCAGGTGAACGAGGCTCAAGACTTCCTTCGCCCACTACCGGAACTGTTTCGGACAATGCGCACCGGAGCCGTCCGATCATCAGGCGGGTGTGCGAAAAAACTCGCTGGATCGGGTGAGGCTGAATCGGTGTGGTGATCGACCTCACCACCTTTATGACCGACCTCACGGGTATGGGGTGCGGACTGGTCGGCGCAGGTCGATAGTGTTCTGCGCAGCCGCGTCGAGCCGGTCCCCCCACGGCTGTGCCGGCGTTCCAGGTGATGCCTGGTACGTGTGGGCACCAGGCTCCAGCCTGGAGCGCCGGACCTTTCGAGGACCGCACCGGGACGCGGTGTCCGACACCGACGTCGCAGGAGACCCGAGTGGACCTGTACGAGTACCAGGCGAAGGACCTCTTCGCCGCCCACGCCGTCCCGGTTCTGCCGGGCGACGTGGCGAGCACCCCCGCCGAGGCCAAGGCCATCGCCGAGCGCTTCGGTCAGACCGTCGTCGTCAAGGCCCAGGTCAAGACCGGCGGCCGGGGCAAGGCGGGCGGCGTCAAGCTCGCCGAGACGCCCGACGAGACGCAGACCAAGGCCGAGGCGATCCTCGGCCTGGACATCAAGGGCCACGTCGTCCACCGCGTGCTGGTGACCCCCGCGTCCGACATCGCCGAGGAGTACTACTTCTCCTTCCTCCTCGACCGCGCCAACCGCACCTTCCTGGCGATGGCGTCCGTCGAGGGCGGCATGGACATCGAAGAGGTCGCCGCGACCAAGCCCGAGGCACTGGCGAAGGTGCCCGTGGACGCGGTCCGGGGTGTCGACCGCGCGAAGGCCGACGAGATCGTCGCCGCCGCGAAGTTCCCCGCCGAGGTGGCCGACCAGGTCGCCGACGTCATCGTGAAGCTCTGGGAGACCTTCGTCTCCGAGGACGCCACCCTGGTCGAGGTCAACCCGCTCGTCCGCGACCCCGAGGGCCGGATCGTCGCCCTCGACGGCAAGGTCACGCTGGACGAGAACGCCTCCTTCCGCCACCCCGCCCACGAGGCGCTGGTCGACAAGCAGGCGGAGGACCCGCTGGAGGCCAAGGCCAAGGAGAAGGGCCTCAACTACGTCAAGCTCGACGGCCAGGTCGGCATCATCGGCAACGGCGCGGGCCTGGTCATGTCCACGCTGGACGTCGTCGCCTACGCGGGCGAGAAGCACCGGGGCGTCAAGCCGGCGAACTTCCTCGACATCGGCGGCGGCGCGTCCGCCGAGGTGATGGCCAACGGGCTGGACATCATCCTGCACGACCCGGACGTGCGCAGCGTGTTCGTGAACGTCTTCGGCGGCATCACCTCCTGCGACGCGGTGGCCAACGGCATCGTCGCGGCGCTGGGCATCCTGGGCGACCAGGCCACCAAGCCGCTGGTGGTCCGCCTGGACGGCAACAACGTGGAGGAGGGCCGCCGCATCCTCGCGGAGGCGAACCACCCGCTGGTGACCGTTGTCGACACGATGGACAACGCGGCCGACAAGGCCGCCGAGCTCGCGGCTGCGGGGGTCTGACGATGGCTATCTTCATCACCAAGGACAGCAAGGTCATCGTCCAGGGCATGACCGGGGCCGAGGGGACCAAGCACACCAAGCGGATGCTGGCCTCCGGCACCACCATCGTCGGCGGCGTGAACCCGCGCAAGGCCGGCGAGAAGGTCGACTTCGACGGGACCGTGCTGCCGGTGTTCGGCACCGTGGCCGAGGCCATGGAGGCCACCGGCGCGGACGTCACCGTGATCTTCGTCCCGCCGGCCTTCGCCAAGGCCGCCGTGATCGAGGCGATCGACGCGGGCATCGGCCTGGCCGTCGTGATCACCGAGGGCATCCCGGTGCACGACACCGCCGTGTTCTGGGCGCACGCCGTGGCCACCGGCAACAAGACCCGGATCATCGGCCCGAACTGCCCCGGCCTGATCAGCCCCGGGCAGTCCAACGCGGGCATCATCCCGGCGAACATCTCCGGCGCGGGCAAGGTCGGCCTGGTGTCCAAGTCGGGCACCCTGACCTACCAGATGATGTACGAGCTGCGGGACTTCGGCTTCTCCACCGCCATCGGCATCGGCGGCGACCCGATCATCGGCACCACCCACATCGACGCCCTGGCGGCCTTCGAGGCCGACCCGGAGACCGCGGCGATCGTGATGATCGGCGAGATCGGCGGCGACGCCGAGGAGCGGGCCGCGGCCTACATCAAGGACAACGTCACCAAGCCGGTCGTCGGCTACGTGGCGGGCTTCACCGCCCCCGAGGGCAAGACCATGGGCCACGCGGGCGCGATCGTGTCCGGCTCCGCGGGCACCGCCCAGGCCAAGAAGGAAGCCCTGGAGGCGGCCGGGGTCAAGGTCGGCAAGACGCCGTCCGAGACCGCCGCGCTCATGCGGGAGATCATGCAGTCGATCGGCTGACGCTCACCCGTACGCACAGGCCATTCCTGACGCAGGGGTGGCCTGTGCGCCGTTCGACGTGAGTCAATGCGCACATCCGGGGGAACCAGCCCGGTCCGCTCGTCGTCGGAGAGTGTGCATCGGCTAGCGTTCAGTTGTCGCCAGCAGTCCTTCGGTCGAGGAGGAGACCTCACCATGTCCGTGCCGTACGGCGCCCCTCAGCAGCAGCCGGGTCCGGCGCAACAGCCGGCGGTGGGGGTCAACCTGAACCTCATCCTGCCGCTGGTCGCGGCCGGCCTGGGGCTGATCGCGTACCTGCTCGCCTTCGCCGACGACGTGTCGTCCGGCTCCGTGGAGTACCTGCTCGCCGCCGCCGCGCTGGCGGGCCTGACCGTGCTGCCCAAGGCGCCCAAGCTGCTCCCGGCGGCGGCGGTCCTGTCGGCCGTGCCGACCCTGCTGTTCCTCCAGGCGATCATCAAGAGCAGCGGCAGCGTCAAGGGCATGTCGATCGTGCTGCTGATCATCGCGCTGCTGGAGACGGCCGCGATCGTGCTCAGCCTGCTGCTCGACGCCGGCGTGGTGAAGTTCGAGCCGAAGCCCGCCAACCCGTACGGCGGGCAGCCGGGCGGCTGGAACCCGCAGTCCGGCGCGTTCCCGCAGCAGGGCCAGCAGCAGCCCGGCCAGCAGCAGCCCGGCCAGTACGGCCCGCCGTCCGGCCAGTTCGGCGCGCAGCAGCCGCAGCAGCCCGGCGGCGCCCCGCAGCCGACCTCGTACATGCCGCAGCCCGGCCAGTTCAACCAGCCCGGCCAGCAGCAGCCCGGCCAGCAGCAGCCCGGCACGCCGCCGGGCGGGTTCGGCGGCCAGCAGCAGGGCTGACGGGGCAGTCGTGGGAGGGGTGGTGCCGACAGGTCGGCGCCACCCCTCTTCGCGTACCCGGCGTGCCTCACCCGAACGGCCGAGCCCTCCTGACACAGTGGAAAGATGCCGGTGCTGCAATCGTCTTCGCACGGTGCCGTGACGGACTCCGTGCGCCCGCCCGAGTTCTCCCGCGCCGAACGGGCCCGGGTGCTCGCCATGACGGCCGCCGGCTCCGTGGTGGTCAGCTACGCCGCCGTCGCCGCCCTGCTCGCCCTGGTCTCCTCCACGGCGGCGCACGCCCAGTTCTCCACGACCGGCGTGCTGTCGGCGTCCGCGCCCGCGTGGCTGGTGGCGCACCACGTGCCGCTGCGCTTCGACGGCGGCCAGCTCGGCGTCCTGCCGCTGCTGCCGACCGTGCTGCTGATGCTGCTGGTGTCGCGGGCGGCGGCGGGCGCGGCGGACCGGCTGGGCCTGTTCGAGCCGTTGCAGGCGCGCGGCGTGGTGTTCAGCATCGCCGGCGCGCACGCCGTGGTCGGCGGCGTGGTGGCGTTCCTGATGGGCGACGACGGCGTGGTCCGCGCGACGCCCGCCGTGGCGTTCTTCGGCTGCGCGGCGGTGTCCGGGGTGGCGGCGGTGGCCGGCGTGGCGCAGCGCTGCGGCCTGGTCGAGGTGGTGTTCGAGCGGATCGACCCGGTGGCGCGGCGCGGCCTGCGGGCGGGTGCGATGGCCCTGTTCGCGCTCACCTCGGCGGGCGCGCTGCTGCTGGCGGTCGGCCTGCTCGTGTCCTGGTCGGTGACCAGCGACCTGTTCGACCAGGCGGGCGGCACCCTGGGCACCGGCCTGGGGATCTGGCTGATGTGCCTGGCCTACCTGCCCAACGCGGTGGTCGGCGCGCTGTCCTACGTGGCGGGCTCCGGGTTCTCCATCGGCGCGGTGACCGTCGCGCCGACCGCGTTCACCGGCGGCCCGGTGCCGGCGGTGCCGCTGCTGGCCGCGCTGCCCGAGGAGCAGACGGCGGTGCTGCCGCTGGTGCTGGTGCTGCCCGGCGCGATCGGCGTGCTGGTCGGGCTGTCGCTGCGCACCGCCGCCGAGACGCCGCGCGCGCGGGTCCGGGCCGTGCTGGTGGCGGCGGTGACCGGCGCGGTGGGCAGCCTGGTGCTGGCCGCGATCGCGGGCGGCAGCCTGGGCGACGGCGCGTTCGACCCGGTCACCGTGCCCGCCGGGCTGCTGGCGGTGCTCACCTTCGGGTGGGTCGCCGTGCCGGGCGGGGTGGTGGCCTGGTTCGCCGGCACCCGACCGGTCCCCGACCCCGTGCCGGAGGACGCGCCCCGGGACGTCGAGGAGCCCCCGGCGGCCGAGGGCGTCGAGGCGGTCGCCGAGGAGGGGTACGAGGACGAGCCCGCCGAGGACCACGACGAGTACGACGACGAGGACGAGTTCGACGACGAGGACGAGTTCGACGACGAGGAAGACGAGGACGAGTACCAGGACGAGCTGGACGAGGTCGAGGAGGAGGCCGAGGAGGCGGAGGACGACGAGTCCGAACCCGATCCGGACGACTTCGACGATGACGCGGACGACTTGGCCGGGGACCTGGACGACGCCTTGGACGACGAGCCGGCCGCCGACTCGGGCGACCGCCGGGAGGGTGACCCGGACGACGACCCGGACCTGGCCGACAAGCGCGACTAGGCAACGCCTAGGCTGCTCCTGAGCTGCTGTGACAGTCCCCAGCAAGGAGAAGCACGCTGAGCGCCGCGACCACACTCCGGCTTCCGAACCCCGCGCGGGTCGTCGTCCTCGTCTCCGGTTCCGGCACCCTCTTGCAGGCGCTGCTGGACGCCGCGTCCGACCCCGGCCACCCCGTGCGGGTGGTGGCGGTGGGCGCGGACCGGACCGGCGTCGAGGGCCTCGCCCGCGCCGAGCGGGCCGGTGTGCCCGGCTTCGCCGTGAAGCTGCGCGACCACGCGTCCCGGGACGACTGGGACGCCGCGCTGACCGCCTCGGTCGCCGAGCACGAGCCCGACCTGGTGGTCACCGCCGGGTTCATGAAGATCCTCGGATCCGCCTTCCTGGCCCGCTTCGGCGGCCGGACGGTCAACACCCACCCCGCGCTGCTGCCCGCGTTCCCGGGCGCGCACGGCGTCCGGGACGCCGTCGACTACGGCGTCAAGGTCACCGGCGCGACCGTGCACCTGGTGGACGGCGGCGTGGACACCGGGCCGATCCTGGCCCAGGAAGCCGTCGTCGTCGGCGACGGTGACGACGTCGACAGCCTGCACGAGCGCATCAAGGTGGTGGAGCGGCGGCTGCTGGTGGACGTGGTCGCCCGACTGGCCCGCGAGGGCTGCACCGTGAACGGACGAAAGGTGAGCATCCCGTGACCACTCCTGCCGAGAGGCGACCGGTTCGTCGGGCCCTGATCGGGGTCTCCGACAAGTCGGGGCTGCTGGAACTGGCCACCGGCCTGCACGCGGCCGGAGTCGAGATCGTCTCCACCGGCGGCACCGCCAAGGCGCTGGCCGACGCCGGCGTGCCGGTGACCCCGGTGGAGGACGTGACCGGGTTCCCGGAGGTGCTCGACGGCCGGGTCAAGACGCTGCACCCCGGCGTGCACGCGGGCCTGCTGGCCGACACCCGGCGGCCGGAGCACGTGGCGAAGCTGGACGAGCTGGGCATCGCGCCGTTCGACCTGCTGGTGGTGAACCTCTACCCGTTCGCCCGGACCGTGGCGTCCGGCGCGTCGCCGGACGAGTGCGTCGAGCAGATCGACATCGGCGGGCCGGCCATGGTGCGGGCGTCGGCGAAGAACCACGCGAGCGTGGCCGTCGTCGTGGACCCGGCGCGCTACGGGTGGGTGCTGGAGCAGGTCGCGGCCGGCGGGTTCACGCTCGCGGACCGGCAGGCGCTCGCGGCGGCGGCGTTCCGGCACACCGCGTCCTACGACGTGGCCGTCGCGTCCTGGATGGGCAGCACCCTCGCCGCCGACGACGAGGGTTCCGGCTTCCCCGGCTGGGTCGGCGCGACCTGGGACCGCAAGCAGGTGCTGCGCTACGGCGAGAACCCGCACCAGAAGGCCGCGCTCTACACGCAGGGCGACGGGCGGACCGGCCTGGCGACCGCGCGGCAGTTGCACGGCAAGGAGATGTCCTACAACAACTTCGTCGACTCCGACGCGGCGTGGCGCGCGGCGTGGGACCACGAGCTGCCGTGCGTGGCGATCATCAAGCACGCCAACCCGTGCGGCATCGCGGTGTCCTCGGTGGAGGGTGCCGGCGCGATCGCGGACGCGCACCGCAGGGCGCACGCGTGCGACCCGGTGTCCGCGTTCGGCGGCGTGATCGCGGCCAACCGCGAGGTGACCGTGGAGCTGGCCGAGCAGGTCGCGGAGATCTTCACCGAGGTGATCATCGCGCCGTCCTACGCGGACGGTGCGCTGGACGTGCTGTCGCGCAAGAAGAACGTCCGCATCCTGGTGGCCGACGAGCCGAGCCGGGGCGGCGTGGAGACGCGCGCGGTGTCCGGCGGGCTGCTGGTGCAGGCCGTGGACACCATCGAGGCCGAGGGCGACGACCCGGCCAACTGGACCCTGGCGTGCGGCACCGCGCTGGACGCCGAGGGCCTCGCGGACCTGGCCTTCGCGTGGCGGGCGTGCCGCGCGGTCAAGTCGAACGCGATCCTGCTCGCCGCCGGCGGTGCCACCGTCGGGGCCGGCATGGGCCAGGTGAACCGGGTGGACGCGGCGCGGCTCGCGGTCGCGCGGGCCGGTGACCGGGCACGCGGCGCGGTGGCCGCGTCGGACGCGTTCTTCCCGTTCCCGGACGGGTTGCAGGTGCTGCTGGACGCCGGCGTGCGCGCGGTCGTGCAGCCCGGCGGCTCGGTGCGGGACGCGGAGGTCATCGCGGCGGCGGAGGCGGCGGGCGCGACCGTCTACCTGACCGGTACGCGGCACTTCGCGCACTGATGCCGCACTGACGCCGCACTGATTTCGCGCGGTGGTTGCGCGCGGTGGTCCGGCTGGGCAGCGGGGCTCTCCGGTTCGTTCGGGGAGCCCCGCTGCCGTGTCCGCGCTGCTGCTGTGCGCGGCCGTGGTCGGCGCTGCCGGGTGTCAGCGCCCGGTCAGCTCCTCGGCGGTCTTGCGGGCGACGGCCTCGGCGTCCTCGACCGGGAACTCGGTGTCGCTGAAGAAACCCCTGTCCCGCCCCGAGTAGCGGATGTTCCACACCACCGCGCCCTTGCGCACCAGCAGGTTCACCTCGGTCAGGTCCGCCTTCGCCGACGGTGCCACGAGGATCGCCTCGTCGCCGAGGCCCTGCACGGGCTTGGCCTGCTGCCCGGACGCGTAGGAGGTGAACCCGGAGTAGTTGCTCTTCGCCTGCTCCAGGTTCCGGTCCTGCTTGTCGGAGAACCTGCCGTAGTCGTAGACCAGGAAGCTCAGGGTGCGCGGGTCGCGGCCGTCCTCGCCCTTGGTCTGCTCCCACGCGCAGTGCGTCTGCTTGAGGCCCTTCTCGCCCTCGTGCGGGGCCTGGACCAGCCGGAAGCTGCTCACGTGCGCCTGTGACCGCAACCCCTCGCTGATCTCGCACCGGGGGATCGGCTGCTCACCGGGGCCGCCGCCGGGCTCCCGGCTGTAGTCCAGGTACAGCTTGCCGAACACGCCGCCGACGACCAGCACGACGGCCCCCACCGCCAAGCCGACGACCAGCCCCGTGCGCTTCTTCTTCGCCGGCTGCGGACCGTACCCGCCCGGTTGCGGGTACCCGCCGGGGAGACCGCCGCCCGGCTGCGGGTGGCCGCCGCCCGGCTGCGGGTGGCCGCCGCCCGGCTGCGGGTGGCCGCCGCCCGGTCGGCCACCGCCGGGAGGCGGTCCGTGGCCCGGAAACCCTCGTGGCGCACCGTATCCCGGCGGTCCGGGAGGTGTCTGGCCGAAGCCGGGCCGTCCGGGGCGCGGTGGCTGGTCCTGTGGTGCGTTCACGGTTCCCCCCGTGCGTCGCGGAAAGCTGCGCCGAGCAGTGTGCCAGTCACCGGATCGTGGCCATTGACAGCGGGTGGTCCGGAGGGGATAAGATCGCCACATCGTTCGAACAGATGTTCGAGGGACAGGTCGCCGGCTTCCCACGGCGGTCCGCGCACAGGGGTGCGCGCGGATTCGTGGGAGGAGGGTGGGTGTCCAGGTCGGCAACGGCGACGCCGGTCGCGCTCGGGGTAGGCGCGGCGGGCGAGTCGACCTCGGCACAGCCCGGGGTCCTGCCGGTTCGCGGGGAACTGGCGGACGTCCTCCCGTGGGGCGGCCTGCGGCGGGGCAGCACGGTGTTGGTACGCGAGTCGACATCGTTGCTGCTCACGCTGCTGGCCGAGGCGACAGCGGAAGGGTGCTGGGCGGCCGTCGCCGGCCTGCCGCGGTGTGGGGCACTCGCGGCGGCCGAGTTGGGGGTGGCCGTCCACCGCCTCGCTCTGGTCCCTCGTCCTGGGAGGGACCAGAGCGAGGTCGAACGGACCGTCGCGGCGCTGCTGGACGGCTTCGACGTGGTGTCGCTGGCCACCCCGGTGACGCCCGCGACCGCGCGCAAGCTCTCCGCCCGCGCCCGGCACCGCAAAGCGGTCCTGCTGCCGTTCGGCGGCCCGTGGCCGGGTGCGGACGTCGAACTGCGCGCGTCCTACGGCCCGTGGGGCGGTCTGGGCGAGGGCCACGGCCTGCTCACCACCCGGACGGTGACCGTGCGTGCCACCGGACGCGGCGCCGCCGCGCGGGAGAGGACGACGACCCTGCCCCTGCCGGGCCGGCCGACCCCCGCGCCGCGTCCGGTCCTCCGCCCCGTCCCGGCGGTGGCCAAGTGCTGACCGCGCTGCGTTCCCGGGACTCGTCCGGTGCCGCGTCGGCGACCGGCCCGCGTGCCGGGGGCTCGTTCGGTGCCGCGTCGGAGTCGACCGGGCCGTGTTCCAGGGGATCGTCCTGCACGGCTGCGGTTGCGATGCCCGTTGTGGTGCCGGTTGTGGTGCCGGCTCCGGCGTCGGCCGGGGCGCGCTTCCCGACCTCCTCGCGCGCCTTACCGGGGGCTGCTCGGTGTTGAGCGCGTTCTTCTCCTGGGCCCGGCCGGTGCGCCCGGACCCCGCCCCGCAGCCGGCTCCGTGGCGTCTCGGCGGGCTGACCAGGGGATTCCCCTTCCAGGAACGAGGTGACAGCCGTGTACACGCTCGCCGTGTGGTGCCCTGACTGGCCGGTCGTGGCGGCGTCGGCGCAGGCCGCGCTGCCGCCGCACGTGCCGGCTGCGGTGATCCGGGCCAACGAGGTGGTGGCGTGCTCGGCGGTGGCCCGCGCGGAGGGCGTGCGGCGCGGCCAGCGCAAGCGCGCCGCCCAGGGCCAGTGCCCCGAACTGGTGGTCTTCGAGGACGACGACGCCCGCGACGCCCGGCTGTTCGAGCCGGTCGCGGCGGCCGTCGAGGAGCTCGCGCCGGGCATCGAGGTGGTCCGCCCCGGTCTGGTGGTGGTCGCCGCCCGGGGGCCGGTCGGCTACTACGGGTCGCCGGAGCGGGCGGCCGAGCGGCTGGTCGACCACGTCGCCGTGCACGCGGGCGTCGAAGCGCAGGTCGGCCTCGCGGACGGCCTGTTCGCCGCGACCCTCGCCGCGCAGCGCGGCCTGGTCGTGCCGCCCGGCGGCACGGCGGACTTCCTGGCGCCGCTGGACGTCCGGGAGCTCGACCCGGCCGCCGAGCGCCGCGCGGACCGCGCCGAGCTGGTCGACCTGCTGCGCCGGCTCGGCCTGCGCACGCTGGGCGCGTTCGCCGCCGTCCCGGAGCGCGACGTGGCGGGCCGGTTCGGCCGGTCCGCCGTGCTCGCGCACCGGTTGGCCTCGGGCGTGGTGCGCCGCCCCCGGGTCCGCCGCCGGCCGCCGGTCGAGCTGGCGGTGACCCAGGGCCTGGACCCGCCGGTCGAGCGGGTCGACGCCGCCGCGTTCGCCGCGAGGGCCCTCGCCGAACGCCTGCACCGGGTGCTGGCCGATCGTGGCCTGGCGTGCACCCGGCTCGCCATCGAGGCCGTCACGGAGACCGGCGAGCAGCTGCGCCGGGTGTGGCGGTGCGCGGACCCGCTGACCCCGCAGGGCATCGCCGACCGGGTGCGCTGGCAGCTCGACGGCTGGTTGACCCGCGAGCGGCTCACCTCCGGCCTGCACCTGCTCCGGCTCGACCCGGAGGAGGTCGTGGACGCCGGCGTGCTCCAGCTCGGCCTGTGGCCGGGCGCGGGCCGGGACCAGGGCGAGGCGGCCGAGCGCGCCGCCCGCGCGATGGTCCACGTGCAGGGCCTGCTCGGGCCGGACGCCGTGCTCACCCCGGTGCCGCAGGGCGGTCGCGGTCCGGCGGAGCGGGTCCGGCTGGTGCCGTGGGGCGACGAGCGGGTGCCGGCGACCGACCCGGCGCGGCCGTGGCCCGGCCGGCTGCCCGCGCCGTCACCGGCCACTGTCTTCGCGTGCCCGGAACCGGTGACGCTGGTGGACGAGGCGGGCGGCGACGTCGTGGTCACCGGCTACGCCGAGCTGGTCGTCCGGCCGCACCGGATCGTGCACGCCGGCCGGGCGCGCGAGGTCGTGGCGTGGGCCGGGCCGTGGCCGGTGGACGAACGGTGGTGGGACGGCGAGCACGCGGTGCGCGCGGCCCGGCTCCAGGTGCTCGGTACCGCGCCGGACGGCGCACAACTGGCGTTCCTGCTGATCCGCGCGGGCGGGAAGTGGGCGGTGGAAGGGGTGTACGACTGATGGCCGGGGACTTCTCCGACGACTACCAGGGCCTGGCGGACTGGCTGCTGCACGGCGAGCGGGACGCCGCCGAGGCGGGCGACCCCGCGTGCCCGGTGAACCCCGGCTGGACGCCGCCGCTGGTCCCGCTGCCGCGCCGCGCGCCGGACGAGCAGTTCTGAGGTGGGCTTCGACAACCCGCCGGTCCGCTGGTCGGAGCTGGAACGCGCGCTGTCCGGCCGGTCCCCGCGACCGGACGGCGGCGACAGCCCGGCGTGGACGCACCGCAGGGAGCGCTACGAGGCGCCGCCGGAACTCGCGGTCAAGGTCGACGAGCTGGGCGCGACCCGGTCCCGCGTGCCGTACGTGGAACTGCACTGCCACTCCAACTTCAGCTTCCTGGACGGCGCGAGCCACCCCGAGGAGCTGGTGGAGGCGGCGCAGCAGCTCGGCCTGGACGGCGTCGCCCTCACCGACCACGACGGCATGTACGGCGTGGTCCGGTTCGCCCAGGCGGCCAAGGAGCTGGGGGTGCGGACGGTGTTCGGCACCGAGCTGAGCCTCGGGCTCCCCGCGCCCCAGAACGGCGTCCCGGACCCGGAGGGGGAGCACCTGCTGCTGCTGGCGACCGGTGCGGCCGGCTACCACGCGCTGTGCCGCACCATCACCACCGGGCAGCTCGCGGACGGCGCGGAGAAGGGCCGCCCGGTGTACTCGCCGGACGAGGTCGTCGCGGACACCCGGGACGAGTGCGTCGTGCTCACCGGGTGCCGCAAGGGCGCGGTGCGGCGGGCGCTGGCGCGGGAGGGGCCGGAGGCGGCGTTCGGGGAGCTGCGCCGGCTGGTCGGGGCGTACGGCGCGGACCGGGTGTTCGTGGAGCTGACGGACCACGGCTACCCCGAGGACGGGCCGCGCAACGACCTACTGTGGGGGATGGCGCACGAGCTGGGGCTGCCGACCGTGGCGACGAACGCCGTGCACTACGCGGTGCCCGCGCGCGGCCGGCTGGCGGCGGCCATGGCGGCGGTGCGGGCGCGGCGCAGCCTGGACGAGATCGCGGGCTGGCTGCCGCCGGGGCGCACCGCGTGCCTGCGGTCGGGCGAGGAGATAGCCCGCCGGTTCGCCCGGTTCCCGGGCGCGGTGCACCGCGCGGCCGTGCTGGGGATGCAGTGCCAGTTCGACCTGGAGCTGATCGCGCCGAAGCTGCCGCCGTTCGACGTGCCGCCGGGCGAGGACGAGAACAGCCACCTGCGCTCGCTCGCGCGGGCGGGCGCGCGCCGCCGCTACGGGACGCCCGAGGAGAACCCCAAGGCGCACCGCCAGGTGGAGCACGAGCTGCGGGTCATCGAGGAGCTGGGCTTCCCGGGCTACTTCCTGGTGGTGCACGACATCGTGCGCTTCTGCCGGGAGAACGACATCCTGTGCCAGGGCCGGGGGTCGGCGGCGAACTCGGCGGTCTGCTACGCCCTGGGCATCACCAACGTCGACGCGGTCCGCTTCGACCTGCTCTTCGAGCGCTTCCTCGCGCCGGCCCGGGACGGCCCGCCCGACATCGACCTGGACATCGAGTCCGACCGCCGCGAGGAGGCGATCCAGTACGTCTACCGGAAGTACGGCCGCCGGCACGCCGCGCAGGTCGCCAACGTCATCAGCTACCGGAGCCGCTCGGCGATCCGGGACGTGGCCAGGGCCCTGGGCCACTCGGCCGGCCAGCAGGACGCGTGGAGCAAGCAGATCGACCGGTGGGGACCGCTGCGGTCCTCGGTTGAGGAGAGCGGCATCCCCGGCCCGGTGCTGGACCTCGCCGCGCAGCTGGAGAACTTCCCGCGCCACCTGGGCATCCACTCCGGCGGGATGGTGATCTGCGACCGCCCGGTGAGCGAGGTGTGCCCGGTGGAGCGCGGCCGGATGGCGGACCGCACGGTGCTGCAGTGGGACAAGGACGACTGCGCGTCCATCGGCCTGGTCAAGTTCGACATGCTGGGCCTGGGGATGCTGTCGGCGCTGCACTACGCCATCGACCTGGTGCGCGAGCACGAGGGCGTCGAGGTCGACATGGGCAAGGTCGACCTGGCCGACCAGGGGGTCTACGAGATGCTCCAGCGCGCCGACTCCGTCGGCGTGTTCCAGGTCGAGAGCCGCGCCCAGATGGCCACCCTGCCCCGGCTCAAGCCCCGGGAGTTCTACGACCTGGTGGTCGAGGTCGCGCTGATCCGGCCCGGCCCGATCCAGGGCGGGTCGGTGCACCCCTACATCCGCCGCCGCAACGGGGTCGAGGCGTGGGAGCACGACCACCCGCTGCTGGCGGGCGCGTTGCAGAAGACGCTGGGCGTGCCGCTGTTCCAGGAGCAGTTGATGCAGATCGCCGTGGACGTCGCGGACTTCACCCCGGCCGAGGCCGACGAGCTGCGCCGGGCGATGGGCGCGAAGCGCTCCACGCACCGGATGGAACGCCTGCGCGAGCGGTTCTACCAGGGTGCCCGCGCCAACGGCGTGGACGAGGAGCTCTCGGCGCGGATCTACGCGAAGCTGGTGGCGTTCGCCAACTTCGGCTTCCCGGAGAGCCACGCGCTGAGCTTCGCGCACCTGGTGTTCGTCAGCGCGTGGTTCAAGCTCTACCACCCGGCGGCGTTCTGCGCGGCGCTGCTGCGGGCGCAGCCGATGGGGTTCTACTCGCCGCAGTCGCTGGTCGCCGACGCCCGCCGGCACGGCGTCCGGGTGCTCGGGCCGGACGTGAACGCGAGCCTCCCGCACGCCACGCTGGAACGGGTCGACGGCGCGCAGGCCGTCCGCATCGGCCTGGCGGGCGTGCGCACCGTGGGGCAGCGGGTGGCCGAGGCGATCGTGGAGCAGCGCCGGTCCGGGCCGTACCGGGACATGGCGGACTTCGGCAGCCGGGTCCGGGTGACCTCGGCCCAGGCCGAGGCGCTGGCCACCGCCGGCGCCTTCGGCTGCTTCGACGTGGACCGGCGCGCGGCGCTGTGGGCGGCGGGTGCGATCGCCGGCATCCGCCCGGACCGGCTGCCGGGCACCGAGGTCGGCACCGAGGCCCCGCCGCTGCCCGGCATGGACGAGGTGGAGCTGGCGGTGGCCGACGTGTGGGCGCTGGACCTGTCCCCGGACAGCTTCCCGACCCAGTTCGTCCGGGAGCACCTGACCGGCCTGGGCGCGCTGACCACGGCGGACCTGGCGCACGCGGCGGACCGGGCCAAGGTCCTGGTGGGCGGCGCGGTGACGCACCGCCAGCGCCCGGCGACGGCGGGCGGCGTCACGTTCCTGAACCTGGAGGACGAGACCGGCATGGTCAACGTGGTGTGCTCCGCCGGCCTGTGGGTCCGGTACCGCCGGATCGCCCGTTCCAGCCCCGCCCTGCTGGTCCGGGGCGTGCTGGAGAAGGAGGAGGGGGTGGTCGGCCTGCGCGCGGAGCACCTGCAACCCCTGGTCCTGCGCATCCCCTCCCGCTCCCGCGACTTCCGCTGACGGACTTTGTGACCACGGACGCCGCCGTCTGCCCGCCACTCCGGCGCCGGCTACCTCTTGCGGTACGTCGACGGGCGGACTCCGACGTGGTGCAGGAAGGCCGTCGACAGTGCTCCCGGGGTGGCGAAACCGCACCGCGCGGCGATCTGAGCGATGGTCAGGTCGCTGCCCGACAGCAGCCGTTGCGCCCGTTCGATGCGGAGCCGGGTGAGGAAGCGGTGGGGTGTTTCGCCGGTGGTCGCCCGGAAGACCCGGCTGAAGTGGTACGCGCTCAGGTGCGCCTCGGCGGCGATGTCGGCCAGGGTCAGCGGTTCGGCCAGCCGGTCGCGCATGACCGCGACGGCCGCGCGGACGGCCGCGTGTTCGGGGCCCCGCAGCGGTTCGTGGCGGCCCCGGGTCAGCAGGTGGGTGACGAGGAAGTCGGCGGCCGTCTCCGCGTAGAGGTCGTCCGCGCCGCCGGCGGCGGGCAGCGCCCGGACGAGGTGTTCCAGGACGGGGTCGCCCGCGCCCAGCGAGGCCGCGAGCGCCTCGAAGTCCGGTTCCGCCCCGCCGAGCCGGGCTGCGGTCCGCTCGACCGTCCCCGACGGGACGTGGACCTGGACGGTGCGCATCGCCGACGTCGTCCGGTAGTCGCGCACGCTCGCCCGGCCGGGCACCACGAGTTCCAGGTCTCCGGGGACGCGACGGCGGCGGACCGGCCTGCCGCCGTCGGCGGTGCGCATGACCACGTCCCCGGCCGCGTAGAGCACCAGGTGCAGGTCGGCCACGCCGGGCAGGTGGACCTGCTCCGCCTCGGGCACGTGGTCGAAGCACTGCACGAGCACCGACCGCCAGCCCGCGTCGCCCCAGGAGCAGTAGGTGCGCCGCACGTGCGCCGGCACGTCGAACCCCGCGTACGGCGCCAGGTCGAAGTCGGGCGAGTCGAACACCCCGCCAGGCTAGCCATTCGGCCGGCGTCGCGGTCGTCCCCGGCGGGCCCACCGGGGACGACCGCGACGCGGTCCGCTTTCACGTGCGATCGCTACGCCGGGCGTGGCCGGCGGTCACGGGTCACACGCAGGAGTGCCCGATCACCTGCGGCTGCTCGAACGGGTCGGTGGGGTCGACGTAGGTGACGATGTGCACGCAGATGTGGTCCACGGCCGGGGTGGTCTGCGGGTAGACGTTGTGGTCCTGCCAGCTGGAGCCGGCGTTGACCCACTGCGCCTCCGACGGGTTGCTGTCCGCCACGCCGCCCGCGAACACCGTGACGTCGGCGTACACGTACCGGCGGTCGGTGCAGGACACCGTCCAGTCGGCCGTGCGGGTCGCCGGGACGACGGAGAGGTTCGTGGTGGTGCAGCCGGACAGCGCGCCGACGGTGCCGGTGGCCGCGACGGACGTGCCCGCCGAGACGGTCAGCGCGCCGGCCGCCACCGCCACGGCCGCGACGGTCCGGATGACGCGCTTGCTGCTGTTGGTTTTCCGCACAATGCCCCCATTGCGTGATTGGTCTGGACCTCTTGAGGATGCCCAGGGCACGTCCGGGCACCTACCGCCGTCCGGGCGCGTCCACCGTCACAGCGCGACGGGCTTGCCAACCAACGCCTCTTGTGGCAAAGAGTTGTTCACACTGTCCACAATAGACGGATGGGTGTCACGACGCGGCGTAGGTCGTGAAGACGACGCCGGTGGTGAACGCCCGCGTCGCGGTCGGCGTGAACCGTGCAGCCGGGATGTCGCCGTCGAACAGCGGGATGCCGTGCCCCAGCACGATCGGGTGCACCTTGAGCACCAGCCGGTCGATCTCCGGCAGCAGCGCGGCGGCCAGCTTCCCGCCGCCGCACAGGTAGATGCCCAGCCCGTCCTCGGCCTTGAGCTCGCGGACCTTGGCGAGCACGTCGCCGGAGACGACCTCCACGTCGCTCGGCGCGTCCTGGACGGTGGAGGACACCACGTACTGCCGCAGGTGCGGGTACGGGCTCGGCAGCCCGCCCGGCACCTGGTAGGTGGCCCGGCCCATCAGCACGGTGTCGAAGTTCGGGTTCGGCACGTCGATGCCGAGCGCCTCGCGCGCCTGCGCGGGCAGCGTGTCCGGGTACTCCTCGAACAGGGCCGGCATGTGGTCGCCCTCGTACAGGAAATCGCCGACGCCGCCGTCCGGGGCGGCGATGAAGCCGTCGAGGGACGTGGCAACCAGGTAGGTCAGTTCTCGCATGTTTCCTCCCGTAACCACTCCGACTGTAGTACTCTGCCTGTAGTGGTTGTCAAGCGGGCACAGGTCGAGGAGGACGCGTGGTCAGCAACCCGGCCCGGCGGACGGCGCTGGTGGACGCGGCGATCGAGGTGCTGGCGCGCGAGGGCGCGCGCGGCTTGACGTTCCGCGCCGTCGACGTGGAGGCGCGCGTGCCGGCGGGCACCGCGTCGAACTACTTCGCCAACCGGGACGACCTGCTGCGCCACGTGGGGGAGCACATCCACGTGCGGCTCCAGCCCGACCCGGAGCGGCTCGCCGCCCTCCTGCGCGCCGACCGGGACAAGGCCCTGGTCCTGGCACTGATGAAGGACATCCTCGCGCGGCTCTCGCACGACCGCGCCGGCTACCTGGCCCTGCTCGAACTGCGCCTGGAGGCGACCCGGCGGCCCGGCCTGCGGGCGGACCTGACCGGGACGATCGCCCGGAACCTGGAGGACAACGTCCGCTACCACCTCGACATCGGCCTGCCGGGGGACCGGACCACCGTCGTCGGGCTCTACCTGGCGATGACGGGCCTGGTGGTCGAGCACCTGACCCTGCCCGACGTCCTGCCGGCCGACACCCTGGACGACCTGATCGCCGCCCTGGTCGACCGGCTCTAGCGGACGGGGGCTAGCGGCTCAGGGGGCCGCCGATGATGGTCATGGCGACGCCGATCACGGCGATGCCCAGCCCCGAGTACAGCAACGCGTCCACGCCCCGGCTGCGGATCGCGATCAGGCCCGCCTGCTCGTCGGTCACCAGCACCCGCAGCAGCGCCGCGAGCAGCAGCGCCACGCCGATCAGCACCGCGCCCTGCCGCCAGTGGTACTGCACGACGCGCAGCACGCCCAGCCCGACCACGGCCAGCACCAGCGCGAACGGCAGGTGCTGTCCCGCCGCCGACCGCCAGCGCTGCTCCGGCATCAGTTCCACCGCTCCCGCCCTCAGTCCCGGTCGAGGCCGCGCTCGGCCGCCTCGACCGTGTTGGTGAGCAGCATGGCGATGGTCATGGGGCCCGCGCCACCCGGGATGGGCGCCAGGAACCCGGCGACCCCGGCCACGTCCGGGTGCACGTCGCCGACCAGGCCGGCCTCCGTGCGGGTGATGCCGACGTCCACCACGGCCGCGCCGGGCTTCACCATGTCCGGGGTGATCAGGCCGGGGCTGCCCGCGCCCGCGACCACGATGTCCGCCCGCCGCACTTCGGCGGCCAGGTCCTTGGTGCCGGTGTGGCACAGGGTGACCGTGGCGTTCTCGCTGCGCCGGGTCAGCAGCAGGCCGATCGGCCGCCCGACCGTCACGCCGCGACCCACGACGGTCACGTTCGCGCCCGCGATCGGCACCTCGTACCGGCGCAGCAGCTCGACCACGCCGCGCGGCGTGGCGGGCAGCGGTGCCTCGTCGCCGAGGACGAGCTTGCCCAGGTTGACCGGGTGCAGGCCGTCGCCGTCCTTGGCCGGGTCGATGCGCTCCAGGACCGCGTTGGCGTCCAGGTGCTTCGGCAGCGGGAGCTGCACGATGTAGGCGGTGCACGCCGGGTCGGCGTTCAGCTCGTCGATGACGGCCTCGAGCTGCTCCTGCGTGGTGTCGGCGGGCAGGTCGCGGCGGATCGAGGTGATGCCGACCTTCGCGCACGCGGTGTGCTTGCCCTTGACGTACGAGTGCGACCCGGGGTCGTCGCCGACCAGCACGGTGGCCAGGCCCGGCGTCACCCCCCGTTCGACCAGCGCCGCGACCCGCGCGCGGAGGTCTTCGAAGATCGAGTCCCGGGTGGCCCTGCCGTTGAGGATCGTCGCCGTCACGCGCGCCATCCTCCCATCCGCCGCGCGGGCCGGCCGCGCCGCCGGGCGGGCAGCGCGGCGACGCCCACCGCGACCAGGGTCAACGCCGTGCCGACCACGGTCACCGGGGACAGCCCACCGGCCGCCGGCACCACGGCGTCCACCGCCACCGCGCCCACCAGCTGCCCGGCCACCTGGCCCAGCCCGACCAGCAGGACCCCGCTGTACCGGACCGCCACCACCGCCGTGCCGATGGCCACGATCCCCAGCACGCCGCCCGCGTACAGCCACGGCTCGCCCGGCGCGGCGGCCGGCAGCCCGCGCACCGTGACGTCCACCGCGCACACCACCGCCAGCACGACCGAGCCGGTGGCGAAGTTGACCAGCGTCGTCACCCGGGTGCTGCGCGCGGCCTCCCACACCAGCCCGTTCACCGCCTGCTGCCAGCCCAGCCCGAACCCGGCCAGGGCGGGCAGCAGCGCCGGCCACAGCGCCGCCGGCCGGCCCAGCTCGTCGGACACCGCGACGCCGACCGCGACCACCGCGAGCCCGGCCCCGGCGACGCGCGGCCAGGTGAACGGCCGCACCCCGGCGGGCCCGATGCCCGCCCGGTCGACCAGCAGGCTGCCGACCACCTGCGCCGCGACCACCGCCACGGTGAACGTCGCCACGCCCAGCACCGGGACGGTCAGGCCCTGCGCGGACACGAAGAACGCCCCGCACGCCCCGCCGGCGCACTGCCACCAGCGGAGGCCGCCGCCGCGCAGCGCGCCCCGCAGCCGGACCAGCCCCGCCCGCCCGGCCCGCGTGGCGGGCACGGCGACCAGCAGCACCGCCACCCCGCCGCCGAACGACACCAGCGCGGCGAGGAACCCGTCCCCGAGCGCGGACCCGAGCTGACCGTTGATCCGCCCCTGCACCGCCAGGAACACCTCGCCCACGAACGCGAACAGCGCACCGAGCACCCGGACGTCACCCAACATCCCGTCCCCCGAGCCGGGGCACCCGCACGCCGGTCGACAGCGCGACCGCCCCCGGGGCCGCCGCCGCGCTCGCCCCGGCCGCCGCAGCGGGCCCGACGTCGTCGAGCAGCCACCCCGTCGCGGGCAGGACCAGCGCCGAACCGGCGGTGCTGAACGCGCTCATCCACCCGAACGCCTCGGCCTTGCGCCCCTCCGGCGCGAGGTCGCTGAGCCGGGCGTTGGTGGCCGCGATCGCCACCCCGCCCACCGCCGGCACCGCGCCGACCACCCACGCCGAGGACGACGTGACCGGCGGCAGCACCGGCACCAGGGCCGCCACGCCGAGCGCCGGCACCGCCGGCCGCCGGGCCGGCCGGAACTCGCCGGCCCACCCGCCGACGACCAACCCGCCGAGCACCGACCCGACGCCCCACGCGGCGGTCAGCGCACCGGCCAGGGCCGGGCTGCCCAGGTCGCGCGCCCACGCGATGACCAGCACGTCCACCGACACCAGCGCCGCCACCACGCACAGCCCGGTGCCCAGCGCGAACACCATCGACCGGTCGGTGAGCAGCGTCCGCCCGCCGGCCCGGTGCGCGCGCGGCGGCGGCTCGTCCGGCCCGGCCCGGCGCAGCGCGGCCCGGGACCCGAACGCGCCGAGCACCCCCAGCGCGGTTCGGGGGTCCGCAACGGCCACGACGAGCGCCGTCAGCGCGGGCCCGACGACGTGGACCAGCACCTGCACGGACGCCTCGACGGTGAACACCGCCTGCCGCGCCGGCCCGGTGGCCGGCCTCGGGAAGCTCGCCCGGCTGAGCTGGGTCACCGGCGGCACGGACATCCCGGCCAGCGCCGCCACGACCACCGACAGCGGCCACCAGCCCGGTGCCGGCAGCACCGGCAGCGGCCCCGCGACCGCGCTCGCCGGCCTGTAGCCCACGGCCGTGACCAGCAGCAACCGACTGGACGGGTCGCGGTCGGCGGCACGTCCGCGCAGCGGGCTCGCCACGCCCGGGCCGACGGCGAACACGCCGCCGACCAGCCCCGCCACCGCGTGCGACCCGGTCCACCCGGCGATCAGGAACGACGACGCGAGCGGCGTGCCCGGGAGGTGCACCCGGCCGAGCACCGACCACAGCAGCAGCGACGGCAGTCCGGGGGTCGCCGCGAGTTCGCGGTAGGGGCGGAGCACCCGTCCACTCTGCACCCGACCGGCCCCCTCGACCCGGTGTCGACATCCGTGGGAACCCGACGGCCTCGGTTAGCGTCAGCACCTCCTAGAAGCACGAGCGAGGGGACAGCTGTGACCGATCCCACCGGGCGCAGGGCAGTGTTGGAGGCCCGCAACGCCGCCATGCGCGAGCAGGTCGACACGCTCCTCGCCGAGCTGAAGACCAAGACGGCGCAGCTGCGCGAGACCCAGGAGCGGGTCCAGGCGATCACCGCGACGGCGGTGTCCAAGGACGGCGCGGTCCGGGCGTCGGTCGACTCCACGGGCGCGCTGACGTCGCTGGAGTTCTCCGCCAACGCCTTCGAGCGCACCACCCCGGACAAGCTCGCGCGGCTGGCCACCGAGACGGTCCTGCAGGCCGTGGCCCGGTCGCGCACCGAGCTGAACGAGGTGGTCGCGCCGGCCCAGCAGGGCGCGAGCGTCGACCTGTCGGAGCTGCTGCCCGGCGTCCCGTCGCTCGCCGACCTCATCCCGCCACCGCCCCCGGTGCCGCAGCCGCCGTCGGCGCGGCGGCAGCCCCCCGCGCCGAGGCCCGACGACGAGGACGGCGAGAGCTTCCTGGACAGGAGTGGCTGGTGACCGGCGGAGGGTTCCAGGTCGACGTCCCGGGTATGCGCCGGGGCGCCGCCCAGTTCAGCGGATCGGGTGACGCGCTCGACGGCGTCCTCCAGCAGCTCAGCGGCGCGCTCCAGGCCGAGGGGCAGTGCTGGGGCGGCGACGAGTCGGGGCAGGCGTTCGCCAAGAACTACGTGCCCAACTCCACGGCCACGCTCGACGCGTTCCAGAACCTGGCGAAGGCGCTGCAGGACATCCGGACGGGTGTCGAGCAGTCGGCCGACACCTACGAGGGCGTCGACCAGGGCAACGCGACCGGGATCTCCCGGACCTACTGACGGACTTACTGAGGGGCACTGCGGTGGGCATCGAGATCCCGAGCGAGGTCACCTGGCTCTTCCCGATCGTGGTCGGGCAGAGCTGGCCGGAGGGTGACGAGACGGCGTTGCGGCGCATGGCCGACGCCTACCGCACAGCCGCACAGGGCGTGAAGTCGGTGATCGACGAGGCCAACGGGGCCGCGTCGACGGTGATGGCCAGCCAGACCGGCGAGGCCGTCCAGCGGTTCGAGGAGTACTGGAAGAAGTTCGCCGACGGCGACGAGTCCTACCTGCCCAAGCTGCAGAAGATCTGCGAGCAGCTCGCCGAGAGCTGCGACAACACCGCGCTGGAGGTCGAGTACACCAAGCTGTCGATCATCGCGTCGCTGATCGCGCTGGCCATCGAGATCGCCGCGCTGGTCGCCGCCGCGTTCGGCACCTTCGGCGCGACCACGGCGGGCATCCCGATCGCCCAGCAGGCGACCCGCCTGATCGTGCAGTTCACCTTCCGGCAGCTCGTCCTGGCGATCCTGAAAGAGGTCGCCATCTCGGTCGGCATCGACGCCGCCATCCAGGGCGTGCAGATGCTCAGCGGCGAGCGCAAGGACTGGGACTGGGGCAAGACCGGCGAGGCGGCGGTGTCCGGCGCGGTCTCCGGCCTGGTCGGCGGCGTGTCCGGCGGCCTGAAGTTCGAGGGCGGCGGCCTGGCCGGCCAGGTGGCGGTCGGTGCCACGCGCGGCGCGGTCGAGGGCGCGGTGTCCACGGTCGGCACGGCGGCGGTGATGGGCCAGGACATCAGCGCGCGCGACGTGCTGATGGGCGCGTCGGCCGGCGCGGTGTCCGGCGGCATCGGCGGCGCGAAGGACGGCATCAGCGTCGAGGCGCCGAGGGTGAACGCCGGCGGCCCGGACGGCCCGCCGAACCTCGGCCCGGTGTCCGCACCGCCCACGGTGGGCGGCACCCCGGGCGGCCCGACCCCCGGCGGCCCGACCCCGGGCGGTACCACCCCGGGCGGCCCGACCGTGAGCCGCGACGGCCTGAACCGCCCCGCCGGCGGCGACTCGACCACGGCGTCCTCCGTGGCCGCCCCACCCGCCCCGGCGACGCCGGTGTCCGCGCCGCCGAGGGTCGGCGGCGACCACGCACCCGCGCCCGGCGGCACCTCCGCACCGGCGGGCTTCGCGCCGGCGACCGCCCCGATCTCCCGTCCGGGAGCCGGCTCCGTGCCGACGTCCCCCGGTACCGGCGGCAGCCCGTCGTCGATCGGCAACCGCCTGGGCGCGGGCGGTCCCACGCCGAGCGGCGCGACCCCCGGCGGCACCAGCCCCGGTGGCGCGACCCCTGGCGGCACGACTCCGGGCGGCACGACTCCGGGTGGCACGCCCCGCGTCCCCGGCGCGGCGGGCATCCCGGGTGCCGCCGGCGTGCCCGGTGCGGCAGGCGTCCCCGGTGCGACCCCGCACTCCACCCCGGGCGGTTCCGGCCTGGGCTCGACCCCCGGCAGCACCCCGCACGGCGCAACTCCGGGCACCCCCGGCGCGAGCCCCGGCAGCACGCCGGGCAACACCCCCGGCAACGGTTCCGGCAGCACGCCTGGCAACGGTTCCAGCAGCCGCGCTCCGGGCGGTGGCCCCGGCGGCTCGCCCTTCACCCCCGGCCACAGCGCCACTCCCGGCGCGTCGACCCCCGGTGGCAGCACCTCCGGCTCGACCCCGGCCGGCTCGCCTCCTGTCGGTTCGGTTCCGGCCGGCTCGCCTCCCGTCGGCTCGGCTCCGGCGGGTTCGGCACCCACCGGGTCGGCACCTGTCGGCTCGCCTCCGGTCGGTTCGGTTCCGGGGGCGGGTCCGCTGCCCGGGGTGACCGGTGGGCCGGTTCCCGGTGCGGTACCGACCAGTGGGGTGGCTCCCGTGGCACCGCCCGCAGGCGCTCCCGCCGGCGGGGTCCCCGGTGGTCCGGCGGCGGGTCCGACCGGGCCTGCCGCGTCCGGACCGGCTGTGGGTGGGCCTGCTGCGGGTGGACCTGCTGCGGGTCCGGCGTCGGCGGGTGGCATGGGTGCGCCGATGGCCGGCGGTGGCGGGTTCGCGCCTCCTCCCGGCGGCGGTGGCGGAGGTGGTGGTGGGCGTGGGCCTTCCGCGCCGACGTCGTCCGGCTTCTTCTCGGACCCGAACCCCGGCGGTCACGAGCGGACCGTGCACGGCACGGACGCGGTCAGCGCCAGTTCGGTGACCGGTCTGCCGTCCCAGCCGTTCCGCGACACCGGTCCCGCGCCGCAGCACAGCGCGCCGCAGCACGGCGCACCGACCATGCCCGAACAGCGCGGCCCGTCCGCCCCGCCCGCCGGGGGCTTCGGCCCCCAGCCCGGCGGCTTCGGGCCCCAACCCGGTGGCTTCGGCCCGCAACCGGCGGGTTCCGGCCCCGGTCACCAGCCCGGCGCACCGGCGCACCACCCCGGCTCGACTCCCCACCAGCCGGGCACGCCCCCGACCCGCCCGGACGCCCAGGCCCCGCGCCCGACGCCCAACCCGACGCCGAGCCAGGCCCCGGCAGCCCCCCGAGCAGACCTCGGCACCGCCCCGCGCACCGACGCCCCCGCCTCCCGGGGCGTGGACGCACCCGCGTCGCGCGGCACCGATGGCCCCGCCTCGCGCGGCACCGACACGCCCCCGGCCGACTCCACGCCGACCACGGACCGACCGACCCCGACGCCCGAGACGTCCCCGGTCGACACCACCCCGGTCGACACCACCCCGACCGACACGAGCCCGGCTGACACCCCGACCGACACCACGCCGGTCACCGACAGCCCGGTCACCGACAGCCCGGTCACCGACGCGACCCCGGACACGGTCGGCGCACCCGGCGACGAGCACTCGCCCGCGTCCAGCCACGAGTGGCCCGCCGACACCGACCCGACCCCGACCGACCCGACCCCGACCGACGCAGCCCCGACCGACGCGACCCCCGCCCCCGCGACGGACCCGTTCCCGCACAAGGGGGTCTGGGGCAACCCGGCCGGTGTCGTGCCGGGCTTCTCGCACGACGGGCCCTACCACTCGGTCCACGACAGCACCGGCCCCACCGACCGCGAGGTCGGCACCTACGACCAGCGCGCCGCCGCCATCATCGAGCCGACCTACCAGCCCTACGGCCCGCACGGCAGCTACCAGCCGTTCATCGACGCCCACTCCAACCCGGACGGGTCGATCGCGTGGCCCGCGAACCAGGGCGCGGACGGCCCCCGGGTCGTGGTGGAGCTGCCCGCCGGCACGGTCCTCGACCGGTTCGGCAGCCCGAACGGCGACTTCCTGTCGCCGCTGCGCCCGGACGGTCAGCCCTACGGGTTCGGCGAGCGCGCGATCCTGCCGGACAGCATGGGCAAGGGCTACCACGTCTACGTCCTGGACGCCCCGCTCACCGTCGAGCTGGCGCAGGTCGCCCCCGCGTTCGACCAGCCCGGTGGCGCGCGCCAGCTCCAGCCGGTCGTCAACCCCGCCCTGGTCGACCCCGCCACGGGGCAGATGAGCGTGCAGCGCCTGCTCGACCTCGGCGTGATGCGCGAGGTGGACGTCCCGCCCGCCGACGGCCGGGTGCTCGCGCCCGACTTCGGCACGTTCGACCGCGACGGCAACGTCCTGCGGCCCGACGCCGCCACCGTCGCCGACGCCCGCAACGGCGCGTTCGACGGCTACGCGCCTGCGGAGGGCCCGGCCACGCACACCCCGAACCCCGACCTCGGCCCGGTCGCCCACCACGGCCCGATCCCGCTGGGCGAGGTGTCCCAGCGGGTCGACCAGGCGATCCGGAACAGCCAGGTCACCGACTCGGGCGTGGCCCTGCACACGGAGGACCGGCTGCGCGACCTGTCCGGCCGCATCCCGGCCACGGACGGGCACGCGGTGCTCGACGTGCACACCGACGGCGACGGCGTCCGGATCGGCGACACCCACTACACCCGGTCCGAGCTGGTCGAGCTGATCACCAACCACCCCGACCTGGCGAACCGGCCGATCACGTTCGTCGGCTGCGACGCGGGCGCGGGCGGGGAGAACTCGCTGGCCTCCCACGTGGCCCGGGAGACCGGTCAGCCGGTCACCGCACCGGACGCGCTCGCGTGGTCCGACCAGCACGGCAACCTCTACGCCAGCTCGCCGGCCGAGTCCGGCGGGCCGAGGATCCCGCCGGACGGCGGCTGGCACACCTTCGACCCGGACGGCTCCAGCACGCCGGTCGGCGAGCACGGGATGCCGCCCGGCCACGAGCCGAAGGGCGACCTGGCCACCGACGACCAGGCGCACCGGGGCCGCCAGGACGTCGAGCCGCAGGTGCAGACCCCGTGGCAGGAGCCGGAGACCCGGCACCGCGAGACGGTCCGGCTGGGCGAGGGCCAGTCGCTGTTCGACGGCCGCGAGCTGCCCCGCGACACCCGCATCGAGGTGCAGGACCCGAACGGCGAGGTGCGCACGGTCGTGCACGTCGACGCCGACGGCCGGGTCCACGTCGACGCGATCGCCCCGAACACCCGGCACGGCGACAACCCGGAGGTCCGGCACCCCGCGCCGGACGCCCACTACCGCGTCGAGACCGGCCACCGGCACGACGCGTTCGTGGCCAACGCCGACGGCACCCGCCAGACCACCCAGGACACCGTCCGGATCGGCGGCCAGGAGGTCCCGGTCCAGCGCACGGTGATCATCGAGACGCCCCCGGCCCCGGCCAACGGCCGCGTGGTGGTCGGCCCGGACCACCCGCTGGCCCCGCGCCCCGGCGAGGCGTTCACCGCCCGCACCGACCTGCCGCCGGACACCCGCCTGGAGGTCCACGACACGGACGGCAACCACCGGGGCACGGTGCAGACCGACGCGGACGGCCGGCCGAGGTGGATCGCCGCGCCGGAGTTCCTGGGCGACACCCGCAACCCGGAGGTCACCCACCCGGTCGCCGGCGCGAACTACAACGTCGACCGGGGCCCGCTGCACCAGGAGTTCACCACCGACGCGAACGGCCACCCGCAGAACGCGGTGGACGGCACCGCGCCGGACGCCCGCCACCAGCGGTCGGTGGGCGACCTGGGCCAGGGCGAGCCGTTCAGCCGGCCCGGCCAGGTGCACGACGCCAACACCGATTACACCGTCACCGACGAGCACGGGCAGCACCGGGGCCGGTTCATCACCGACGACGCCGGGCACGTGGTGTTCGAGGAGACCCACTCGGGCCAGCGCAGCCGGGTCAACAACGAGATCGCCCAGGCCCCGGCCGGCGCGCAGGTCACCTCGGACGGCTTCTACGGGCTCGGCCGCGCCGAGCAGCCCGCGCAGACCTGGCCCGCACCGACCGGCGGCGAGGTCCGGCTCCAGCAGGTGCGGACCAGGGTGGACGGCGAGTACCAGTACTCCGTGCAGGTCGTGGGCGGTGCCCCGGCGCACTGGACGCCCGCCCAGGTCGCCGCCGTCACCGCGCCGTTCGGCAACGCCGCGCCCTTCTCGTCGCGCCCGGACCTGCCGCCGAACACCCGGTTCACCCTCGACGACCACCAGAAGCAGGGCTACGGCACGTTCCAGACCGGCGACGACGGCGCGGTGTCGCACCTGCACACCTTCCGCCCGTTCAGCCCGGACCTGAACCTGCCGCTGCCCAACGCCACGCTGACCGCCGACAACGGCATGTGGCGGGGTCGCACGAACGGGGACGGCGAGACGGTCGCCACCACCGGCCGGCCCGACATCTCCTCGGGCGGCGCGATCCGCCGGGACGGCAGCGCCCAGATCGAGGTCGGCAACCACGGCGAGGTGGACGGCAACGGCAAGAAGCTGTCCGACGGCGGCCACCACCAGGGCAACGAGCTGGGCTTCCCGGCCGAGGCGGCGAACCAGTCGAGCCAGCAGCGCGACCAGAACCAGGGCAACGGCCGGCCGGCGTTCACCTCGGAGGAGACCTGGCACCGGATGGAGCGGGACCGGTCGAAGTTCATCAAGGCCGGCGGTACGGTCGAGATCATCGACACCTTCGCCCTGCGCGACCCGCTCCAGCGGCACCCGCACACCTACCAGACCCGGTGGCGCGTGACGCTCGCCGACGGCACGACCGAGATCTACGTCAGGAGCTACCCCAATGAGCACAACGCAGCCCTCTGGCCGGCCGACTTCTGAGCAGCGGCACGACGAGCTGCTCCAGCGCATCGGCGGCCTGCTGCTGACGGCCGCTCCCGAGGACTTCCGGCGGATCGACCTGCTGGTGAAGATGACGGTCGCGGTGCAGGACCTGGCGCTGACGGTGTACCTGCCGGACGGGTCGACGCCGGAGGTGCTGCCGCCGGACGGGCTGACGCAGGCGTTCCAGGAGATGCGGCAGGTCCTCTACCAGCCCGGCCGGGGCGCGTGGTTCTCCTGCCGGTGCGTGGTCAACGCGCCGGTCCGCATCGACATCACCTACAACTTCGACCACGACCCGAGGTTCGAGCCGCCGGTGCCCGCCGCCGACTTCGCCCGTGACCTGCTGGTCTTCCCCCGGGACGAGTCCTTCGTCCCGGACTGGCTGCGGGCCCGGCTGGCCGAGGCCGCTACCGAGGAGCAGAACGCATGACCGCGCCGAGGTTGGACGTCGAGGACCAGAACGCGATCCTCGGCTCGGTCACCACGCTGCTGGTGCAGCGGCTGCCCGGTGACTGGGAGCAGCTCTTCGTGGACTTCCGGGTGGTCGGCCGGTACGTGGAGGCCGAGGCGTCCGGGCTGACCATGTTCGGCGGCTCGTTCCCGTGGCGGCTGCCCGAGGAGGCGCTGCCGTTCTTCGTGCAGCTCCGCGAGGGCATGGCCCGGCCGGACCGGGGCACCTGGTTCTCGCTGAAGTTCCACCTGGTGCACCCGGACACGTACTCGGTGGAGTTCGACCGGGACCACGAGCCGGCCTGGACGTCGCCGCCGCCCGCCGCCGCCTACGCGGAGGAGCTGGAGCTGCACCCCAGGGAGACCGTGCCGGACTGGCTGCGCGCCCACCTGGGCGGCGACGCGCCCGCCCCGCCGTCCGAGCTGGTCGCCGCCCCGCTGTTCGACGGCGTGGACGCGGCGGGCGTGCCCGTGCACGACCGGCCGCGCGTGCACCCCCAGGAGCTGGACGACCTGCTCGCGTACCTGGAGAACGCGCCGGTCGTGCTGGCCGCCCGGTCCTACGGCGCGGACGCGTTCAAGCCGGACGCGACGCCCGCCGTGCCGCTGTCGTTCCACACCGACGGCACCTGGGTGTGGCCCGGCGGCGTCGCCTACTACCTGCGCAACCACCACATCGCCCCGGTGCCGCAGCTCGTGCAGCACATCCGGGACAACGGCTACGCGGTGCCGCCGGTCGACCCGGCCGCCGAGGCCGCCGCCACGGCCGTGGCCACCGGCCGGGCCGAGAGCGCGCCGCTGCCCGCGCACACCCCCCGCGTGATCACCGACGTGGACCAGCGGGCGCTGGACCACCTCAAGGCCCGGCTGGACCACTACGGCGTCGGGGAGGCCGAGTACGGCATCGTCGAGCCGAAGCCGGACGCCCTGGTGCTGGAACCCGCGCCCGGTCCGGTCGGCTGGCAGGTCCAGTTCTGGGACGCCAACCGGGGTCCGCACGGCCGGCCGAGGGTCTACGAGCACGCGGTGGACGCGGCCAAGGCGCTGCTCGCGCAGCTGCTGTGGCGCGACGACCTGGACGCGGCCCGGTCCGGCGGTCCGGCGGCGGCACCGGAGGTGCGGCCGGTGGCCGACATCCAGCCGCTGGACGACGAGCCGCCGCTGTCGCTGTTCCGCGACCGGGAAGCCGTGGTCGTGCCGCCGGGCACCGAGCTGGACCGGTTCGGCGCGGAGACCGGCAACCTGGTCTACGCGGCCGGGACCATGTACGGCAACCGATCGTTGCCACCTGATTGGCTGAACCGTCGCTACCACGTGTATCGGGTGGTCAAGCCGGTGCCCGCGCTCAAGGGCGTGGCCGTGCCGTGGTTCGGCCAGGTCGGCGGCGGCACCGGGTACTTCCTGGCGCAGGCAGTGCGCGCACTGCTGGCCGATGGCAGCCTGGTCGAGGTGCCCGGGGTGAGCAGCGGGCCGCCGTCGCAGGAGGTCTAGCCTCGGTCGCACCGCGTGGTTAGTCCGTTCGGCGCAGCGGGGTCAGGTGCGGCCACGGGGAGTCGCGGGGGAAGATGGTGCACGTGTCCGAGCCGAAGCCGTTGAACCCGACCGAGCAGGACGCGCTGGTCAAGCAGATCGGCCTGACGCTGATGCGTGCCGCCCCGGAAGACTGGCGGCACGTGACGGCGGAGTACCGGGCGACCGGTCGGTACGCCGAGCTGGTCGCCGAGGTGCGGTCCGCCGACGGCACCATGCGCGTCTGGTCCCCGCCGCAGGACGTGGCGGGGCTGTTCGCGCGCCTGCGCGTGGGCATGTACCGGGAGGGCCGGGGGAGCTGGTCCAACGCCCGCTACCAGCTCGACCACCCGTCCAGCTACAACCTGGACTTCGACCGCGCGGAACCGGCGTGGCAGGTGCCACCGCCGCCGCAGGCGTACCAGGACGAGATGCGGTTCTTCCCGCGCACGGACGAGAACGTGCCGGACTGGCTGCGCCGCAGGCTGGCGCAGGCCCCGCCGCCCGCCCAGCAGCCGCGCGGGTTCCGCACGGCCCGGGTGTTCGACGGCGCGGGTCCCGGCGGCCGGCCCTCGGTCAACCGCCCGCCGGTGCCGGAGGCCGAGCGCGACCTGCTGATGGACTACCTGGACCGCGCCCCGGTCGCCGTGGTCGGCCGGGGCTTCGACGCCGACGTGCTGAACCCGGACGCGCCGGCCGTGGTGCCGGTGGCGTTCCAGACCGACGGCCACTGGGTCTGGCCGGCGGCGGTGGGCTACTACCTGCGCGCGTACGGCGTGCCGCCCGAGCCGGAGCTGGTGGAGCGGGCCAGGGCGAACGACTACGAGCTGCCCGAGGTGTCCGAGGACGCCCGGGTCGCCGCCGCCGCCAACCTGGGCGCCCCCGCCGCGCCGCGCGACACCCCCGTGCCGGTGGCCGAGGTCCCGGAGCCCGAGGCGTTCGAGGCGTTCGGTGGGCCGCACGACGGTGGGCCGCACGACGGTGGGCCGCACGACGGTGGAGCGCACGACAGCGGGCCGCACGACGGCGGCCAGTTCGAGACCGCGAAGTTCGACGCTGCCGCGTTCGAGGGCGGCCAGGCCGGCGGCCGGGAGTTCGAGGGCCGGCGGTACGACGAGCCCGCGTTCGCGGAGCGGGACGAGCCGGTCGAGGTGGGCGCGACGGTCGCCGCCCCGCTGCCCGAGCTGCTCGCCGACGACCGCGCTCACGCCGACCAGCGGGACCACACCGGCGAGCGCGACCACTCCGACCAGGGGGTTCACCCGCCGGCGACCGTCGAGGAGCCGGCGCACCCGACCGAGCTCAAGTCGGACGTGGTGGACTACGCCCAGGACGGCCCGCCGTACCGGGTGCGGTTCGAGGAGGACGGCCCGGTCATCGACGACCGGTACCGGCGTGAGTCCTACGTGGACGGCATGGACCTGTTCGCGCCGGTCACCACGTACGACCGCGAGCCGGACGAGACCGGGCAGGACGAGACCGGGACGTGGAGCCCGTTCGCGGAGGAGGAGCCCGCGCGGCCGGCCGCCGCCGAGGCCGCCCACGAGCCCGTGGTGCGGGAGGCGGCGGAGGACGACCTGGACCTGGCGGACGTGCCGGTGGCACGGGCCGACCAGAACGGCCACCACCACGAGCAGCCCGACTTCGACCGCCCGGAGCAGGCCGCCGAGCAGCCGTTCACCGACCAGCCGTTCACCGAGCAGTACTCGGACCCGCAGTACGCCGAGCAGCCCGCGTTCGAGGAGCGCGACCGCTTCGAGCAGCAGGGCGGGTTCGAGCAGCAGGGCGGGTTCGAGGAGCAGCCGCAGGTCGCGGACGACCGGCCGGACCACCACCGGTTCGCCGACGACCGGTACGACGGGCACGGGCAGGACCACGAGCAGCACCACGAGCAGGGCGACGAGCCCGACCACGAACCCGACCACGAGCCCGGGGCCGTCGAGCCGAGGCAGGTCACGCCGGACGAGGAGCGCGAGCTGACCGGTGTCCGCCGGGCGCTGGACGAGCTGGACGTGCCACCGGCCGCGTACCGCTTCGGCGAGCCGGCCGACCGCACCTGGGTGCTGCGCACCGAGGGCCCGGACTGGGAGGTGGCGTGGTTCGACCACGGCCCCACCGACCCGGTCCGCTTCGAGCGGGTCGAGGACGCCGCCGCCTACCTGGTCGGCAAGCTCGTCCTCACCGGCCGCCGGGTCCCGCGCCCGCTGCCGCCGCCCCCGCCGCCGCGCACCCCGCGCCCGCCGGCCGAGGGTTTCCGCGAGGAGCCCGCGCGCCCGCCGGCCCCCGAGGGTTTCCGCGACGAGCGCCCGCAGGCGGAGGGTTTCCGCGAGGAGCGCCTGCCAGTCGAGGGTTTCCGCGAGGAGGCCCCGCGACCGCCGGTCCCCGAGGGTTTCCGCGAGGAGCGCCCGCCCGTCGAGGGGTTCCGCGAAGAACCCCCGCGCCCGCCGGCCGAAGGCTTCCGCGAGGAGCGCCCGCAGGCCGAGGGGTTCCGCGAGGAGCAGCGCCCGCCGGCGAACAACGGCTTCCGCGACGACCGCCGGCAGACCCCGCCGGAGCGCCTGGAACCGCCCAAGTCCCGCAACTGGCCGATCACCCCGATGAACGGCGAGCCGCCGCTCACCCTGTTCCGCCACAAGCAGATGGTGGAGCTGCCGGTGGGCTTGGAGGTCGACCGGTTCGGCGACGGCGCGGGCAACCTGGTCTACGCCGCCGGCACGCCGTTCGCGGAGCGGTCGCTGGTCCCGTCCTGGATCAACCGCCCGTACCGCGTCTACCGCCTGCGCCGCCCGGTCGAGGTGCTGACCGGCGTGGCCGTGCCGTGGTTCGAGCAGCCCGGCGGCGGCACCGCCTACCTGATGCCGAAGTCGGTGGAGGACATGCTGGCCGACGGCGTCCTGGTCGAGGTGGCGAACCAGGAGGCACCCGCGCACTGAGCAGTGCCCGGTGAGCCCCGCCCGGGGCTCACCGGGGGCTCGGCGCTCAGTCCACCCGCAGGCCGTGGGCGGCGGCGAAGGCGATCGCGGTGCCGGTGTCCACGCGCGCCCCGCGCAGGTCGGCGGCCACCAGGGCGTCCGCGCTCAGCCGGGCCCCGCGCAGGTCGGCACCGTCGAACTTGCCCGCGCGCAGCCGCGCGCCGGTGAGGTCGGCGTCGCGCAGGTCCGCGTCGCGCAGGTCGGCACCCTCGACGTTGGCCTCGCGCAGCCGCAACCCGCGCAGCGACGCCCGGCGCAGCAGCGCCCCGGACAGCCCGACCAGCGTGAGGTCGGTCTCCTCCAGCACGACCCCGCGCAGCCCGCACTCCGCGAACACCGACCCGAGCAGCGTGCACGACCGGAACGCCGCCGAGGCCAGCACCGCGCGGTCGAACCGGCACGAGCGGAACGCCGTGGCGGTGTGCGACGAGTCACCCAGGTCAGTCCGGTCGAACTTGCACTCGGTGAACGTGCAGTTCGACGTCACCAGCCCGCGCAGGTCGGCCTCGGTGAAGTCGCAGCGCAGGAACGACCGCCCCTCCCAGCGCTGCCCGGCCAGCACGGCGTCGCCGTAGTCCTCGCCCACTTCGGGGTCCGCTCCGATGATGTCCACTGTCACACCTTGTCATCGTTCAACGGTTGGTAACCTCACCGCGTCGGGCAAAACCGCCCGTGCGCCGGTCCCGGAGTAGAGACCGCCGCTGACAGGTGCAGCCTGCCTAGTGGTCGTGCCCGAGGACTGAAGCCAGTTCGACCGTCATTCGGGAAGGCTCATGACCCGCACGCCCGTGAACGTCACCGTCACCGGTGCGGCCGGCCAGATCGGCTACGCACTGCTGTTCCGCATCGCCTCCGGCCACCTGCTGGGCCCCGACGTGCCGGTGCGCCTGCGCCTGCTGGAGATCCCGCAGGCCGTGAAGGCCGCCGAGGGCACCGCGATGGAGTTGGACGACTGCGCGTTCCCGCTGCTGTCCGGCATCGACATCACCGACGACGCCAAGACGGCGTTCGACGGCGTGAACGTCGCCCTGCTGGTCGGCGCGCGCCCGCGCAGCAAGGGCATGGAGCGGGGCGACCTGCTGGAGGCCAACGGCGGCATCTTCAAGCCGCAGGGCGAGGCGATCAACGCGGGCGCGGCGGACGACGTGCGCGTGCTGGTGGTCGGCAACCCGGCCAACACCAACGCCCTCATCGCGCAGCAGCACGCGCCCGACGTCCCGGCCGAGCGGTTCACCGCGATGACCCGCCTGGACCACAACCGGGCGCTGTCGCAGCTCGCCAAGAAGCTCGGTGTCGCGGTGACCGACATCAAGAAGCTCACCATCTGGGGCAACCACTCGGCCACCCAGTACCCCGACCTGTTCCACGCCGAGGTCGGCGGCCAGGTCGCGGCGCAGGCCGTGAACGACCAGTCCTGGCTGGAGAACGACTTCATCCCGACCGTCGCCAAGCGCGGCGCGGCGATCATCGAGGCGCGCGGCGCGTCCTCGGCGGCGTCGGCGGCGAACGCGGCCATCGACCACGTGCACACCTGGGTCAACGGCACCGACGAGGGCGACTGGACGTCGGCGGCGGTCGTGTCGGACGGCTCCTACGGCGTGCCGGAGGGCCTGATCTCGTCGTTCCCGGTGACCGCCAAGGGCGGCCGGTACGAGATCGTGCAGGGCCTGGAGATCGACGAGTTCTCCCGCGCCCGCATCGACGCCTCCGTGGCCGAGCTGGTCGAGGAGCGCGACGCGGTCCGGGGCCTCGGCCTCATCTGAGTTCCCACGACGCGGGGGAGCCTCCACACCGGGGGCTCCCCCGTGGCATGTTCTCCACCGTGACCAAGAACCCCTGGCCCGTTCCGGAACCCCAGCTCCCCCAGGACGTGCACCCCGCGCTGGCCGCCGCGGTGCGGGCCGCCGCCCGCGCCTACCAGGAGGCCCGCCAGCTGCACACCCGCGCCGAGCTGCGCGAGGAGGTCGCGGACGGCGCGGACGGCACCCCGACGATGCGGGTGGACGCGATCGTGGAGGGCGCAATCGTGGAGGCGGCCGAGGCGGCGGGCGTGAACCTGCTGTCCGAGGAAGCCGGTTTCGTGGACCACGGCTCCGCCGCCACCCTGGTGGTCGACCCGGTGGACGGTTCGGCGAACGCGGCCACGGGTGTCCCGCTGTCGTGCTTCGCGGGGGCGCTGGTGGTCGACACCGTGCCCGTAGAGGCGCTGACGGTGTGGTTCGACACGGGCCGCGCGTGGTCGGCGAAGGCCGGCCGCCCGACGCCGTACCGCACGTCCGGCCGGACCGCGCTGAAGGGCTCGTCGCTGTGCCTGATGCGCCCGAAGCGCGGCACGGAGGAGGCGTGGACGCGCCTGGCGAACGCCGCCGACCGCATCCGCATCCTGTGCACGACGTGCCTGGAGACGGCGCTGGTGGCGGAGGGCTCGGTGGACGGGTTCGCCGACCCGGGCTCGGACACCCACCGGCTGATGGACCTGATCGCGGCCCTGGTCACCGTCCCGGCGGCGGGCGGCGCGCTGCTCGACCTGCACGGCCGCCCGCTGGAGTTCGACCTCGACCTGTCCCGCCGCTGGTCCGGCATCGCCGCCGCGACCCCGGCGCTGGCCGACGAGCTGATCGCGGCGGTCCTCGGCTAGGCCCGGTACCACTCGGCGGTGCGGGCGACGGCCTCCTCGTGCGGGGTCGCGGGCAGGGGGCCGAAGGTGCGCTCGAACGCCGAGTGGTCCACCACCCACGGGCGCGTGCGCTGGTGGTCCAGCTCGCCCGCGCCCCGCAGGCGTCGATCGACCAGCCCGACGAGCGCGACGGTGGCGGTCGGCAGCCGGCGGGGTGCGCGCGGGGTGCCCAGCACCCGGCCGGCCAGCGCGGCGAACTCGCGCACGGTCAGCGTCGGGGCGGCCGGCGTGTGCCAGACCCGCCCGTCCGCGCGCTCGTCGTCGCCCAGGACGATCTGCGCGCGGGCGGTGTCGCCGAGGTAGGCGAAGGTGTGCGGCACGTCGAGCGGCCCGAACCACATCGGCCGCCTGCCCAGCGCCAGCGGCTTGAGCAGCAGCTCGCCGGGCAGCGACCCGACGCCGCCCGGCCCGTAGTAGTCGCTGGACCGGGCGAGCACGACCGGCACGGACGCCTCCCGCAAGCGTTTGCCCAGCGCGCTGCGCAGCTTCTCCTTCGGCCCGGCGGGGCGTTCCGGGGTGTCCTCGGTGATCGGTTCCGTCACCGGCCCGTAGGAGTACAGGTTGTCGGCCAGCACGAGCTTCGCGCCGGCGGCCTCGGCGGCGGCGACGGCGTTGTCGAACAGCGTCGGCAGGGTGTCGGCCCAGGACGGGTACGGCACGTTCGCCGCGAGGTGCACCACGGACGCGCCGCGCGCGGCGGCGACGGCGGCGTCCCGGTCGAGCAGGTCGGCCCGCACGTCCTCGGCCCCCTCCGGCACGCCACCGGACCGCGTGACGGCGCGGACCTCCCGGCCGTCGGCCACCAGTTGCCGGGCGACCTCCCGCCCGATGCCCCGACCCGCCCCGAGCACGACCACCGGCATGACAGCTCCCCTGATTGCCTCTCACTGACGTTAGAAGTTCTAACACAAGTTAGAGTGTCTCTGTCAAGGGAGGGCGCACGTGACCACGACCCGGCGTGAGCGGTACCGCGAGGAGACCAGGGACGAGGCCAAGCGCATCGCGCTGGAGCAGCTCGCCGGGCTCGGCGTGGAGGGGGTGTCGGTCAACGCGATCGCCAAGCGCATGGGCGTCACCGGCCCCGCCCTCTACCGGTACTTCAAGAACCGCGACGACCTGCTCACCGAGCTGATCCGGGACGCCTGGCGCGACCTGGCGGAGGCGGTCGAAGCCTCGGTGGCGGACACCGCCGACCGGCCCCGCGACGAGCGCGTGCGGGGCTTCGCGGACGCCTACCGCGCCTGGGCCGTCCACCAGCCGCACCGCTACCTGCTGCTGTTCGGCTCGCCGCTGCCCGGCTACCACGCGCCGCAGGACACCATCGCGCTCGCGCACCGCACGATGAGCGCGTTCATCGGCGTCCTGGCCGAGTCGGGCCCGCCCGCCCGGCCTGTGACGCCGTCCGGGTTGGACGGTCAGCTGCGGGAGTGGGCCCGATCGCGGGGTGAGGGCGAGGTCGACCCCGCCGTGCTGCTCACCTCGGTGCGGGCGTTCACCAGGCTGCACGGCGTGCTCAGCCTGGAGGTGTCGGGCCAGTTCGGCCCGATGGGGTTCGACCCGGCGCTGCTGTACCGCGCCGAGGTCGACTCGCTGGTCCGGGGCGGTTAGTCGCCCCGGCGGGGTTCGGCCAGGTTCTCCGGGCTCCGGCGCGGCTGCGCCACGCCCTCGGGGCCCCGGCGGGCCTCGGTCAGGCCCTCCGGGCTCCGACGCGGCTCCACGAGGCTGTCCGGGCCGGGGTAGACCAGCCCCTCGTGGCCGTCGGAGAAGCGGACCAGGTACGGCGGCGCACCCGCGTGCCCGCGGACTTCCAGGATCTCGCCGATGTGCTCGTCGAGTCCCACCGCGCGGCTGTGGACGTGCAACCGGTCGCCGACTGTCGCGTGCATGTGCAACACCTCCGGTGCGTCCCAGCGTAGGACGCTTCCGAAGGTACCGACAGCCTGGCATTTCCGCTCAACACGGCCATTCCGCGCGGCGGGGCCGGCTCTCGCGGGTCAGCCGCAGGCGGCGGTGAGCTTGGCGGCCTGGTCCAGCTTCTTCTGCGACCAGTCCGCGATCTTGGCCGGGTCGAGGTCGCTCAGGGTCACGTTGGACATCGTGTCGGAGACGCCGGTGATGGCGTCCTTGAGCGTGGCGTCGCCCGCCTTCTCGGCCAGCTTGTTCAGCTCCTCGGCCTTGGCCTTGGTCTCGTCCAGGGCCTTCTGCGGGTCGGTGGTGCTCGGCGTGAACCCGGCCAGCGCGACCGCGTCGGCGCACAGCTTGACCTTGTCGATCGCCTGGCCCGCCTGGTTCGCCGCGTTGGAGGCGTCCTGCACGGCCTCGCAGGCCGACAGCGCCCCGACGAGCCCCAGCGCCAGCAGGAAGGTGGCGACCGGACGACCTGCGCGCATGGCTACTCCTCGGGTGCGGAAAACGTGACCGTTTCGTCCGACTCTACCGACGCGCGTACAAGCGGCGCACCACATCGTCGATCTCCGGTTCCTCCACCACCAGATCGTGCACGGCGGCCCGCGCCGCGACGGCGGCGATCAGCGCCGCCGCCGTGGTCTCCGCGCGGCGGAACGTGAGGTGTTGTCGCAGTCCGCCCAGTTCCACGCGCGCCGCCACCACGCCGGGCAGGTCGTCCAGCGGCGCGGCGGGCACCTCCAGGTCGACCACGAGCACCCGGTCCGGCGCGACCTCGGCCCGCAGCGCCTCCAGGGGGCCGTCCGCCAGCACGGTGCCCCGGTCGATCACCACCAGTCGCGGGCAGAGCCGCTCGATGTCGTCCAGGTCGTGGGTGGTGAGCAGCAGCGTGGTGCCGCGCGCGGAGTTCAGCTCCGCCAGGAACTCGCGCAGCCGCTCCTTGGACTCCAGGTCCAGCCCGATGGTCGGCTCGTCCAGCACCAGCAGCTCCGGGCCGTGCAGCAGGGCGGCGGTCACCTCGCCGCGCATCCGCTGCCCCAGGGAGAGCTGGCGGACCGGGGTGTCCAGGAACCCGGCCAGCTCCAGCAGGCCGACGCACTCGTCCAGCCGGCGCGCGTGGTCGGCCCTGGGCACCCGGTAGACCGCGCGCAGCAGCTCGAAGCTGTCCCGCAGCGGGAGGTCCCACCAGAGCTGGCTGCGCTGGCCGAACACCACGCCGATCCGGCGGGCCAGCTCGCGCCGCGAGCGGGACGGGTCGACGCCGGACACCCGGACGTGCCCGGAGGTCGGCACCAGGATGCCGGTGAGCACCTTGATCGTGGTGGACTTGCCGGCCCCGTTGGGCCCGACGTACCCGACCGCCTCGCCGGCGGCGACGTCGAAGCTCACCGAGTCGACCGCGCACACCGTCCGGCGGGTGCGCCGGAACCGCCCGGCCCAGCCCCGCCCGCCCTCGTCGGGCCCCTTCCTGCTCCGCACGGTGAACTCGCGGCGCAGGTCGCGCACCTCGATCATGACCCGGTCCCTCGGTAGTGGCGAACGGCGAAGCGCCACACCAGCCCGGCCGCGCCGGCGGCGGCGAGTGCGACGAGGGGGGAAACCCAGCCCAGGAAATCGGGGCCGCCCAACGGGTCCCGGCGGTCCAGCAGGGCCAGGGCGGGGTAGTAGGCGACGAACGCGGTCGGGATCACGAAGGCCATGACCCGGCGCAGCCAACCCGAGTAGACGGTGACCGGGTAGGAGGCGAAGGAGTTGCCGCCGTAGGTGACGCTGTTCGCCAGCTCCTGCCCCTCCACCAACCAGAAGCACACCGCGCAGGCCGCCACCCACACCGACGAGAAGATCACCGCACCGGCCAGCGGTGCCGCGAAGACCAGCAGCGCCGTCCACGGCGACCAGGCGATGTCGTTGTGCACCAGGGCGAAGGTCAACGCGCCCAGGCCGGTGACCACCCGCCCGAGGCGGTGCAGCCGGACGTCGGACACCGCGATCTGCGGCAGGGTCCCCAACGGGCGCACCAGGAGCACGTCGAACTGGCCGGTGCGGATGTAGCGCGGCAGCTCGTTGAGCTGGCCCGCCACCGTGTCCGCGACGCCGAACGCGACCGACGCGATCGCGTACATCAGCACGACCTCGGTCGCGGAGAACCCGCCCAGCGCGTCGACCTGGTTGAACAGCACCAGGATCACGACCAGCTCGGAGCCCTGCGCCAACGCCTGCGACGCGCAGTAGAGCACGAACGAGACCCGGTAGGACATCTGGCCGCGCAACCGCGCGGCGATCAGCTTGGCGTAGATGCGCTCACCCACCCTGCACCACCACCTTGCGCACCGCGCGCCCGAGCACCCAGTGCCCCGCCGCGAGCAGCACGACCGCCCAGAAGACCTGGTGCGCCAAGGTGGTCCACTGTGGACCGTGGCCGATCCAGACGTCGATCGGGCCTTGGACGATCGCCGGGAAGGGCGTGGCCCACAACACCGTGCGCGCCCAGTCGGGGAAGAACGCCAGCGGCAGCGCCAAGCCGCACAGCACGCTCGACATGACCGACCACAGGCTCATCACGCCCTGGTTGTCCAGCAACCAGAACGTGCCGGCGTTGAGCAGGAAGCGCACGCCGAAGCAGACCGTGAGCGCCAGCAGCGCGCTGAGCGCGAACACCGGCCACGCGGCCGGTTCGGGCCAGCGGAACGGGAAGACCAGCGCGCCGGCCACGACCGGCGGCGCGAAGCGGACCAGGGCCGAGTACCCGGCGCGGCCGACGTCCGCGGCGAACAGGGCGGCCTGGAGGTGCCACGGCCGGTGCAGGTCGACGACCACGTCACCGCTGCGCACCCGCTCGGCGAGCGCGGTGTCGCCCCAGAGCTGCACGAACGCCATCAGCCCCTGGCCGACCCACACGTAGGCGACGGCGGTGGGCACGTCGTAGCCGGCCTTGGGCGCAGCGCCCACCACCGCGACCATCACCGCCGTGCGGAGCAGGCCGAAGGTGGTGTTCGCGGCGAGGCCGGCGAACATCGCTTGTCGATAGGTGGAGTAGCGGCGGAATCCGGCGAGCGCAAGCAGCGCGTAAGCGCGCACGTCTCACTACCCTAGGAACGGCCGCAAACCATTTAGCGCGCCGACGCGGGCCCGGTGCGGTCAGCGCGGCGCGGCGAGCACGCCGTTCAGCAGTCCCGGGTAGAGCGCGTCCAGGTCCTCGCGGCGGAGGCTGCTGATGCGCGAGGTGCCGCGCGGCGTCACGAAGACCACGCCCGCCTCGCGGAGGGTGCGCACGTGGTGGGTGAGGGTGGAGGCGCTGATGCCGAGGTCCATCAGCCCGCACGAGACGCCGTCCGGGCGCAGCGCCAGCTCCCGGACGATGCGCAGCCGCACCGGGTCGGCCAGCGCGTGCAGCACCGCCTCGATGCGGATCTCGTCGCGTTCGGGGTGGGGGAGCGCCTGCATGGCGACCATGATACGAGATCTATCGAACTTTGATGATTCTCGTAGTACGGTTCCTGTCGAACCATCATTCGATCGGGGGAATCGAACCCATGTCAGCCCGCACCTACCTGCTCACCGCCGGCGCGTTCGCCATCGGCACGAGCGGGTACATCGTCACCGGCGTCCTGCCCGCCGTCAGCGAGGAACTGCACGTCACGCACGCCACCGCCGGCCAGTTGCTGACCGCGTTCGCCATCGCCTACGCCCTGTCGTCCCCGCTGCTCGCCGCCCTCACCGGCCGGTGGGAGCGGCGGACGCTGCTGGTGGCCGCGCTCGCCGTGTCGGCGGTCGGCAACCTCGCCGCCGCCCTCGCCCCGACCTACCCGCTGCTGCTGGCCGCGCGCGTGGTCAGCGCCCTGGGCGCGGCCGTCTACACGCCCGGCGCGGTGCTCGTGGCCACCGTGCTCACCCCGCCGGAACGCCGTGGCCGCGCCGTCGCCCTGGTGTTCGGCGGCCTGACGTTCTCCCTGGTCCTCGGCGTGCCGGCGGGCAACCTGCTCGGTGAACCGCTCGGCTACCAGGGCGTGTTCGGGCTCATCGCCGCCATCACCGCGCTGGCCGCCGTCGCCGTCCGGCTAGGCCTGCCCGTGGTCGAGGCGCCGCCCACCGTCCGCCTGCGCGAGCGGTTCGCGCCCGCCGCCGACCGCCGGGTCGTCATGGTGCTGGCGCTGACCGTGCTCGCCTGCCTGTCGGTGTTCACGGTCTTCAACTACGTCGCACCCCTGCTCACCGCGACCGCGCACGTCGAAGGCGTGGTGATCAGCCTGCTGCTGGTCGCCTACGGCGTCGGCGGCGCGTTCGGCAACTGGGCGGGCGGGCGGCTCGCGGACCGGTTCGACACCAGGAAGCTGCTGGTCACGATGTTCAGCTGCTTCATCGTCGTGCTGGCCACCCTGCCGCTGACCACGACGACGGTCGTCGGCGCGGCGCTCGCCCTGTTCGCGTGGGGAGCCCTGACCTGGGCCGCGAACCCGCCGATCCAGTCGTGGCTGATCGAGCTCGCGCCCGCGTCCAGCGGCCTGCTGCTGTCGCTCAACGCGTCCGCGATCTACCTGGGCGTCGGCCTGTCCGGCGTGCTCGGCGGCCTGGTGATCAGCTGGGTCGGCCTGCTGCCCCTGGCACCGATCGCCGCCACGCCGGCCGTGCTCGCGCTGGTGCTGCTGGTGCTCGCGCTCAAGCCCGCTCAGGACCCGAAGGCGCTGGTCGTGACCTCGCCCTCCTCGGGGTCCTTGGCGAAGCAGTGGAAGTAGTTCCGGCTGCCGTCGCTGAAGGCGACCGCGGTGATCTCCCAGGACGACGTGTCCACGGCCGGGCGGGTGTTGGCCTTCATCACCTCGGCCGTGCACACGCTCTTCACCTCGGCGGCCTTCACCAGCTCGTCGTTGTCGACCTGGGGGATCGCCCCGGACAGCCACCCGCCGGAGAACGCCTCCCAGTAGTGCGGCGTGGAGCAGTCACCCGCGCGCCGCGCCGACGCCGCCTGCCCGCCGATCGACGTGATCCCGTGGTAGCAGGTGGGTTCGGCCATGCAGAAGCCCTCACCGCACGACTTGAGCCGAGGCGGCACGGTCTCCAGCACGTCCTGGGCGGCGGACGTCCCACCGGTGCCCTTGCCGACGTCGTCCCGCGCGGTGCTCTCCCGGTTGATCCACCACACCCCACCGGCCACGGCCACCGCGACCAGCGCGACGACCACGACCGCCGCCCACGGCTTGCGCCTGGTGGTCAACGGCCCGGAGTGCGCGTACTGGGCAGGAGGCCCGGAGAACTGCTGGTGCTGCGGCGGCCCGGACTGCCCGTACGGCTGCTGCTGCCCTTGCCCGGACTGCTGCACCCCCGGCCCGGACTGCTGCGGCCCAGACCACGGCTGCGCCACCTGCTGCGGTCCGGACACCGGCTGCACGACGTGCTGCCAGTGAACCGGCGGCACCCCACCCCCGACACCACCACTACCGCTGCTCAGGTTCCCGCCACTGAGGTTCTTCAGCTCGTCCCGCAGTTGGGCGGCACTGCCCGTCCGGTACGCGATGTCCGGGGTGAGCGCCCGCACCAGCGTGTCGTGGAGTTCCTGCGGGACGCCCGCGACCAGCGGAACCGGTGACCGCAGCACCTCCCCGAGGTGGTCGAAGGACTCGATGGGCCACGGGACCGGCCGGGGCGGCTTGCCCGCGAGCAGGTCGTAGAGCGTGGCGGCCAGCGAGTAGACGTCGGCGGCGGGCGTGGGCTGGGCCATGGCGAAGGCTTCGGGGGAGGCGTAGCTGGGGCTCAGCGCGTCCCGGGTGACGGTGGAACTGCCCTCGGCGTCCAGCAGGGCGGCCAGCCCGAAGTCGGCGAGCTTCGCCGTGCCGTACCGGTCGAGCAGGATGTTGCCGGGCTTGATGTCCCGGTGCAGCACCCCTTCGGCGTGCGCGGCGGCCAGCGCGTCGGCGAGCTGGACCCCCAGGTCCCGGACCCGGGGCGCGGGCAGCGGCCCGTCCCGCCGGACCAGGTCGGCCAGCGACCCGCCCGTGCACAGCTCCATGACCAGGTAGGGAGTGCCCTGGGGAGTGAAGTCGGCATCGTGCACCGAGACGACGTGGGGGTGCCCGGAGAGCCGAGCGGCGGCCTGGGCCTCCCGCAGGAACCGCCGCCGGTCGCGTTCGGTTTGGAGGACGCGGTTGTCGATCTTGACGGCGACGTCGCGCCCCAACTGGACCTGACGAGCCCGGTAGACGGTGGCGAACCCGCCCTGCCCCAACGGAGTGAGATCGGCCAATCCCGGCAACTGCACGCGGCGACTCTAACCCGGAGGACCGACACCTCCGGGTGTCGACAACGCCCGTCCCGCCGCGCCCCTCAGCCAGAACCCTTGGCCGCAGCCTTCGCGGCCTTCTTGAACTCCCGGACCTCGCCGAGCGAGACCGCGTCCCGGACGTCGGCGACACTCCGCCGAGCCCCGTCGTCCCCGTAGGCCCCGGCGGCCTCCCGCCACCCGTCGGGCCGAACGCCGAGCTGCTTGCCCAACAGGGCGAGAAAGATCCGCGCCTTCTGGTCCCCGTACCCGGGCAACTCCTTGAGCCGCTTGAGCACGGTCTTGCCGTCGGGTTCGTCCCGGGTCCAGATGACCTCGGGGTCGCCGTCGTAGTGCTCGATCAGGTACCGGGCCAGTCCCTGGAGCCGCTTCCCCATGGACCCGGGAAACCGGTGCACAGCGGGAACCTCGGCCATGACGGCGGCGAAGTCCTCCTCACCGGCCTCGGCGATCCGGTGCACGTCCAACTCGCCACCCATCCGGTCGGCGATCGCCTTGGGCCCCTTGAACGCTTTCTCCATGGGGATCTGCTGGTCGAGCAGCATCCCGAAGAGCAGGGCCAACGGGCTGGTGGAGAGCAGTTCGTCCGCTTCCGGGTCCTGCGCGAGGCACAGCTTCGGGCTCATGGGCGACATGGTTGCACGCGGCGGTCGCGATCGCTGTCAGGAGGATGGTCCACCGAGGCGGCGGTGGCGGTTCTTGCGGTACTCGTCGACCCAGTTCCTGCTGCTGCGCCACAAACCGTCGTCGCCCTTGATCGCGCGTAGGCGGCCACGCATGGACGCCACTCGGAGTGCGTTCTCGGTCAGGTCGTCCGTGGCCAGAGCGGCGAGCGGCACGAGTTTCACCGGGCCGGCCACGGCCGGGATGATGAACTTGTACAGGTTCGCGGTGACGCTGCGGGCGATGAGTTCGCCCAGCGGGCCGTACTCGCCGCGGTCCGCCTGCCTCATCGCCTGCAGGTACTTGTCGCGGTCCCTCTTGAAGATGATCGCCGGCGGGTAGCCGAGCCGTCCCAGCAGCAGGTTGAGGACCAGGCGGCCCGCACGACCGTTGCCGTCGAGGAACGGGTGGATCTGTTCCAGGGAGTTGTGCGCACGTGCCAGCGACTCCGGCAGAGGTTCATCGCCGAGGTCTCGCAGCTTGACGGTCTCGCCCACCCAGTCGCGCATGAGGTGGTCGACGTCGGTCCACGACGGTGGCTTCATGCCGCCCGGAAACGCCGCGATCTCGTGGCGGCGGAAGCTCCCGGGGCTCTCGGCATCGGTTGCGTGCGGGTGGGGGTCGATGGTCCACACCGGGGTCGTGCAGAGGTGGTGGATGTGGCGGACCTCCTGCAACGAGACGAGGTCGCCGGTCTGCCAATCGCCTGGATCGAGGGCCTGCCCGTAGACCCAGCGGGCCGCGTCGCCGTAGCCGCGCACCTCCATGTAGTCCCGGAGCGGCTTCGCGCCCACCGCGCGGCCTTCGTCCAGGAGGCGTTCGACCTCCTGCAGGACGAGAGTGTTGCCTTCGAGCGCGGTGCTGTTGTGTGCTTCCTGGTGCCAGATGTTGGACCAGATGTCCTCGGCTTCGGCGGGAGCGGGCAGGCCACCGAGACGTTCGCGAAGCTCGGCGACAGCCTCGTCCAGTCGCTGGTACACGACCGCTCGTGACGGACGCCCTGCCATGCGTGGCTCCAAGTTGTTCGGATCAAGCTCTTCGAACTGTACCAAACAACTAGGCGGAGTTGTTCGCGACCTGCCAAAGGAATCGAACCGAACAACTAGGATGTGGTGGAGTACTCCGGGGTGGGTGGTGGCCCGCCCCGCCGATGTCATACATCAGACAGTGTGCTGGTGGAGCAGCATCCCGAAGAGCAGGGCCAGCGGGCTATTGGGACAGCAGTTCGTCGGCGTTCGGGTCCTGTGCGAGGCGCAGCTTCGGGGACATGGCGAGAACATCGCATGGGCGGACCAGGGGAGCCTGCGTCGAGTCGGTTCTCGCCGGTCGTCGGAAGTGGCGTGCCTACTTGACCTGTAGTGGTACCCGAGTACCCTTGGGTACCTGGAGGTGTGGCATGGCTGTCCAGTCTGCTCCTGTCAAGGTCGATCAAGAGACGCACGCTTTGATCGCGCACGGTGCCACCGCGCTGCACATGTCCCAGAAGGACCTGTTGGCCGCTGCTGTTCGTGAGTACCTGGGTGCGAGGCGGGAAGAGATCAACGCCGCCTTGCGTCGCACGATGGCGGCGCTCGACGGCACCCGGAGCAGTCAGGTGGCTGCTTTGACAGGGATGTCCAAGGAACGTCTCGATGAACTGGGCGGGGTCAGCGAATCCTGATGGCCGTTCGCCCGACCCTCCGCTGTTTGCGCGAGGATCTGAATCGTGACCTGCCGCCGATCGACGAGCCCCTCGATGAGATCGACCACCCGCTGATCAAGAAGGGCAACGAACAGTTCGCCGAGCCGACAGGTCCACGTGAGCGGATCCGTTCGATTGACGACATAGTCGTGTTCAAGGTCAAAGTGCAGCGGTGGCGGGAGTCAGGGAAGCTGGAAGTCGGGATGACTTCTATGAAGCGCTTGCTACTGATGCCGCCGCCGCACGTGCCAGGTACAACGCCGAGCACACTCCGCCCTTGAAGTCGGCGACGTTCTGCGACCAGTGGCTCGCGGGCCGGGGCGACCACGATCGGTACTGCGCCGAGGCAGCCGTCCGAATGCTGCGGGCGATGCGCGAGACGGTTCGGCGCCTGGTGCGTGCGTCGTTGCTCAACGGGCACGAACACGTCGGCGAAGTTGCCGGTGCAGAACTCGGGGTGCTCGTTCGAGGCGTGGAGGACCGGGGCACGTACGTGGCGATGTGGATCACCGGATCGGTGCCCGACAACTTCGTCGCCGTCGCCCTCGACCTGGTTCCAGGTTGTGATCGGGATGGCTGGTACCCGGAGTTCGCCATGCCGGATCGGTCGTTGCGGTCCGGCGAACAGGTCTACTCGAACCTTATGGACCCGAAAACTGCTGCTCGGTTGCTTGAAGGGAGCAGTTAGTCGCACATCACTTGTGCGCTGATCGAGCAGCATCCCGGAGGGGCGGGTCAACGCGGCCTCGTATGGAGGCCGGCTGGTTCCCAGGCACAAGCGGGCTGTACTGGTCGGTCGGTTCGCGGAGGCGGTTCGACGTGAGGTGAATGGTCGAACACTCCGCGTTGATCTGGATCGCGGGAGGTCGTCAGTCGGTTTGGGAGGCGACTCTTATGTGAGCCCGCCTCGGAAAGAGTTGTGGTGGCCGGAATGGTATGGGATGTGGGTAACGGGGTTGGAGGGGTTTGCGATGGCCTAGTACGCGGTGCTCGGTGAGGAGTCCCTTTGGAACAGAATGATGCCGTTCTTCCCCCTTCCCTGGTCGGTGTTCTCCACCGTGTCGAGTTGAACCGGTCGGAGTGGTGGCTGGAAGCGTTGGGGAAGATCGTGCTGTGGCGACTGGCCGAGGTCGGCCGTCCGCAGCGGCTGGAGCAGATCAAGCGGAGTCTGGTCGACGACCTCGGGGTCACGGTCGAGCCTCGGCAGTTCGCGGACGTCATCGAGAGGCTCAAGAGGGCGGGTTCGCTGTTGACCGGCGGTGCCGGCGGGTGCTCGCTCTCCGAGAACTCTCGCCGGGCCCTGTGGAAGCAGCGGGAAGAAGCCGCGGAATTAGAAGAGAAGATCAGTGGGATGTTTGCGAAGAGCCTGGCGCAGGCCGGGTGCGTGTTGTCGCCGGGTGAGATTTTCGCGGACTTCCAGAATCTCCTGCTGAACCCGCTCATCCGCCAACTCGGGGCTCGTACCCACGCCATCCTCGCCGGGCTGGACGAGGAGATCGAGAAGGCCGGCTTGATCCACCGCCTGCTGGAACGCGTCGACGAGGACCAGCGGGGTGCGGTGCGCAGTGCGATCACCGACTTCCTCGACACGGAGAACGACCACGTCCGCACGTGGGTGCTGGGCCGGCTGCACGCGCAGTTGCTCGTCCTGGCCGCCAACCTCGACCGGCAGTCGCTGGACGCGGTTGCTCCGCAGCACGGCGGCAAGGTGCGCTTCAAAGTGCTGCTCGACACCAACCTCCTGTTCTCGATCCTCTCCCTGCACGCCAACCCGTCGAACGAAGCCACCCTGTACCTGTTCGACCTGCTGAAGGAGATCGAGGACCGGGTCGAGGTCCAGTTCCTCGTCCTTCCCCAGACCATCTCCGAGGCGACGAACGCCCTCCTGGTCAACAGGCGCAGCGTCGGCAGCGGGCTCATCACGCCGGAGTTGGCCACCGCCACGTTGAGGTCGGGGACGCAGCCGGGGTTGGTGGCCCACTTCCTGGAAGTGGTCGAGCAGACCGGGCGGCCGATGACCGCCGAGGTCTACTTCAGCCCCTACCTCAACGGGTTGGAGATCATCCTCGCGGACAAGGGGATCGCGGTGGTGGACGATCCCCTCACGCAGGTGATCGGTGAACGGCAGTCCGTGCAGTCCGAGATCGCCGACATCGTGGCACGGGAGGGCGCGAAGGATCGGGGAAGGCCGCGCGGGTCGGTCGTCCACGACGTGGTCCTCTGGCGGTACACGGCGGAGAAGCGCAAGCGGACCAGCATCGTCGCCGAGATGGAGTACTGGGGACTCAGCATCGACAACACCGGCTTGCTCAGGTACGACAAGGACCGGCGTCGCGCCAAGCGGCAGGCGCCGTGTTTCCTGCACCCCAGCCAGTTCATCCAGATGCTCCAGTTCTGGGTCCCGCGCAACGACAAGCTGGAGGCGGCTCTGCTCAGCAGCGCCCGCCTGCCGTTCATGTTCCAGGAGTTCGACCCGAAGACGGAGCAGGTCACCCTCCGCATCATCTCGCAGCTGGCCCACTACTCCGCGATCTCGACCGACACCGCCCTCAAAGTGCTGCAGAACGAGGCGCTCCGCGAGAAGGTCGCGTCCGACGTGGCCGAGAGCCAGGTGGTCGTCGCCATCGACACGGCGCTCACGGAGGTCGTGCGCAACCTGGAGACCGAGAACCAGGAACGGGAGTCGGAGATCCAGCGGCTGAACGCGGAGAAGAGCGACCTCCAGCGGCTGGTCGACCGGCGGGTCGGTGTGCAGGAGGGGCGGGACACCTCGAAGAGGCAGTCGCGGCAACAGGTGCAGCGCGCGCAGGCCGAAGCTGCCAAGTGGAAGAAGCAGTTCCAGGACGAGCAGGAGCGGGCGCGGGAGAAGGAGGAAAAGCTGAGCCTGCTGGAGGAGGAGCAGAAGGACTTGCGGGAACGCCTCGAAGAAGCTGCCGTCGTCTCGTCACGTCGGTTCTTCCTGGGTAGTGCGGTGGCGGTGGCCGCAGCGTGCGTGGTGGCGGTGGTGTTGCTGTGGGGGCCGGTCGTGGGTGTGGTCGAGAAGGGGCTGCCGTGGAAAGGGGCCTTGCTCGTCCTCGTCGCTGCCGGGGTGTGGTCGGCGCTCTGCCATGCACTGGCTTTGCGGTTCTCGAAGAACGATGACTCGTGGTGGGTCTACGCGCGGGCGAAATCCCTGTACGTCAACCTCTTCACGGCGATGCTGGGCGGAGTGGTCGGAACGGTCATCCAGTTCTCCGCAGCCCCGCCGGCCTGAACGCACGAGGGCGGTGGGTGTGCAGCGCCCGCTCAGGCTTGGCCCACGAAGATCGCCTTGTCCGCGCCGAAGTCGGGCTGGAGGGTGATCTGGAGTTCTCCGGGTTCGGCACCCACCGCGAACGCCAGGTCGTAGGTGAACGTCTTCCCCGGCAGCACGGTCGCCGTGGCGAGGGCACTGTCGCCGCACGCCCCGCTGGAATCGTAGATCTTCTCCGCCTTCTTCCCCGCGAACTGGGTTTCGCCGCCGGCCGACAGCAGACCCGTGTCGAACGGCTTGTCCGAACCGTTGACGACCGTGACGGTGACCTTCACGCCCCGTGCCACGTCCGACGGGATGGCGAACTCGCCCGGCGTGCACGCGGCGGGAGCGGAGACCTCTGCGGCCAGGCCGTTCTCCCACGTGTAGCGCTGGTCCCAGGTCGGCGGGCTCTTCACGGCGTCCGCCTTGGCGTCCCCGCCGCTCACGGTGCCCTCGTTGGTCGTCCCGTTGAACGCCTCGTCCAGGGCTTTCACCGCCGCGTTCTGCGCCACCACCGTGGCGACGACCGCCAGGACGCAGAGCACGACACCGATGCCCGCGAGGATCTTCCTGCTGCCGAACAACGCGATCAGACCCAGTACCACCCCCACACCGGCGATGACGGCGGTGAGGTTGTTCAGGAGAATGATCGGTGAGCCGACCAGGCCCACGATTCCCAGGATCAGCGACGTCCACGCCAGTGCACCGAATTTCCTCGGCTTGGGCGCGTCCTGGACCGGCAGGTGGTGTTGGGTTCCTTGGGGGTAGCTCATGGCGCACATCCTCGAATTCGACGTACTGAGGAATCGCGGCCGTCGTGGAGCCCGTTATCCGGGCAAACCCGGCCCACTCGATCGGGTGGAATCGGTAACGAGTGGGGCAGGTTCGCCGATGGGGTGGCGGCTCAGGTGTCGAATTCCGGGATCAGGTCGCCGATCAGGCGGAGGCTCGTCATCACCGACTCGTGCGAGAGGTTGCCGACCTGGTGGAACGCCATCAGGCGGTCGATTCCCAGGTCCGCGTACGTGCGCAGCTTCTTCCGGCACGTCTCCGGGCTGCCCACGATCAGCGAGTCCTGCTCGTTGAGCGCCTCGAAGATCTCCTCGTCGGACACGGCCTCGCCCTGCAGCACCCGCCCGATCACGACCTGCGCCCGGTTCGGGCGGGTGGACGCCTGTGCCTCCGCCCTCAGGAAGTCACCGGTCAGGCCGCCGCCGGTCGGGTCCTCCAGGATCTTCTCGTGCTGCCGCACGGTTTCCACGAACGAGTCCGCCGCCTCGAAGAACGTCAGCGCTTTCACGGTGTACCACGCCGCCGCTGCCACCGCGCCGTTCTTGACCGCCTGTTCGTCGGTCTCCGCGCAGTGTACGAACGTGAAGAACGCGACCTGGTTGTTCACGAACGACCCGACCGGTTCGGTGCACGCCGCAGCGGCGTCGCGGTAGAGCCCGACCATCCTGCGCACGCGCTCGGCGGACTCCCAGATCGTCGTGCCCAGCACGCCCACGCCGCGCTTCCCGGCCTCCTCGAACGACGCCGGGTTCGCCGCGGCCTGCCACAGCGGCGGGTGGGGGCGCTGCAGCGGCTTCGGCACGATCGGCACGTCGCTGATCTCGAAGTCCGGCCCCGAGTAGGAGAAGCGCTCCTGCGTCCACATCCGGGGCACCATCTCGAACGCCTGCTGGGTCTGCCGGCGGACGTGCTCCGGGTCGATGCCGAACAGCCGCCACTCCGGCGTGGTGGACCGGGTCAGGCCCAGCTCGACCCGGCCGTTGCTGAGGTGGTCGAGCATCGCGGCCCGCTCGGCGACCCGGATCGGGTGGTTGAAGCGGGCCGGGGCGAGGACGGCCGAGTGGCCCAGGCGGATGCGCGAGGTGTGCTGGGAGATCGCCGCGAGCATCAGCTCCGGCGCGGACGAGAGGCTGAACTCCTCCGCGCCGTGGTGCTCGACCTGCCACCAGCAGCCGTAGCCCAGCTCGTCGGCCAGCTTCGCCTGCTCCAGCGACTCGGTGATGCGCGCGTGCTGGTGCCCTTCCCGCCACGGCCGGGGGTCCTGGATCTCGTTGAAGACGTCGACCTTCACCGCGCGTTCCTCCAACTGTCGGCGGGGTGCGCAGAAGTTAGCCCGGCGGACGGCCGCGCGACAGCGGCCATTCAGGTGCGCGGGGGTCAGGGTCGGGTGACCGGGACGACCTGGGCCAGCAGCAGGCGGTACGCCTCGCGGTCGACGGTGGCCGGGTCCTCGGCCAGCCAGTCGCCGACCTCCTCGACGAATCGGGTCGGCGTCATCGGCGGCACGAGGGCGTCCGCCGCCTCGTCCGTCGTCACCTCGCCGGCGCGGCTCGGGTAGACCAGCAGCACCGTGCGGATGTCCAGCCATGGCAACAACTTCCGGTACAGGGCCAGGCTGCGCGGCAGCCTCGTGCCGCCGCCCCGGAACGGGTGCCCGTTTCGCCACAGGGTGCCGTCGTCCTCGGCCGCGTAGTGGCCGGGCAGCCACGACTTCGACTCGATCAGCACCAGCCGCCGCCCGCACAGCACCGCGTGGTCCACGTCGGCGAACACCGAGCGCGGCCACGCCAGGCCGTGGAACACCCGCGCGCCCGGCAGCCGGGTGAGGTAGCGGGCCAGCAGGTCGGCGGTGAACCGCTCGCACACCCGGTCGTCGGTGCTGCCGTGCACGACCTCCGCGTCCACGTCGTGCGCGAACGCCCGGTCCGCCCGCACGGACGTCAAGTACCGCCGCACCAACCGGAACGCGGCCACGGCCGCCGCGCCCACCACGAGCAGCCACAGCGCCAGCGTGAGCGGGGAGAAGTCGACCGCGACCACGGGCAGCAGCAGGAAGAACCAGCCGACCACGGCGGCCAGCGCGGGGGCGTGGCCGGGACCGGCGGCGGGCACGTACCGGACCCGCTGCCCGACGTCGACCAGGTGCCACCACGGGACGTCGCCGAGGTCGACCTGCGGCTTCGGGGGTACGAAGTCCGGGTCGTCGCCGAAGTTGCGCAGCCGCCCGGTGCGGCCGGTGCGCGGCGGGCGGGTGGACGTGGTCCGGGCGTGCGGCCGGGTGAACGACCAGCCCCGGTCGTAGTCGCGCCGCCGCGTCGGGTCGCGGAGCGTGTCGTACGCCTCCTGCAACATGCGGAAGGTCAGCGACGAGCCCCCCGCGTCGGGGTGCATGACCTTCGCCAACGACCGGTAGGCGGATTTGATCTCCGCCGTGGACGCGTTGCGGCCCACCCCGAGGAGCTCGTAGTAGTCGACCCCGCGCACGCGCAGACCTTAGCGGGACCGTTCGGCGCACTCTGTTCGGCACTGTCTTCCGGTGCGGGCTCCTGGTTAGGGTTGTGCGCAGCCGGGCTGCGCGGCCTCCGCCGCGCGGCCCCGGCTCGTCGGGACCTGTAGCGCAGTGGTTGACGCGCCCGTCTTCCGAGGCGGGAGTACGCCGGTTCGAATCCGGCCTGGTCCGCTCCGCCCCGCAGCCGTCCGCGCGGCTCCGCCGGCCCGCGCGGTGCGCCCGCCGGGCGGGTGACGTCGAGTTGCCGGGCCCGGGGGCAAGCCGCAGGCTGCGCTCATGGCGACTTGCGACGTCTGCGGGAACGACTACTGGATGGCGTTCGAGGTGCGCACGGTGAGCGGTGACGTGCACACGTTCGACAGCTTCGAGTGCGCCGCCCAACGCCTCGCGCCGCGCTGCGAGCACTGCGACTGCCGCATCCTCGGCCACGGCGTCGAGGTGGAGGGCCGGTTCTTCTGCTGCGCCCACTGCGCGCGCAGCGCGGAAGCGCTCGGCACGGAGATCAAGGACGCCGTCGGCGCGCACCCGGGCTGAGCACCCGCACCGGGCCGGACGCACCGGGGTTGCGCAGCGGAGGTCAGACGGTGAGGACCAGCTTGCCGTCGATGAAGCGGGGCTGGAGGTCGCCGCGCGCGTCGACGCTCTTGACGCCGTGCGGCAGGACCTCCTCGATCGCGCTGAACGCCAGGATGTCCGACACGCCGTACCGGCCGCGCAGGCTGCGCTGGCCGGGGAACCGCAGGGCACGGCCCTCCTTGCGGTGCCGGTGCGCCAGCGCGGCGCGCAGCGCGCCCCTGGTGAGCTGGTCGGGACCCGCCAGGCGTTGCAGGCTGCCGTTGTGCACGGCCACGCCGTAGCCGCGCTCGATCAGCGTCGACACGGTGTTCTCCGACGGGTCGTCGGCCAGCCGGAACGACATGGCGTGGCCCTCCTCCACCGCGTGCACGCACACCAGGTGGGCGTGGAACAGCAGGGATTCGTGCAGCGCCAGGGCGGTCCGGTCCGCGGTGCCCGGGTCGTCGTGGCCCGCGTTGAGGCCGAGCCAGGTCGTCATCGCACGTCCACGTGGATCTGTCCCTCCGGCACCGGATCGCGGTTCCCGGCGAGGCTAGTCCGATCGGGTGAGGCGCGGGTAGCCTACGAATGGCTGTTGTCCGAAATCTTGTCCGGTCGGGGCTTGTGGGCCAGCAGGTGGACCTCCTGGAACTGCCGGCGGTCGGTGGGCTGCGGTTCGCGGACCAGCCGGGCCGCCTCGACCAGCCCGCTCTCGCGCAGCAGCCCGGCCAGGTGGTCGGGCGACCAGCGGTGGGCCGGGGCGACGGCGTGGTCGAAGACCTGGGTGGGGTGCGACGGGCCCTCGGTCGCCGAGAAGCCGACCAGCAGGTGACCGCCGGGTGCCGGCACGCGGTGGAACTCCGCCAGGACGGCCGGCAGGGCGCGCGGCGGCGTGTGGATGATCGACCAGCGGGCGAGCACGCCACCCAGCCCGCCGTCGGGGAGGTCCAGCGCGGCCATCGAGCCCACGTCGAAGCGCAGGTCGGGGTGGGCCTGCCGGGCCAGCGCGACCATCGCGGGGGAGGCGTCGACGCCGAACGCCGCCAACCCCAGGCCGGCCAGGTGGGCGGTGACGTGGCCGGGGCCGCAGCCCAGGTCCGCGACCCGGTCGTTGCCGCTCGCGCGGACGAGCTCGGCGAACGCGGTCAGCACGGCGCGGTCCAGCGGCCGGTCGCGCAGCGAGCTGTCGCCGAACTGCTCGGCGTAGACGAGGGCGGCGGCGTCGCGGGTGGCGCTGAGTTGGTCGTCGGCGTTGGGCGCGTCGTCTTCGATCACGCCGGCGACGACAGCCGCCGGCGTGGTCCGCCGTTCCTAGATCGGCAGCAGGTCGAAGCCGTCCAGGAACGGCAGCACGCCGGTCCGCTGCAACGCGGCGGCGGAGAGCCATACCGACAGGATCGTGATCAGCGGTCCGACGATCGCCATCTCCACCGTGCCGCCGGTCTGCATCCGCATCACCTTCGGCGGCGCGACCGGGAACCACGTCTTGCCCGCCAGCGGGATCGGCCACAGGATCGGGCAGCCCTGCTCGGTGATCGCGTCGCCGAGGAAGTGCGCCACGCACCCCACCCCGACCGCGACCCCGCAGGCCGCCGCGCTGGCCGGCGTCTGCTCCGTCCACACCACGCAGGCCACCGTGATCGCCGCCGACACCCCGGTGATGAGCAGGGCGTCCTTCTGCGGGCACCAGTCGTTCATGATCCCGCGCACGGCCAGGCCGGCGAAGACGAACATCAGCGCCGGCAGCGCCCACTTCTGCGACTGCTGGACGACGGCCGTCGTGCCCACGGCGGCGGCCAGGGCGAACACCAGCGTGTGCGTCAACCCCCGGTGGCCGCCGTCGCGGTTGGAGTCTTTGCGGGTCCGCGTGGTGCGGTAGACGAACGAGCTGAGGGTGTTGATCAGCGCCGACGCACCTGCGCTGACCGGCCCGAACGTGCGGGAGATGGTCGAGGACGGGTGGTCCAGGTCCGGCAGCAGGGCCGCCCCGGTGGCCAGCACCGCGCCGACCGCCCAGCTCTGCGGGGAGAGCTGCCCGATCGGGTGGTCCTCGGCGAGCGCGGTCACCGCCGCCCAGGCCAGCAAGCCACTCATCGCGTGCGTCGGTCCGGTCGACATGGGCCCCCTCCAAGATCGTGTGAGGAGGCTAAGGCATTGTGACCCCCTTCCCATTCGACCCGGGTGCCCGCGCCCGCCGCCGGGCATAGCAGTACGCTTGTCTTGCTTGCATCGGAGCGAGAGGAGCGCCCTGAGTATGGGCAAGATCAAGGTTCAGGGGACCGTCGTCGAACTCGACGGCGACGAGATGACCCGAATCATCTGGCAGTTCATCAAGGACAAGCTGATCCACCCGTACCTGGACGTCGACCTGGAGTACTACGACCTGGGCATCGAGCACCGGGACGCCACCGACGACCAGGTCACGATCGACTCGGCGCACGCCATCAAGAAGCACGGCGTCGGCGTCAAGTGCGCCACCATCACCCCGGACGAGGCGCGGGTCGAGGAGTTCGGCCTGAAGAAGATGTGGGTCTCGCCCAACGGCACGATCCGCAACATCCTCGGCGGCGTGGTCTTCCGCGAGCCGATCATCATCTCCAACATCCCCCGGCTGGTGCCGGGCTGGACCAAGCCGATCATCATCGGCCGCCACGCCCACGGCGACCAGTACAAGGCCACCAACTTCAAGGTGCCCGGCGCGGGTGAGCTGACCGTCACCTTCACGCCCGAGGACGGCTCCGAGCCGATCAAGCACGTCGTGGCCAACTACGGCCCCGACGGCGGCGTGGCGATGGGCATGTACAACTTCAACAAGTCGATCGAGGACTTCGCGCGCGCCTCGTTCGCCTACGGGTTGCAGCGGAACTACCCGGTGTACATGTCGACCAAGAACACGATCCTGAAGGCGTACGACGGCGCGTTCAAGGACATCTTCCAGGCGGTCTTCGAGTCCGAGTTCAAGGACAAGTTCGACGCCGCCGGCCTCACCTACGAGCACCGCCTGATCGACGACATGGTCGCGGCGGCGCTCAAGTGGGAGGGCGGCTACGTCTGGGCCTGCAAGAACTACGACGGTGACGTGCAGTCCGACACCGTGGCGCAGGGCTTCGGCTCGCTGGGCCTGATGACGTCGGTGCTGATGACGCCGGACGGCAGGACCGTCGAGGCCGAGGCGGCGCACGGCACGGTGACCCGGCACTTCCGCCAGCACCAGGCCGGCAAGCCGACCTCCACGAACCCGATCGCGTCCATCTACGCGTGGACCGGCGGCCTCAAGCACCGGGGCAAGCTGGACAGCACCCCCGAGGTCACCGGCTTCGCGGAGACGCTGGAGCAGGTCGTCATCTCGACCGTCGAGAGCGGCCGGATGACCAAGGACCTGGCCCTGCTGGTCGGCCCGGACCAGGAGTGGCAGACCACCGAGGACTTCCTCGGCACGCTGGACGAGAACCTGCAGAAGCGGATGGCCGGCTGAGCCGTCCCGGTCGCAGGGGGAGGGGACCGCTTCCGTGCGGTCCCCTTCGGCGTTCCCGGGGGTGTTCGTCGGTGGCGTTGCCGGGCGGCGCTGCCGGATGACCGGCGGTCGCCGGGGGCGGTCGCGGTCACCCCATCGGTTCCCCTGCCGGGTGGATTCGGCCGGCAGGCGTTCGACGGGCCTCGACATCGGCTATATCTGCACTTCAGGACCGGTGTTCGGGAGGCATGGCGATGTTCGGGATTCCTACGCGCGGGCTGATCGTGATCGGTGTGCTCGGTGCCGCGGGGGTGATGTGGGTGACCAACGGCGGCAAGCCGATGGGCTCGGAGGCGGCGGCGGGGTGCGAGGTCACGGTGACCGCCGACATCCTCAACGTCCGGTCCGGCCCCGCCGACACCCAGCCCATCGTGTCGACCATGCAGCGCGACTCGGTGGTGAAGGCCGAGCGCACGGTCCAGAACGGCTTCCGGCTGCTGGCCGACGGCCGGTGGGTGAACAACGACTTCGTCGCGCCGACCTCGGACAGTGACTGCGGGTGAGACGTGAAAATCGCTCAGGGAGCGGTGTCCGAACCCGGACGGCGGTGGCACGGTGGGTGGCATGGGCCGCTACCCCTCACCGGTGTCCGGCGCGTTACCCGTGCTGGGGCACCTCGTCGAGTTCATCCGCACCCCCGTCGAGCTGATCGCGCGCGGTCACCGGGAAGTCGGCGACGTGTTCTCGCTGCGCCTGCCCGGCAAGCGCGCCGTGGTGCTGCTCGGCACGGAGCGCAACCGCTTCTTCTTCGGCGAGACGGACCGCAAGCTGTCGATCCGCACCGCCTACCCGTTCTTCGAGCGGATGTTCTCGCCCGAGTTCTACTTCTTCGCCGACGCCGAGGAGTACCGGCGGCAGCGCGAGATCGTCGTGCCGCGCTTCCAGGGCCGGCAGCTCGACGGCTACGTGGAGACGATGCGCGAGGAGACCGCCGCGTTCACCGAGCGCCTCGGCGACACCGGCGAGTTCGACCTCACCACCGAGCTGGGGCCGCTGGTGATGCGCATCGCCGCCCGCTGCTTCCTCGGCCCGGACTTCGGCTCCCGCATGGACCACGACTTCTTCGCGGAGTTCCGCAGGTTCTCCGCCGGCATGAACCCCGCCGCGCCGCAACGGCTCCCGCTGCCGTCCGTGGTGCGCAGCAACCGCGCCCGCGACCGGCTGCGGCTCCTGCTCGGCAACCTCATCCGGGAGCGCCGGGCCCACCCCGTGACGCCGCCGGACTTCCTCCAGACCCTCGCCGAGGCGGTGTACGCGGACGGCACCGAGGTGCCGGACGCCGTGCTGGTCAACATGATCCTGCTGTTCACGTGGGCCGGCCACGAGACCACCACCGGCCACATCTCGTGGGCGCTGGTCGACCTGCTCACCCACCCCGAGCACGTCGACCGGGTCCGCGCGGAGACCGGCGAGCTGGACCTGGCGGGCGTCAAGGCGCTGACCCACCTGGACAACTGCCTGCACGAGTCGGAGCGCCTGCACCCCGTCGCCCACCTGCTGGTGCGCCAGGCGGCCGAGTCGTTCGAGCTGGACGGCCACGAGATCCCCGAGGGCACCATGGTGGTCGCCGCGCCCTCGGTGTCGCACCGGCTGCCCGAGGAGCACGCACGCCCCGACGAGTTCCGGCCCGACCGGTACGCCGAGGGTCGGGAGGGCCGGCTGGAGCGCCAGGCGCTGATCGGCTTCGGCGGCGGCCTGCACCGCTGCACCGGCGTGCACTTCGCCTACCTGGAGATGAAGCTGGTCGTGGCGACCCTGCTGCGGCACTACGACTTCCAGCTCCTGGACCCCGATCCCCGGCCGGTGCCCGGGATGCACACCAAGTGGCCGGACTCGCCGTGCCGGGTCCGGTACACCCGGCGCGTGCGGTCGGTGGTGTGATGGGGGCATGTTCCTGAGGTGGCGCTCCTTCCGGCGCGGTGAGGTCTCCACGTGCGCGTGCTCGCCCGAGTGGCCCGGCCTGCGGTCCGAGCTGGGCGGGCACGAGCTGCGCGGCGTGCCGTCGCCGGGCGGGTCGAGCTACCTGGTGCTCCAACTGGGGCTGGTGGCGACGTGCACCGGCTGCGGCGCGGACTACCCGCACGGCTGGAAGCCCGCCTCCCGCGACTAGGCTGCCCGGCTGTGCTCACCGTCTCGACCGTCAACGTGAACGGGCTGCGTGCCGCCGCGAAGAAGGGCTACCTGGAGTGGCTGGCCGCGACGTCCGCCGACGTGGTGTGCCTCCAGGAGGTCCGCGCCGAACCGGACCAGCTCACCGCCGAGCTGCGCGCGCCCGCCGGGTGGCACGTGGCGCAGGCGCACTCGGAGGTCAAGGGCCGCAACGGGGTCGCCGTGCTGACCCGCCAGGTCCCGGAGGCGGTCCGGGTCGGGTTCGGGGTGCCGGAGTTCGAGCTGTCCGGGCGGTACGTGGAGGTCGAGCTGCCGACCGCCGTGGTGGCCAGCGTGTACGTGCCCAGCGGCGACGCGGGCACCCCGCGCCAGGACGAGAAGGACCGGTTCCTGGCCGGCTTCCTGCCGTACCTGGTGGAGCTGCGCGAGAAGGCGGCGGTGTCCGGGCGCGAGGTCGTGGTGTGCGGCGACTGGAACATCGCGCACCGCGAGGAGGACCTGAAGGCGTGGAAGGCGAACCTGAAGTCGTCGGGCTTCCTGCCGTCCGAGCGGGCGTGGCTGTCGTCCGTGTTCTCGTCGGGGTACGTGGACGTGGTGCGCGCCCTGCACCCCGACGTGGCCGGGCCGTACACGTGGTGGTCGTACCGGGGCAAGGCATTCGACAACGACTCCGGCTGGCGGATCGACCTGGTGTGCGCGACGGAGGGCCTGGCGGCGACGGCGACGTCCGCCGTGGTCGAGCGGGCCGCAACGTACGCCGAGCGCTGGTCGGACCACGCGCCGGTCACGGTGAGCTTTGACTGGCCGAGGGCTTGAGATCGGGCACAATCGTGGCCAGGAGGTGACGCCCGTGCACGAGATCATCGCCGCCAAGCGGCCTGAGGTCGAGGACCTGTGCCGCGCGGTGGGCGTTCGGCGTCTCGACGTGTTCGGGTCCGCTGTCGGTGACTCGTTCGACGTGGTGTCCAGCGACGTGGACGTCCTCGTGGAGTTCGACGCCGGTCCGGGGTTCGACCACTTCGGCAGCTACTTCGCCTTGAAGGAAGGGCTGGAGCGGATCTTCGGCCGGCCGGTCGACCTCGTGAGCGGTTCCAGCATCCGCAACCCGTACTTCCGGCAGCGCGTGATGGCGACCCGGGAACAGCTGTATGCGGCCTGATCCCCGCGCCTTCCTCTGGGATGCGTTGCACGCCGTGGAGCTGCTGGGCCAGTTCAGCGCGGGCAAGTCGTTCACGGACTACGAGGCGGACGCCATGCTGAGATCGGCGGTCGAGCGGCAGTTCGAGATCATCGGTGAGGCCCTGGACCAGCTCCGCAAGGTCGATGCCGAACTCGCATCGGCCATCCCGGACGTCAACCGGATCGTCGCGTTCCGCAGCATCTTGATCCACGGGTACGCATCGGTTGATGACGCCTTGGTCTGGCAGACGCTCGTGGACAAGGTACCTGCGTTGGACCAGGTGCTTCGCCGACTGCTCGACCAGGCGGGTGACTGAGGTGTTCGACAACGCGCATCCTCCGGCGGATCGACCTGGTGTGCGCGACGGAGGGCCTGACGGCGACGGCGGTGTCCGCCGTGGTGGAGCGCGCCGCGACCTACGCCGAGCGCTGGTCGGACCACGCGCCGGTCACGGTGGGCTTCGACTGGCCGAGGGCGGGGGATCGAGCACACACGTGAGCGGGGCTTGTGGGGGCAGTCGGCTGGGCTGGTCGACCTGGTGGGCGGTTCGCGCCTGACCCCGGCGGGCTGGGTCGGCTGCACACGGGGTCGATGGGGTGAGCGGTTCGGGAGGGGTGGCTGGTGGCTGAGCCGGAGTCCTTGGACGAGGTCCGGGCGCGGATCGACGCCCTGGACGGGGAGTTGGTGCGGTTGTTGGCCGCGCGGCAGCGGTTGGTGGAGGTGGCTGCCCGGTTCAAGGCCGACGAGTCGGCCGTGCGGGCGCCCGACCGGGTCGAGCGGGTCGTGGACGGGGTCAAGCGGCGGGCCGGGGACGCGGGGTTGTCGCCGGTGGTCGCCGAGGCGGTGTGGCGGGCCATGATCGGGGCCTTCGTCGAGCACGAGCTGCACCGACACCGGCGCGGCTGAGCGCAGGCGAAGCGCCTTCGCTCGTTCGGCCGCACTTCACCTGGTGTTGGTGACCCGGGCCACAGATCGTGAAACTCTTTCACCAATCTCAGGTGAGGAGTGGGTCGATGGCGCTGAACCGACGGGGATTCCTCCACGCGACCGGGGTCGCCGGCGCGGCCGTCCTGTGGAGCGGGCCGCCCGCCACCGCCGCCCCGGCACGGGTACCGGCGAGCACCACCACGGGCACCACCCTGGACGGCGCGGCCACGCCGGTCGGGCAGGCCGGGTACCGCCGGCTCACCGCCGGTCCCGGGTGGCCGCTGGTCGTGCGCGGGGACGTCGCCGCGCCCGGACCCGGGCGGCTGGACCACCGCCGTCCGCTGGCCTGCTTCGTCCAGTTCACCGACATGCACCTGGTCGACACCCAGAGCCCCGCGCGCTTCGAGTACACCCACCCGCTGCTGGGCTCCGGCGCGTTCCGCGCGCACGAAACGCTCGCCCAGCACACCTCCACCGCCCTCGTGCGCAAGATCAACGCGCTGCCCGGCGGCCCGTTCACCGGGCGCCCCATCGACTTCGTGATGACCACCGGTGACAACACCGACAACCACGAGCAGGTCGAACTCGACTGGTTCCTCACCGTCCTCAACGGCGGCCGGATCACCGCCAACACCGGCGACCCCGCGCGCTACGAGGGCGTGCAGGACTCCGGCGCGAAGTCCTACTGGCACCCCGGCAGCACCCTCGCCGACGACTACAAGGCCACGGGCTTCCCGCTGGTCCCGGGCCTGCTCGACGCCGTGATCCGCCCGTTCGACAGCCCCGGCCTGCGCATCCCGTGGTACTGCACGTTCGGCAACCACGACGACAGCGTGGTCGGCACCCTCCCGGACGGCATCCCGTTCCTCGACGCCCTCTACACCGGCAGCCGCAAGGTGATGGGCTTCCCCGAGGCCGACGCCGCGCGCATCGCCCGCGCCCTGACCCGACCGGCGCAGGCCGCCGACGTCGCCGCCGTGCTGGCGACCGACCGGGGCCTGGTCCGCACCGTCACCGCCGACCCGCGCCGCCGGCCGTTCGACACCGCCGGGTTCGTCGGCGCCCACCTCGACCCGAACAACACCGGTCCGGGACCGGTCGGCCACGGCTTCACCCCGGACAACGCCGACGGCGTGGACGTCTTCTACACCTTCCGCATCGCGCCCGGCGTCACCGGCATCAGCCTCGACACCACGACCACCGCCGGCCTCGCGGACGGCTCGATCGGCCTGCACCAGTTCCGCTGGCTGGAGAAGGTGCTGCGCCGCAACAGCTCCCGCTACTACGACGTGCTCGGCCTGAAGAGGTCCCAGGACGTCACCGACGAGTTGTTCATCCTGTTCAGCCACCACACGAGCTGGACCATGGGCAACGTGCTGCCCGACCGCCGCCGCCCGCTGGACCCCCGGCTGGACGGCTCCGCGCTGGTCGGCCTGCTGAAGCGGTTCCCGAACGTGGTCGCCTGGGTCAACGGGCACACCCACGAGAACCGGATCGTCCCGCACGGCACGGGCGACCGGGCGTTCTGGGAGATCAACACCGCCGCGCACGTCGACCACCCGCAGCACGCCCGGGTCATCGAGCTGGTCGACAACGGCGACGGCACCCTGTCGCTGTTCACCACGCTCGTCGAGGGCGACGCGCCTTACGCGGCGGACTACGACGACGGCACACCGCGCGGTCTGGCCTCGCTGGCCCGGGAGTTCGCGTTCAACGACCCGCACGCGAACCTGAACGCCGTGGGAACGCCGGCCGACCGGAACGCGGAACTGCTGGTCATGGGCCGCTCCCCGGTCACCGCGTGACGGGGAGGCGAGCGGCATGCCGCGCACCGCGCGAGGTGGAGGTGAGCCGCTCGCCGGGCATCGCCTGAGCGGGTGCGGCCCGCGCCCTGCGGTGTCGGCGCGGGCGCCGGGTCGTGCCGGGTGAACGTGCCTCATCTCACTCCCGGTGGCCGCGCTGGAATTTTGGCCGCCTAGGGTCGTTGACGTGGCCGTGGACATCTCGATCACCCCGCCCGAGCCCCACCCCGGTCCGGCGGCGATGCGGCGCGCGCTGCGCCGGGCCGCCGACGGCGCGGTCCTGGACGTGACCGAGGCGTCCGTGCTGCTGCACGCCCGGGACGACGACCTGGACGCCCTGCTGGCGGCGGCGGGCCGGGTGCGGGACGCGCACCTGCTCGCCGAGGGCCGCCCCGGCGTCGTGACCTACAGCCGCAACGCGTTCATCCCGCTGACCCGGCTGTGCCGCGACCGCTGCCACTACTGCACGTTCGCCACCGTCCCGCACCGCCTGCCCGCCGCGTTCCTGGAGCGCGACGAGGTGCTCGACATCGCCCGCCGGGCCGCCGCGCAGGGGTGCAAGGAAGCCCTGTTCACGCTCGGTGACCGGCCGGAGGAGCGCTGGCCGCAGGCCAAGGAGTGGCTGGAGGCGCGCGGCTACGAGTCGACGCTCGACTACGTGCGGGCCAGCGCGATCGCCGTGCTGGAGGAGACCGGGCTGCTGCCGCACCTCAACCCCGGCGTGCTGAGCTGGGAGGAGCTGCAACGGCTGCGCCCGGTGGCGGCCAGCATGGGGATGATGCTGGAGACCACCGCCGAGCGGCTGTGGAGCGAGAAGGGCGGCCCGCACTACGGCAGCCCCGACAAGGACCCAGCCGTGCGGCTGCGGGTGCTCACCGACGCGGGCCGGGTCAACGTCCCGTTCACCACCGGCATCCTGATCGGCATCGGCGAGACGGTGACCGAGCGCGCCGAGTCGCTGCTGGCCATGCGCGGGATCGCCCGCCAGTACGGGCACGTGCAGGAAGTCATCATCCAGAACTTCCGGGCCAAGCCGGACACCGCGATGCGCGGGATGCCCGACGCCGACCTGCGCGAGCTGGCCGCCGCGATCGCCGTCGCGCGGCTGGTGATGCCGCCGTCCACCAGCGTCCAGGCCCCGCCGAACCTGGTCGGCGACGAGTTCGGGCTGATGCTGCGGGCGGGTGTCGACGACTGGGGCGGCGTGTCCCCGGTGACGCCCGACCACGTCAACCCCGAGCGCCCGTGGCCGCAGGTCGACGCGCTCGCCGACCTCACCCGCGCCGCCGGGTTCGAGCTGCGCGAGCGCCTCGCGGTCTACCCGCGCTACGTGCGCTCCGCACCCGGCCAGTGGATCGACACCCGGCTCACCGGGCACGTCCGCGCGCTGGCCGGCGACGACGGCCTGGCGGACCCGGACGCGCCCGTGGTCGGCCGCGAGTGGCAGGAGCCCGACGGCGGCCTGGACACCTACGGCCGCGCCGACCTGCACACCGCCATCGACACCGAGGGCCGCACCGGGGACCGGCGCGGCGACTTCGACTCCGTCTACGGCGACTGGGGCTCGCTGAGCGTGCCGGTGGCCGCGTCCAGGCTGCCCGAGGACACCTCCCGCGCACTCAGGCTGGCCGCCGACGACCCCGCCGGGCTGCTGGAGGACACCGACGCGGCCATGGCGCTGCTGACCGCCGACGGCGAGGCGCTGGAGGCGATGGCCCGGCTGGCCGACGAGCTGCGCCGCGACGTCGTGGGCGACGACGTGACCTACGTGGTCAACCGCAACATCAACTTCTCCAACGTCTGCTACGTCGGCTGCCGGTTCTGCGCGTTCGCCCAGCGCGAGCGCGACGCGGACGCGTTCCGGCTCAGCGTGGACGAGGTCGCCGCCCGTGCGGGCGAGGCGTGGGACCAGGGCGCGACCGAGGTCTGCATGCAGGGCGGCATCGACCCCAAGCTGCCGGTCACCTACTACGCGGACGTCGTCCGGGCGATCAAGGCCGAAGTGCCCGGGATGCACGTCCACGCGTTCAGCCCGATGGAGATCGTCAGCGCGGCGGCCAAGGCGGGCGTGAGCGTCCGCGAGTGGCTCACCGAGCTGCGCGCGGCCGGCCTGGACTCGATCCCGGGCACGGCCGCCGAGATCCTCGACGACGACGTGCGCTGGGTGCTCACCAAGGGCAAGCTGCCCGCCGCCACCTGGCTGGAGGTCGTCGCCACGGCGCACGAGGTGGGCCTGCGGTCGTCGTCCACGATGATGTACGGCCACGTCGACCACCCCGGCCACTGGCTGGGGCACTTCCGGACCCTGGCGCGGCTCCAGGACCGGACCGGTGGCCTGACCGAGTTCGTCGGCCTGCCGTTCGTGCACCGCAACGCGCCGATCTACCTGGCGGGCGTCGCCCGGCCGGGCCCGACGCGCCGGGACAACCGGGCCGTCCACGCGTTCGCCCGGCTCGCGCTGCACGGGCGGGTCGACAACGTCCAGTGCTCGTGGGTCAAGCTCGGCGACGAGGGGACCGCCGAGGTGCTCCGGGGCGGCGCGAACGACCTCGGCGGCACGCTCATGGAGGAGACGATCAGCCGGATGGCCGGCTCCGAGCACGGCTCGGCCCGGACCGCCCGGCAACTGCACGACACCGCCGCGCTGGCCGGCCGTCCGGCCCGGCAGCGCACCACGACGTACGGGCGGGTCGGCACCCCCGGGTGAGGCCCCGGGGATGATCACGGGGAGTGTCGTGGTTAGTCTGCGGCCGGCCGCCTTTTCCACCGTTCTCCCCGCCGGAGCCCCACAGCTTCGGTAGGTTCGCGGCCGTCCGTCAACAGGGTTCACCCGTAGCGGTGACGCGGTGGTGGTGAGGAGGCTCGGCGGTGCGCGGACGCAGTGCAGCACTGGGTGTGGTCCTGGGCGCGGTGTCGCCCCTGGTCACGGCGGGCGTCGCCCTGGCGGGCACGAGCACGGCCGCCCTGGGCGCGTCGTCGGTGAACACGCCGGTCGGCGTCATCGCGGTGGCCGCCGGGGTGGTCGGCCTGGTCGCGGGCCTGGTCCGCCGACGCCGGGCCGCCGTGGTGCGGGCGAAGTCCGAGGAGTTCGCCACCCCGCTCGTGGCACCGGTCCTGCCCGCGATCGTGCCGCCGGCCGCTCCGGCGGTCGCGCTGCCCGCCACGGCCACCGCGCCGCCCACCAGCGCCTGACCCACCCGCCCGGAGCCCAGCGGGTCCGGGGTGCCGGGCCGCCGCGCCCGGGTGCCGGTCCGCGTGCACGCGGGTGCCGAGTGCCGGCCCGCTCCCGCGCCGCCGGGCGGCCCTGGGAGAATCACGTGGTGGCCCCTGAGAACCCCGCCCCCGAGAACACCGCCGGGAACGCACCCGAGGCCGGTCAGGCCGCCCCGGCGGGCCGCCCCCGCGTGCTGTCCGGCATCCAGCCGACCGCCGGGTCGTTCCACCTCGGCAACTACCTCGGCGCGATCCGCCAGTGGGTGGCGCTCCAGGAGACCCACGACGCCTTCTACTGCGTGGTGGACCTGCACGCGATCACCGTCGAGCAGGACCCGAAGGTGCTGCGGCAGAACACCCGGGTCTCCGCCGCGCAGCTGCTCGCGCTGGGCATCGACCCCGAGAACGCCACGCTGTTCGTGCAGAGCCACGTCCCCGAGCACGCCCAGCTCGCCTGGGTCATGCAGTGCATCACCGGGTTCGGCGAGGCGTCCCGGATGACCCAGTTCAAGGACAAGTCCGCCCGCCAGGAGAACCAGGTCGGCGTCGGCCTGTTCACCTACCCGATCCTCCAGGCCGCCGACATCCTGCTCTACCAGGCGCACCACGTGCCGGTCGGCGAGGACCAGCGCCAGCACCTCGAACTGACCCGCGACCTCGCGCAGCGGTTCAACACCCGGTACGGCAGGACGTTCCGGCTGCCCGAGGCGTACATCGTCAAGGACACCGCCAAGATCTTCGACCTGCAGGACCCGACGTCGAAGATGAGCAAGTCGGTGCCGGCCGGCGTGGTCGAGCTGCTGGAGGACCCGAAGCGGGGCGCGAAGAAGATCCGCTCGGCGGTGACCGACACCGGGCGCGAGGTCGTCTACGACCCGGCGGGCAAGGCCGGCGTGAGCAACCTGCTGGTGATCTACTCGGCGCTGTCCGGCCGCCCGGTGGACGAGCTGGTCGCGGCGTACGCGGGGAAGGGCTACGGGGACCTCAAGAAGGACCTCGGCGAGGTCTACACCGAGTTCGTCACGCCCGTGCAGGCGCGCGTCGCCGAGTACCTGGGCGACCTGCCCGAGCTGGACAAGGTGCTGGCGCGGGGCGCGGAGCGGGCGCGCGAGGTGGCCGCCCGGACGCTGGCCCGCGCCTACGACCGGATCGGCTTCCTGGCGGGCTGACGCCGTCCGGGTGGTCGGCGCGTCCGAGATGCGGGTGATCATCCGAACGCTTACCGTGCAACCGTGGCGGAAGAGTCGAAGCTCGACAGGCTGCGCCGGGAGCGCCCCTGGTTGGACCACCTGTTCCGCGCGGCCCAGCGCTACACCGAGCGGTACGGGGCACACTACGCCGCTGCCGTCACCTACTTCAGCGTGCTGTCGCTGGTGCCGATGCTGATGATCGGCTTCGCCGTCGCCGGTTTCGTGCTGGCCTCGCAGCCGGACCTGCTGGACGAGCTGAAGGGCGGCATCGCCGAGGCGGTGCCCGGCGCGCTGGGCGACACCGTGAACAAGGTGGTCAACCAGGCGATCGACTCCAAGGGCACGGTCGGCGTGTTCGGCCTGCTCGGCGCGGCCTACTCCGGGCTCGGCTGGATGAGCAACCTGCGCGACGCGCTGACCGCCCAGTGGGGGCACGCGAAGGAAGACCTGCCGTTCCTCAAGACCGCTTTCAAGGACCTGCTGGCGCTGATCAGCCTGGGCGTCGCCCTGGTGGTCTCGTTCGGCCTCACGGCGGTGGGCAGCGGGTTCGCGCACCTGGTGCTGGAGTTCGTCGGCCTGGACGGCGTGTGGTGGGCCGAGGCGGTGCTCAAGGTCGCCACGATCGTGCTGGCGCTGGCCGCGAACTGGCTGGTGTTCCTGTGGGTGCTGGCGAAGCTGCCGCGCAAGCCCGTGGGCTGGACCAGCGCGTTCAAAGGCGCTGCCGCCGCCGCGGTCGGGTTCGAGGTGCTCAAGCAGGTCGGGACGATCTACCTGTCCACGGTGACGGCGTCGCCGGCCGGTGCGGCGTTCGGCCCGGTGATCGGTGTGCTGGTGTTCGCGAACCTGGTGGCGCAGTTCCTGCTGTTCATCACGGCGTGGACGGCCACCGCCCGGGAGAACCTGATCAAGGACCCGCCGACCCCGCCCCCGCCGGCGGTGATCCGGCCGGTGGTGGAGGTGCGCCGCGCGCCCAGCCCCCGCGCCGCCGCCGGTCTGGTCGGCGCGGGGTGGCTGCTGGGCGCGCTGTTCCGGCGCAGGTGATCACGCGCAGGTGAGCCGGCGCGGGTGAGCCGGCCCGGGTGGTGCGCCGCCGGATCGGGCGCGGGTGGATCAGGTCCAGAAGACGGCGACGCCGACGTTGAGCACGACCAGGCCCGCCAGGGCCGGGGTGAGCCACGACGCGACCTTCTGCTTGTTCAGGTTCACCGCGACCAGGCCCGCGATGACGACCACGACCAGGAGCTTCACCCCGATCTTGACGTGGTCGTACTCCTTGTCGGTCAGCGGGGCGAGGCCGACCAGCGCCACGCCGGTGAGCAGTTGCAGCGCCGCACCGTGCAGCCAGCCCTTGTTGAGCGGTCCGTCCTTGCCGGTCCGGTTCTGGACGAAGAACATGGCGACGAGCATTCCCATGCCCAGCAGGTGCAGGAACACCAGCAGCAGGCGCACGAACTCCACGGCGGAGCCTCCAAGGGGGTGTGGTGGGTTACTTGCGGGCGGCCCGGAGACCGCGCACGCCCAGCACGCCGATCACCGTGCCGAACGTGAGTGAAGCGACGACCAGCACGAGGTGCACGGTGAAGAACCCGGTCGGGCCGTCATCCCACGAACGGGGGTCCTTCCAGATGTTGCGCAGGAACGTGGGCCAGATCACCCACGACCACGCCCCGAAGGCCACCAGGAAGACGGACGCGCGGCGGGAGAGCTTCACGGGTGCAGTATCCGACGTGGCGGGTGCGCAGCACCTCACCGGGGTGGATAGCCTGGACGGGTGCGTTCACCCGCGTCCCGACGCCCCGTTGCCCTGGTGCTGGCTGCCTGCGCGCTGATGGCCACCGCAGTGTTCGGCGCCTCGACCGCGCAGGCGCAGCCCGCCCCGTGCGACAACAGGGTGTCACCACCCCCTGCGGTCGATACCTCCGAACAGGTGGCTCCGGGTACCAAGCCGCCTCCCCCGTTGGAGGTGCCGGAGAACCCGGTCGGGGGCGAGCGGATGGGCGAGTGCGGCATCGTGCTGCCCGCCAACGCCGAGAAGCCGCCGGACCGCATCACCGCCAAGGGCTGGCTGATCGCCGACCTCGACTCGGGCGCGGTGCTCGCGGGCTACGACCCGCACGGCCGCCAGCGCCCGGCGTCGGTGATGAAGGTGCTGCTGGCGATGGTCGTGGCCAAGGAGCTGTCGCCGGGGTCCACGGTCGCCGCCAACGCCGACGACATCGCCCAGGAGTGCACCTGCATCGGCCTGCGCAACGGCGCGGAGTACACCGTCGAGCAGCTCCTGCAGGCGCTGGTCATGGCGTCGGGCAATGACGTCGCGCACGCGCTGGCCCGCAGGCTCGGCGGCCTGCCCAGCGCCATCCGCAAGATGAACGCGCTGGCCATGGAGCTGGGCGCGCTCGACACCCGCGCGGTCACCCCGTCCGGCCTGGACGCGCCGGGCACCAGCACCTCGGCCTACGACGTGGCGCTGATCTTCCGCGCCGCGATGGGGTACCCGGACTTCGCCCAGGCCGTGCTCACCCAGCGGATCGACTTCCCCGCGCCCAACGGCGTCGGGACCGTGCCGGTGCTCAACGACAACAAGATGCTGACCTCCTACGAGGGTGCCCTCGGAGGCCGTTCCGGCTTCACCGACGACGCCCAGCACACCTACGTCGGCGCGGCGGAGCGCAACGGGCGCCGGCTCGTCGTGGTCCTGCTGCGCGGGCAGCAGACGCCGATCAAGATGACCGACCAGGCGGCGGAGCTGCTGGACTACGGCTTCGAGCTGCCCGCCGGCGAACCGGTGGGGCGGCTGGTGGACGGCGCACCGCAGACCAAGAAGAAGACCCAGGACGCCAAGCCGTCGCCCACCAGCGCGAACGTGGGGCCGGTCGCGGAGTCGCACACCACCAACACGGCGATGTTCAAGGCGTTCGGCAACGTCGGCGGCCCGATCACGGCGGTCGCGGGCCTGGGCCTCGTGCTGGGGTTGTTGATGTACCTGCGCAACAAGAAGGCCAAGGCCGCCCGCGCGGCCCGTGCCGCCGCGCAGCAGCAGTCCGGCTGAGCGGGCGAGGAGCCGCTCTGCCGGGTCCGGCGGGCGGCACGTGGCCGGACGGCCGAGCCGGGTCCGGCGGGGCTGCACGAGCCCGAGTGCGGAAGAGGGGCGGAGCCGACCGGCTCCGCCCCTCTTCGCGTGAGTACCGCTCAGGTGCGCTTGAACAGCAGCGCGCGCTTCACTTCCTGGATCGCCTTGGTCACCTGGATGCCGCGCGGGCAGGCGTCCGTGCAGTTGAACGTCGTCCGGCAGCGCCACACGCCGTCCACGTCGTTCAGGATGTCCAGCCGCTCCTCCGCGCCCTCGTCGCGCGAGTCGAAGATGAAGCGGTGGGCGTTCACGATCGCCGCCGGGCCGAAGTACGAGCCCTCGGTCCAGTACACCGGGCACGAGGTGGTGCAGCAGGCGCACAGGATGCACTTCGTGGTGTCGTCGAACCGCTCCCGGTCCGCCACGGACTGCACCCGCTCGCGGGTCGGCTCGTTGCCGTAGGTGATCAGGTACGGCTTGACCGCCCGGAACGCCTCGAAGAACGGCTCCATGTCGACCAGCAGGTCCTTGTGCACCGGCAGGCCCTTGATGGGCTCGACGGTGATCGTGGTCTGCTTGCCGCCGCCCGCGAGCAGGTCCTTGAGCAGCACCTTGCACGCCAGGCGGTTCACGCCGTTGATCCGCATCGCGTCCGAGCCGCAGATGCCGTGCGCGCACGACCGGCGGAAGGTCAGCGTGCCGTCGAGGTACCACTTGACGTAGTGCAGCAGGTTCAGCACGCGGTCCGACGCGAGCGCCGGGATCTCGAACGAGTCCCAGCGCGGCTCGTCGTCCACCTCGGGGTTGAACCGGCGGATCTTCAGGGTGACGGTGATCGCGCCGTCCGGGACCGGCGGCTGGGAGCCGCGCGAACCCGTCGACACTTCAGCGGTAGCGGTCATCAGTACTTGCGCTCCATCGGCTGGTACCGGGTGAACGTCACGGGCTTGTAGTCCAGGCGGATGTCCGCCGACAGGCCCTCACCCTGCTTGTAGTACATGCTGTGGCGCATGAAGTTCGTGTCGTCGCGGTTCGGGTAGTCCTCGCGGGCGTGGCCGCCCCGGGACTCCTTGCGCGCCAGCGCGCCGACGACCAGCACTTCGGCCAGCTCCAGCAGGAAACCCAGCTCCACGGCTTCGAGGAGGTCGGTGTTGAACCGCTTCCCCTTGTCCTGCACGGTGATCCGCTGGTAGCGCTCCTTGAGCGCCTGCACGTCGTGCAGCGCGGTCTTGAGCGTGTCCTCGGTGCGGTACACCGACGCGTTCGCGTCCATCGTGGCCTGGAGTTCGGTGCGGATGTCCGCGACCCGCTCGTGGCCGTGCTCCGACAGCGCCAGCGCCACCTGCGCCTCGACCTGGGCGGCCGGGTTCTCCGGCAGCTCCACGTGCTCGTGCGCGTTCGCGTACTCGGCGGCGGCGATGCCCGCGCGCCGGCCGAACACGTTGATGTCCAGCAGCGAGTTCGTGCCCAGGCGGTTCGCGCCGTGCACCGAGACGCACGCGCACTCGCCCGCCGCGTACAGGCCGGGGATCACGTGGTCGTTGTCCCGCAGCACTTCGCCGTGGATGTTGGTCGGGATGCCGCCCATGGCGTAGTGCGCGGTCGGGTAGACCGGCACCGGCTCCTTCACCGGGTCGACCGCGAGGTAGGTGCGGGCGAACTCGGTGATGTCGGGCAGCTTCGTCTCCAGCACCTCGGCGCCGAGGTGCGTGCAGTCCAGCAGCACGTAGTCCTTGTTCGGGCCCGCGCCCCGGCCTTCGAGCACCTCCAGCGCCATCGACCGGGCCACGATGTCGCGCGGCGCCAGGTCCTTGATGGTGGGGGCGTAGCGCTCCATGAACCGCTCGCCGGACGCGTTGCGCAGGATCGCGCCCTCGCCGCGCGCGCCCTCCGTGAGCAGGATGCCCAGGCCCGCCAGGCCGGTCGGGTGGAACTGGTAGAACTCCATGTCCTCCAGCGGCAGGCCCTTGCGGAACACGATGCCCATGCCGTCACCGGTCAGCGTGTGGGCGTTCGACGTGGTCTTGAAGACCTTGCCGAAGCCGCCGGTCGCGAACACGACGGACTTGGCCTGGAAGACGTGGATCTCGCCGGTCGCCAGCTCGTAGGCAACCGCGCCGGTGCAGACCGGGCCGTCCTCGGTCTCGGTCAGGCAGATGTCGAGCACGTAGAACTCGTTGAAGAACTCGATGCCGTGCTTGACGCAGTTCTGGTACAGCGTCTGGAGGATCATGTGGCCGGTGCGGTCGGCCGCGTAGCACGCCCGGCGCACGGCGGCCTCGCCGTGGTTGCGGGTGTGCCCGCCGAAGCGCCGCTGGTCGATCCGGCCCTCGGGCGTGCGGTTGAACGGCAGGCCCATCTTCTCCAGGTCCAGGACCGCGTCGATGGCCTCCTTCGCCATGATCTCGGCGGCGTCCTGGTCGACCAGGTAGTCACCGCCCTTGATCGTGTCGAAGGTGTGCCACTCCCAGTTGTCCTCCTCGACGTTGGCCAGCGCGGCGCACATGCCGCCCTGCGCCGCGCCGGTGTGGGAGCGGGTGGGGTAGAGCTTGGTGAGCACGGCCGTGCGGGCGCGCTGGCCGGACTCGATCGCCGCGCGCATACCGGCACCGCCCGCGCCGATGATCACGACGTCGTACTTGTGGAACTGCATGTCGAAGACTCCCCGCGGCGGGTCAGGAGGTGATGTTCGGGTCGAAGGTGAAGATCACGTACGAGCCGAGGGCGATGATCAGCACCATCGACACGTAGAGCAGCACCTTGAGCCAGAACCGGGTGGCGTCCTTGCGGGCGTAGTCGTTGATCACGGTGCGCAGGCCGTTGCCGCCGTGGATCTGCGCCAGCCACAGCATCGCCAGGTCCCAGAACTGCCAGAACGGGGAGGCCCAGCGGCCCGCCACGAAACCGAAGTTGATCCGGTGCACGCCGCCGTCGAGGATGTTCATGATGAACAGGTGGCCGAGCACCAGCACGACCAGCGCGATGCCGGACACGCGCATGAACAGCCAGCTGTACAGCTCGCCGTTGCTCCGGCGGGCGGCGGGGCGGCGCGGGGAGCGCGGCTTGTCCAGGGTCAGGTCGCTCATGGTCAGTGACCCCCGAACATCTCGGACACGGTGCGGACCACCATGAAGTAGGTGCCCGGGATCATCACGGCCACCCACACGACGAGGACCGTCCACAGCATCGGCCGCTGGTACTTCGGGCCCTTGGCCCAGAAGTCGACGAGCATCACCCGGATGCCGTTGAGCGCGTGGTAGAGCACCGCGCCGACCAGGCCGACCTCGAACAGGTTGACCACCGGGTTCTTGTAGGTCTCGATGACCTTGTCGTACGCGTCCGGCGACACCCGTACCAGGGCGGTGTCCAGGACGTGCGCGAACAGGAAGAAGAACGTCAACACACCGGTGATGCGGTGGGCGACCCAGGACCACATGCCCAGGTCGCCACGGTAGAGCGTGCCGCCTCCTTTGGAGGTGCCCGACCGCTCTGTTGCGGTGGTGCCGGCCATGCGCAACGGCCTCCAGCGTCAGTGGTGGACTGGTCTCCCCGTGGTAAAGGGGACCTTGACCCCCGGATGCTAGTCCCGGGTGCTCTGCGCGACCCAACGGCCGCCGCCGTCTGTGAGCGACGAGACATCCACCGCGCCCCGGACCACCTCACCCGACGGTGTGACCTGCCCTACTGCGCGGCAGGCGTCCACTTGAGACGCCGGGGACTACCGGTAATGGATCACGTGCAGCCCGAGGACGCCCTCCTCGGACAGCTCGACGGGCTCCGCGCGCATCCCGTCGACCAGCTCCAAGCCGCCTTCGACGCGCCGCGCGTTCACCACCAGGCCGACCGACTCCCGGCCGCGCCGGTCCATCCTGCGGACCCAGACCAGGCCCGCCGCGCCCGGCGGCAGGCCGGCGAACTCGGCCAGCACGTCACCCCACCGGGTGTGCGCGCTGGTGCCGGTCACCTCGCCCAGCCGGCTCGTCGTCGGCCCGAACCAGGCGACCGGGCCGGGCGCGGGCGTCGCGCCCGGGTCGTCGTCGCCCGCGTCCCAGCGCGCCAGCCACGGCCACGGGTCGGAGTTGGGCAGGCCGAACGGGCTGCGCCGGGCGTCCTTGGGCACCACCAGCGCCGCGTCGAGCATCTGGTCCCGGGCGTCGCCGGAGGCCAGGAAAGCCCGGGTCGTGCACGCGAACAGCCAGCCCCGGGCCAGCTCGTCGGCCGGGTCCGGGTCGACCAGCACGACCTGCCCGCCGTAGGTGTCGGCGAGGTGCCGCTCCGCCGCCCGCACGGCCTCGCCCAGGGTGCGGGGCTCGTGCCACGGCACCGGGCGCGGCCGGGGGAAGCGGGCCAGCACCAGTTCCTTCACCGTCGCCACCTCCAGGTCGGCCGGGCCGCCGCGCAGGCCGTCCAGCACGACGACCTCGTCGCCGTCGTGGTGCGCGTGGACCAGGTGGCCGGTCACCTCGACGCCCGCCAGCTCGCGCCGGACCCACACCACGCCCCCGGTGCCCGGGCCGCCGTCGCGGACCGCCGAGACGACCTCCGACCAGTCCCGGCAGGCCGCCACCTCGGAGCGCGGGAAGTGCTGCGCGCGCAGCCGGTCCCACCAGCCCGGCCGCTCGTCCCACGGCCGCCACGGCAGGGCCGAGGCCGGCGTTCCGCCGACCACCGCGCCCACCGCGACGACGCAGTTGCGCGCGTTGACCCGCCACACCCAGTCGCGCTCGGCCGGCGCCCGCCACCCGCCCGCGCCGTCCTCGCCGACGCCGAGGTCGGCGAACGGCCGGTCGTTGGGCAGCGGGTAGGGCGCGTCGCCGGTGGTCGGCACGGCGATCGCCGCCGCCAGCATCGGCGACGACCCGTCGCGGAACCGGCAGCCGAAGACCGCGACCCGGTCGGTCTCCAGCAGCGCGTACCGGGTGGGTTCGGCCGCACCGCCGTACACCCGGTCGAGCCACTGTTCGGCAGTGCCTCGTGGTGGGGTCACACGCACCTCGTCGGTTGGTCGTCTCATCGGTCGGGGTCCGGCCGGCGCTAGGGCACCCGCGCCGGTGCCGCCGGTGGTGGCGGCGGCGCGGAGCCGGTCGGGGGTGGTGCGGCGCCCGGTGACTGCTGCGCCGGCAGGTTCCCGCCGGCCGGCAGGTCCGGCAGCGGGATGAACTGGATGCGCGTCGCGGTGTGCTCCAGCTTGGCCGGGAGGTGCGCCTGCGCGTCGTAGAACGTCAGGTGCCCGCCGTCGTTCCAGCCGTTGAAGACGTGGCCGGTGCCGTCGTCGCGGCTGATGCCGATGCTGACGTGCCGGCCCGGCCGGTCGCCGAGGTAGTCGGCCACCTGATGGTAGTTCGCCGCGTCCTGGAACTTCGCGCCGAAGTGGTTCTCCAGGTAGTCGCCGTGCTGGGGCGCGGGCAGCGGCGGCGCGGCGACCGGCCGGCCGTGCAGCGCCTCGTGGGTGGCGATCACGCAGTTGGTGCAGTTGACGTTGTGGCCGGCGACGTTGTTGCGGAAGTTGTCCCGGTTGATGCCGGCCAGGCCGGGGTACCGGGCGTCGGCCCACCTGCCGGCCTCCGCGTCGTCGGCGAACGCGCCGTGGTGCTTGGTCCCCGGCGGCAGCCACTTCGCGACCTCGGCCTGGTAGGCCGGTGCCTGGCGGCCGTGCAGGCGTTCCTCCAGCTGCTTGCGCTCCTCGGCCTGGCGGGTGTCGAGCTGCCGCTCCACCTGCTCGCGCTCGGTCTGCTGGCGGTTCTTCAGGTCCTGCTCGGCCTGCTTGCGCTCCTGCTCCTGCCGGACCTCGAGGTCCTGCTCGACCTTCTGCCGCTCGGCCAGCGCCTGGTTCTCGAACTGCTGCTCTGCAACCTGGCGCTGCCCCTCCTGCCAGGTGGTGAACTGCTGGTCCGCCTGCTGCCGCTCGGCCTGCTGCGCGGCGGCCACCTGCTGGTCGGCGTTCTGCCGCGCCACCTGCTGGTGGGCGAGCAACTGCTGCCGCACCTGCTCGACGGCCGCCGGCGCGGCCCCGGGCTGCGCGGTGACGTGCTGGACGAACTGCTGGTTCTCCACCGCCTCGCGCTGGAGCACGTCGTTCACCACGCGCTGCCGCTCGGCCGCGTGGCGCTCGGTGATCTGCTGCGCCGCCCGCGCCTGCTCGGCCCGCATCCGCTCGGCGAACCGGGTGCTCGCGCCGGTCCGCTCGGTCTGCTGCCGGGCCAGCGTGTCGGCGACGACCTTCCTGCCCTCCGCGTCGAGCTTGGCGGTCAGCGCCCGGCTCTCCCGCTGGTACTCGGCGGCCTGCGCGGCGGCCAGGTCGGTGGATGCCTTCTGCTTCTCCTGCGCCTGGCGGACCTGCAACGCGGTGCGCTCGGCGGTCCGCTCGGCCGCCTGCCGGGCCGCCAGGTCGCCGACCGCCTTGTCCCGCGCCGCCTTCCGCTGCTCGGGCGTGAGCGCCTGGGCGGGGGCGGTGGTCGTGGTCGGCGGTGGGTTGCTCGGCGGCTGAGGGCTCGGCGTGCCGTCGGCCGGGGCGCCGAAACCCCGCTCCGAGGTGGTCGGCGCGCTGCCGAACGCCTGCTGCGGGGCGATCACCGGTTGCGCGTTCGGCTGCTGGGGGGCCGTCGGGGGTGTGGTGTCGGACGGTGGCGCGGTGAACGTGCTCATCGCGGTGTCCGCCTGGATCTTCGCCGCCCACCACGCGGCCTGCGCGGTGTCGGCCGCCGTGTGGCGCCGCCCCAGCTCGGCGTTGGCCTCCGCGATCCTCGCGTCGAGGTCCGCGACCTTCCGCACGGCGTCCTGGTGGGCCCGTTCCGCGTCGATCCGGGCCTCGTCGGCCAGCCGCGCCCGCTGCCGCGCCTCGCGCACCGCACCGGTCGCCGCGTCCAGCCGCTCCTGCGCCGGTCCCACCGCCGCCTCGGCCGTCGCCAGGTCGGCGCGGGCCTGCGCCGCCGCGTCCCGGGCCGGGCCGGCCTCGCGGGTCGCGGCCTCCTGCCGCCGGACCGCCTCGTCACGGGAGTGCCTCGCGGCGTCCAGCCGTTCCGCCAGCCCGGCCCGCTCGGTCCGCCAGCCGTCCCGCAGCCGGGTGTTCAGCTCCACGGCGTCGGCCAGGCGCCCCCGCCCCGGGTCGACGCGGGGCGGGGTGACGCCTGCCGGGTCGACCACCGGCGGGTGGGCGCGGTCGAACTCGGCCAGCGCGCTTTCGGCGGCGCGCAGGTCGGCGTCCGCCTTGGCGAACAGGCCGTCCACCGTCTCGACCTGGAGTTCCAGGCCCTCGACCTGCTCGTGGCCCAGCCGCGCGGCGCCGTCGGCGGTGCGCACCGCGAGGTCGGCCCGCCGGGACGCCAGGTCGAGGTCGGCCGACGCCTCCGCGCGGGACTCCACCAGGGCGACCGCCGCGTCCCGCTGGTCGCGCGCGGCGCGGGACTCCCGCTCGCGCGTGCCGAGCACCTCGAACGCCGCGTCCACCGCGCCCAGCCGGGTCTCCACGGCCGTCTCCAGGCCGGGCACGTCGGTGCGCGCCCCGGTCCGCTCGGCGAGCAGGTCCTGCGCGGTGTGGCGGGCGGTCTCCACCGCCGCCTGCGCGGTCCGCCACGTCCGCGCGGTGTCGCGCACGCCGTTCTGGGCCGTGGCGACCTCGGGCGGGATCGGGCGGTCGAGCACCCCCTCGACGTCGGCCAGTGCCATCCGCAGGTCCGCCGAGCCCGGCACGACCAGGTCGTAGACGCCGACCTTGCCGTCCACCTCGGCGACGAACCGGTACTCCACGTCGAACTCGACCAGACCGCTGCGGCCGGACGGCTTGAGGTTCTGCGCGGTGCCGCTCAGCGGCGCACCGGAGCCGGTGGTGCTGTCCTCGCCCGAGTGCTTCAGCTCGACGCCCGTGCCGGAGAAGTTCGCCGAGTTCGGCAGGTCGGTCGCCCCCTGCCCGTCGACGGCCTTCCTGCCGAACCCGCCGACCGGCACGCCGACGACGACGTCGCCGGTCTGCGCGCGCTTCGCCTCGGCGGTGGTGGTGCGCGTGGTGGACGAGGGGTTCTCCAGCTTCACGCCGTCGCTGAGCGAGTCGAGCCGGGGGTTGACCAGCTTCGCGTACACCTTGAGGTCCGCGTGCTGCGAGCGGCCCAGCGCCGCCTGGTGCAGGCCCGGCACGGTCAGCGGCCCGGACGTCATGCCGGGCAGCGCCGACTGGAGGGTCTCCGAGCTGAGCGCGGACAGCAGGGCGTTGCGCGAGCCGGTGCCCCGGCCGGTGATGCCGTCGCCCGCGCCCGCCCGGCGCAGCGCCTCGATCGCGGCCAGCCGCACGTCTTGCGCGCCGCGCATCCCCTCGACCGACGAGCCCGCCGGCGGCGTGGTCGGCGTGCCGGCCGCCTGCCAAGCCGCCACCCGGTCGGGCCGCGCCTCGGCGGCGGGCCGCGTGGTCGCCTCCGCGTGGTAGTCGCGGCGGGTGCCGGTGACGCCCGCGACGTCGGCGCGCACGTTGTCGGCGTGCAGCCGGACGGTCATCGGCTTCGGCGCGGTGCCGGGCGCCGCGCCGGCGGGCGGCGGGGTCATGCCCTCGGTGGCGAGGGAGGCCGAGGCGATCTCCTCGCCGCCCTTGTGCACCACCAGCTCGAACTCCACCGGTACCGCGTACCGCACGGCCGGCCCGGTGGCGGTGTGCTTGTGGCCGGACTGCTCGGCGGTGGTGTCGGTGGTGGTCCTGCTCTGCGACCAGCCGAGCCCCGCGCCGACCGCGCCGCCGACCGACGGCGACATCCCGTCCTTCACGTCGGGCAGGTGCAGGCCGGCTGCCTTGGCCGAGAGGCCGGCCGAGGTGCCCTTCGTCAGGCCCGCCGAGTCCTTCCGCGAGCCGGTGGTGATGTGCTCGATGTCGTAGCCGTCGTTGACCGCGCCGAGGAACGCGGGCGTGCCGGTCTTCGCCCGCAGCGTGACCTGGTAGGTGTCCTTGCCGAACACCGCGCCCGGCTTGTGCAGCAGCAGCGGCACACCGCCGTCCATGGCGCTGTCGACCAGGCCCTTGACGCTGGTCGGCGAGGTGAGGTCGACCAGGCGGCGCAGGTTGCGCATCGAGTCCTTGAGGACGCTGTCCGGGACGAGCCCGGCGGACGTCCGGCCCGACGTCCTGTCGTGCAGCGCCTTGGTGAGGTCGCCGACCACCCGGGACAGGTCGGGCACGTCGTCCACGGTGCCCAGCCCCAGCGACGACGGCTGACCGGCGTCGAGCCGCTTGGGTGCCTTCATCGCGCCGAAGTCCGGGGAGGTGTGCGGCGGCACGTCCTCCAGCAGTCCCATGTCCCGCGCCACCTGCTCGCCCACCCGGACGAACACGCCGCCGGGCAGCGTCACCGTCGCGGCCTTCGACCGGGGCGTGCCGCCGTGCAGGGCGTTGCCCGACCGGCTCTCGCCGACCACCGTGAACGCGGCGTCCAACTGCACCAGGACGGTCCGCTCGCCGGCGTGCCGGACCAGCTTGCGGTCGACGTTGCCGCCGACCTCGGTGGACGTCGTCGCGGTGCGCGACCACGGCGTGACCTTGCCGGTGGCGCCCACCGTGCTGCCGCCCTGCGGGGTGGCGTCGTTCGGCTTGCCGCCCAGGCCCACGCCGAAGGAACCCTCGACGGACCTGGCCGTGGCACCGCTCCCCGCCGCCTTGAACCCGCCGCCGGTCCACACCTCGGTCGGCGTGGTGTCCGAGATCGACACCAGCTTCGGCTGCGCGAAGGTCACCGACACGCCCAGCGCACCGGTTCGGTCGGTGACCCGCCGGTCGTAGCGCAGGGTGTCCTCGACCAGGCCGGTCTCCGCCATCCGGCGCAGGTTCGCCTTCAGGTTCTCCGGGCTGAACAGCCGGTCGACCTGGTTGCGCGCCTCGGTGCCGGGGACGGTCAGCGCGGTGTCCGGCCCGGCTGCCGCGTCGAGCAGCTTGAGGGCCTCGGCCCGCAGCTGCCCGGCGTTGGCGACCGCCTCGACGTGCAGCCACTCGTTCCTCGGCGGGACCCGGCCCGGCGTGTCCGGGGCTCCCGGCCGGGTCGGCAGGTGCTGCGGTCGCGGCACGCCGGGGTTGATCACCGAGGTGATCGTGGTGCTCGCGGGCAGCGGGGCGACCACCGCGTCCCGGGGCGCGAGGCCCTCCGGGTCGTAGGTGAGCGTCGAGCCGTCGGACGCCCACAGGCGGACCGTGCCCCGCACCTTGTCGATGATCTTCGGGTTGCCCCGGGCGGTCGGGTCGAGCGGGCGGTCCGGGTCCGGCGGGCGCGCGACCGTCCTGGGCTGCGGCACCTGGAGGAGCGGCGAGCCGGGCGTGACCCGCCTGACCCACGCGGGGCGCCGGCTGAACTCGGTGATCTCGATCTCGAACTCGACGTCGTGCGCGAAGACCTGGGCCTTCGAACTGCCGACGTTGAGCGCCACGTCGGTGACCGCCGGGCCGGCCGTGGTCTTGGCCGTGGTGGACCGGCTGTACTTCGCGGCGGCGGTCGCGGTCGGCGCGAGGCTCGCGCTGCCCGGTTTGACGTTCGCGCCGCCGCGCCCCTCCAGCCCGGCGCTCCAGCCCTTGGTCGTGGTGGTGGCGCTGTCCAGCCTCGGTCCGGCCGAGTGCAGCCCGCGCACGGTGCGCCCGTCCGCCGCGCCGAGGTGGTCGCCCTCGCCCAGCCGGGCGCGCACGGTCACGTTCACGTAGTCGTCGGCGAACCTGCCCTCGCGCTTGAGCTGCACCTGCACGCCGGGGCCGAGGAGGCTGTCCATCCGGGCCTTCAGCGCGGTCGGGGACAGCTCGGCGTCCAGCCGGCGCTGGTTCTCCACCTGCCGGTCGACGGTCGCGGCGTTCTTGCCGTCCGCCTGCGGGCGACCCTCCCGGCCCCACGTGGGCAGGAAGTCCGCGAAGCCGTCCAGGCCCTTGAGCGCGGCCTCCACCTCGGCCCGCACGTCGGTGCCCGTGGTGCTCAGCGCGCCGACCCGGATGTTGCCGGCGGCGAGGCCGGCGGCCAGGTAGGGCGCCTCGAAGCGGCGGTTCCCGGGCGTCGGCGGGGTGATCCCGTCCGGGGTGCCGTCCGGCGTGGGCAGGCCCTGCGCCTTCGCCTCGCCCAGGCCCACCCGCACGTACGCGGTCGCGGGCACCGAGACCGGGTCCCCGTGGGGGGTGCGCACCTCTACGGCGACGGTCACCTTGTACAGGCCCGTCTGCCCGCCGACCTGGATGCCCGAGCGGGTGACCGCCGTGCCGCCCGCCGTCGAGCTCTCCGAGGTCTTCGAGGACACCGAGCCGGTCACGCCGGCCGTGCCGATCGGGACGCCGGGCGTGCCGACGCCGCCGCCCACCGCCGCGGTGACCTCGACGCCGGAGCTGACGGACGTGGTCACGGAGGTGGCGGTGGTCGAGGTGTGGTGCATCCGGAACTGCGCGCCGCCGTGCGTGCCGACCAGCTCCGCGTCGACCAGCGTGGCCTTCATCTGCACGGCCGACCCGTAGCTGGAGTGCGGGCTGGCCAGGTTCGGCGAGGTGACCCAGCCTTCGAGCATCACGTGCAGGTTGTCGCGGATGGTGGTGGCGCTGAGGAAGTCGCGCAGCGCGGTGCGGCCGTCCGCGCCCGGCTTGACCACCGACGGGTGGAGCTGGGCGGCGACCTGCCGGAACGCGGCGTCGGCGTCGAAGTCGCCGACCGCCTCGGGCACCAGGTGCTCGATCCTCGCGCCGACCCCGGCGTCCGGCTCGGCCTTGGGCAGCGCGTGGTCGGTGTTCGCCAGGGTGGCCAGGTCGTCGGGCACCTGGAGGGACACGCCCATCGGGTTCGCCGCGTCGCCCTCGACCACCCGGTCGACCACCACGACGTCGCGCGCGTCGGTCAGCGTGACCCGGTAGGAGACCGGCACGTCGTACTTCTTCGACGTGTCGCCGCCCCGGATCTCGCGGTCGTCCACCGCGCTGGTCGTGCTGGTCGACGCGGTGACGGGCGTGGACAGCGGGGCCTTCACGCCCAGCGCCCCGTACGCGCCCGCGCCCTGGCTCGCGGTCGCGGCGAGCGAGAGGTCGTTGCCGGTGCTCAGGTTCGTGGTCGTGGTCGAGGTCGCGCCGCTGTCCACCCGGCTGTCGACCTTGGCCGGCGAGGCCGTGGCCGAGCCGGTGGCCGGGCCCAGCACCGCCGTGACGCGCGTGTCGTACCAGTTCCCGCCGACCTTGACCTGGAACGTGCGGCCGTTGCCCAGGAACGACTCGAAGTCCGCGTCCAGCTCGTGGCCGATGTGCTCGACGCCGACCGGCGTCGCGCCGGCGACCGGCGGGACCAGGGCGGTGATCGCCGAGGTGAGGTGGTCGACGCCGTGCACGCCCGTGGTGGCGACGCTGCCCAGGGCCTGGTTGCCCTGGAAGAACGGCGGCAGCGCCGTGCCCGGCAGCACGGCCGGGAGCGGGTGCGCGACCGGCAGCGGCGGCGCGGGGGCGGCCTGCGGCGGCGTGCGGGTGAAGAAGCCCGGCGCGTTCGGCGGCCGGACGTCCGGGCCCACCTCGGCGCGGGCGTCCAGGTCATTGGACGACACGAGCGCGGTGGCGCGGTTCTCGATCAGCCACAGGTTGCGCGGCTTGAGCGAGGCGTTGTCCTGGTCGATGCCGGCGGTCATCGGCCCGTTGTCGCCGACCACCCGCCCGTGGCCGTCGCGGTGCTGGAAGACCGGCTTGACGTCGTCGGTCTCGAAGTACTCGTCGTGCAGGCCGAGGAAGTGGCCGACCTCGTGCGCGAGCCGGCGCGGGTCGGTGTCGGCGGGCCAGGCGAGCTGGTTGGCGCGGCCGTCGGGGTCGGTGACGTCGACGGTGCCGTGCGCGTCGGCCGGGTTGTCGGTGAACTCGACGGTGACGTGGAACTGGCTGTCGGTGGGCAGCCGGTTGCCCTGGTTGAACAGCTCGTCGACACCGGCGCGGGTGCGCTCCCGGATGCCCGCCACGGCGTCCGGGTCGCCCTTGAGGTGCAGCTTGACGGTGAAGTCCCGCACCGGCACGCCACCGACGTCGAGGGTGCGGATGTCGTAGGCGATCGGGCCGCGCCACGACTTCAGGTCGACGCCGTCCGGGCCGACGGTCGAGTTCGACAGCACGCCGCCGTCCTCGCCGCGCACCCGGCCGGTGATCGGCGCGTCGACCCGCGCCCGCTCGATGGCCGCGTTCGGGACCGGGCTCTTCGGGTCGAACCAGTCGGCGCGCGGCTCGGTGCTGTGCCGCCACGACGGGTCGTCCAACACCGGGTGCGGGCCCTGCGGGGCGGGCGAGGTGATCACCGTGTCGGTGACCTTGGCACCGACCGGCGCGGCCGGCGGCGTCCAGCCCTCGGGGCGCTTGAGGTCCCAGTCGACCTTGACGTCCAGGCCGTCCGCGCGGCCCGGCGTCACCGTCGCGTCGACGCCCCTGGCGGCCAGCGCGCCCACGACGTCTTGGGCGTTCGGGCCGGAGACCTCCACGACCGGCGGCCGGTAGTGGCCCTCGCGCCGGGCTGTGGTGTCGGCGAGGTCGTGCACGAGCGAGTCCAGCTCGGCCTGCTGCGGACCGGTGAGCGCGGTCGAGCCGTCCTCGAACGTGAACGACTTCTCCGGCCTCGGACCCGGGGACGCGGGTGGGGCGGTCCGGTCGACGCCCGGCGTGGCCGGGGGTGCGGTGGCGGGCGAGGTCGGGCGCGGGGCCCGGTGGTCGGCGGACGGCGCGGGCGGCGGTGCCGGAACCCGGCTCGAACCGCCCGGCTTGCCTTGGCCGCTCGACTCGCGAGTGGTGCCCTGGCTGCTTGAGCCGCCCTGGTTCGCGGGCGGGGGCGGGGGCTGCGGGGCCTGCTGGTGCGGCGCGACCTGGGGTGCGGCGGCGGGCCGGGTGTTGAAGGCGTCGATGCGCTGGTCGATCGCCTGCTTGGCGTCCCACCACGCCTGCTGCCTGGCCGCCGCGTCCGCCCGGCTGCCGGCGAGCTGCTGCTCGGCCTGCGCGAGGTCGTTCTCCAGCTCGGCCAGGGTCTCGGCGGCCTCCTGGCGCTTCGCCCCGGCCTCGTCCAGCGCGGCCTTGGTCCGCTCGACCTCGGCGGTGGCGTCCGCGAGGTCCCGCTCGGCCGTCTCGACCGCCGAGGTCTTGCCGTCCAGGTTGGTCCGCGCGTCCTCGACCCGGCTCCGCGCGTCGGCCAGGCGGGCTGCCGCGTCGGCGACCTCCTGGTCGACGCCGGCCAGCCGGTCGGTGGCCTGCTCGGCCCGCTGCCGCGCGTCGGGGAGCCGGCCGGACAGCCGGTCCAGCTCCGCGCGCTTCGCGGCCAGGTCCTGGTTCGCCGCCTCGGCCTCCCCGGTCAGCCGGTCCGCCACCTGGTCCGGCGCGGGGACCTGGCCCGCTTCGGGCTGCGGGCGGTTCGCGAGGTGGTCGTCCAGCTCCTGCTGCGCCGCCTGCGCCGCCCGTTCGGCGGTCTCGACGTCCTTGGTGGCGCTGTCGACCTCCGACTCCAGGTCCGCGACGGCCTGGTTCCGCGCGTCGACGTCCGCCTTCGCGCCGGGCCGGGCGGCGTGGGCGTCCTCGAGCCGCTGGTCGGCGAGTTGCAGCTCGGCGACCCGGTGGTCGAGCACGTACCCGGCGTTGTCGAGCGCGGACTTCGCCGCGTCGACCCGCTCGGCGAGGTCGGGGACCCGTGCGCCCGCCGCCTCGTGGGCACCGCGCGCCGTGTCCACGTCGGTCGCGGCGGTGTTCGCGGCGGTCCGGGCGTTGGCGATGTCGGTGGCGAGGCCGTTCACCCGCGCGGTGACGGCGGGTGCGACCTTGTCGAGCGCGACCTCCGCCTCCCGCCACGCGCTCGCGGTGCTCTTCACCGCGTCCTGCGCGGCGGCGAGGTCGTCGAACCGCTTGCCCAGCACGGTCTGCGCGTCCGCCGCCGGCATCCGCACCTGCGCCGCGCCGGGCACCTTCAGCTCGACGACGGAGACCTTGCCCTTGCCCGTGTCCGCGACGACCTGGTACTCGACGTCGAACTCCACCAGGCCGGTGCGGCCCTCGCGCTTGAGGTCGTTGACCTGGTTGTGCGTGGTGCCGGTGCTGGTGCCGTCGGCCACCTCGCCGCCGTGCCGGAACTCCGCGCCGGGCGTGCTGAGCAGGACGTTCGGGCCCTTGTCGGTCAGCCCGCCGCCGGCCACGCCGACGACGACGTCGTTCACCTCGGACTTCTTGGCGTCGTGGGAGGTCGCGGAGGTCGTGGACCGGGGGTTCTCCAGCTTCACGCCGTCGCTGAGGCCGGCCAGCGACGGGTTGGTCATCTTCGCGTAGACCTTGACGTCGGCGTGCTTGCTGAACGTCAGCGCGGCCTCGTGCAGGCCGGGCACGCTCAGCGGCCCGGTGAGCATCCCCGGCAGCTGCGGCTGGAGGGTCTCCGAGCTGAGCGACGACAGCAGCGAGTTCAGCGAGCCGGTGCCCTTGGTGGCCAGCGGCGTCTTCGGGTCCGCGTCCAGCAGCGCCCGGATCGCGGCCTCCCGGAGCTTCGCGGCACCGCGCAGCGACTCCACGGACGCGGACGGCGGCAGCGTCGCGCCGTCCGGTCCGGCCTGCCACGCCTCGACCTGCGCCGGGGTCCGGCCGGGCAGGGACGTCGGGGACGGCACGGCCGGCGCGGCGGTGTTCGGGGCCGGGGCGGTCACGTCGGTGGTGGTCGGTCCCGCGTTCGGGGCCGGTCCCGCGGCGGTGGTCGGGCCGGTGTTCGTGGCCGGGGGCGCGAACTTGTGGTTGTCCGCGTGCAGCCGGACGGTCATCGGCGCCGGGTCGCCGCTGGTGGCGGTGGCGACCTGGCGGTCGCCCCGCTCCACGACGAGCTGGAACTGCACCGGCACCGAGTACCGGGCGGCCGGGCCCGTGCCGACCCGCTTGTGGCCCACCTGCGAGGACGTGGAGTCGGAGACGGACGTGGCCGTCTGGTGGGTCACGTTCGCACCCACCGCCGCGCCCGCCGAACCGGACAGGGTCGGGCTCGCCGTCGCCGGCAGGCCCGTCCCCGGGACCTTCACGCCCGCGCCCCACCCCGTCGTCCGGCCCAGGCCGGAGGAGTTCTTGGTGCTGCCGGCGATGATGTGCTCGACGTCGAGGCCGTCGTGCGCCATGCCGGTGAAGGTGGCGTCGCCGAGCACCGCCTTGAGCGTGACCTGGTAGGTGTCGGTGCCGAACGTGCCGGGCTGGTGCACCAGCAGCGGGACGCCGCCGTCGACCGCGCTGTCCATCAGCGCCTTCACGCTGGTCGGCGACGACAGGTCCACCAGCCGCTGGAGGTTGTTCATCGAGTCGTCCAGCACGGACTTCGGGATCAGGTTTGCGGCCTTCGAGCCCTGGCGGGCCAGGTCCGCCTGGAGGTTGGGCACCAGGTTCGCCAGCTCCGGCGGCAGCGACTCGATCATCCCGAGCCCGAGCGAGCCCGGGTCGCGCGGGTCCAGGTTCTTCGGCGGCGCCATCTCCGGCCGGGGCCCGGCCGCCGGCGCGACGCCCGCCGGGGCGGGGTTGGTGTTCGCCGCCGGGTCGGTGTTCGCCGGGTTCGGGTTGGCCGCCGGGTTGGGCAGTGCGCCGAGCTGCCGGGCGACGTCCTCGCTCACCCGCATGAACACGCCGCCGTCCAACTGCACCTGCCGGGTGCTCGACCGCGCTTCGCCCTTCACGGCGGTGTTGCCGTTGCGCGTCTCGGCGACGATCGTGGCCGTCGCGTCGACCCGCACCAGCACGGTGCGCGCGTTCGCCGGGGTGATCTTGACCCGGTCCACGTTGCCGGCGACCTCCGTGCCGGTCGTGGACTGCTTCGACCACGGCGTCCACTTGCCCGTGACGCCCACCGCGCCCTGGCCGGTCGGCTGGGACGAGGGCTTCGCCGGCACGTTCACGCCCGCCGTGAAGTCCCACGACGCGCCCTTGCCCGTGCTGTCGGACGCCTTGAAACCGCCGCTGACGGTGCTCTCCGCGCCGGTCTTGTCCGAGATCGACACCAGTTGGGCGTTGCCGAGCTCGAACTTCACGCCGATCGCGCCGGTCCGGTCGTTGACCCGGCGGGTGTGCTTCAGGCCGCCTTCCTGCACGCCGGTGTCGATCAGCCGGGTCAGGTTGGCCTTGAGGTTCTCCGGGCTGAACAGCTTGTCGATCCGGTTGCGCGAGTGCGAGCCCTCGACGGTCAGCGACGAGTCGACGCCGCCCGCCGCGTCCGTCATCGCCTCGATCGCCGCCTTCTTCAGCTCCGCGCTGTGGGCGACCGCCTCGACGTGCAGGATCTCCGGCGCGGGCCGGGCGGGCGGGGTGCTGAGCAGGGTCTTGACGTCGCGCGACGGGCCGTCCGGCGTGGACTTGGTCGCGCCGCCGGGCGCGTGCGCGGCCGGGTCGGCGGTGAACGTCGAGCTGTCCGACATCCACAGGTTGACGTTGCCCCGGATGGGAGGGACGGTCACGACCTTCGGCCCGGTGGCGCCGGTCTGCGCGACCACCTTCGGGGTGGGGACCTGGACGTCGGGCGAACCGATCGTGACCCGCTTGACCCACGCGCGGTTGCGGCTGTACTCGGTGATCTCCACCGAGATCTCCACGTCGTGCCGGAACACCTGGGCGTGCGACGCGCCGACGTTGAGCCCGGAGCTGTTGACCGCCGGACCGGCCGTGGTCTTCACCGCCGTGGTGCCGGTGTACTTCACGCCGGCGGTCGGCGTGGGCGTGAGGCTGCTCGACCCCGACGTCTTCGGGATCGTCACCTTCGCCTCGACGCCGGCGCTGACGCCCTTCTGCGTGGTGGTCGAGGCGTCCAGCCGGGGCCCGCTGCCCGCCCAGCCGCGCACGTTGTGGTCGTTGACCTGGCCGAGGTGGCGGCCGTTGGTCAGCTCCGCCTTCACCTTGACGTTGATGAAGTCGTTGGTGAACCGGCCCTGCTTCTTGAGCTGGACGTCGATGCCCGGCCCGATCAGGCTGTCCATCCGGGTCTTCAGCGCGGTCGGCGACAGCTCGGCGGACAGCTTGCGCTGGTTGTCGAGCTGCTCGACCAGGCCGGCGAAGTTCTTGCCGTTCTTGCGCGGGTCGGACTGCACGTCGGTGAAGTCGGGCAGGAAGTCCGCCATGCCCGGCAGCTTCTTCAGCGCCGCCTCGACCTCCGCCTGCACCTGCGCGGCCACCGCGAACTCGCCGACCTTGACGTTCGCCCCGCCGATGTCCGAGGCGAGGTAGGGCGGCGCGAACTTCGTGCCCGCCGTGCCCTCGGTGATCAGCCCGGTCGGCCCGTCCTGGCGCACCGGCAGGTTGTGCGCGGCGGCCTCGGGCGAGCCGATCCTCAGGTAGGTGGTGACCTTGACCGGCTCGATCGCGCCGTTCGGGGTGCGCACCTCCAGCGTCGCGTTCACCTTGTACAGGCCCGTCTCGGACTTGACCTGGACACCGGCCCGGTTGCCGGTGTTGGTGCCCGAGTTCGAGGTCTCGGTGATCTTGCCGGAGTACCCCGCGACCAGGCCGGCCGTGCCGCCGAGCTTGCCCGGCACCTGGAGGCCGCCGCCGAGCGCGCCGGTCACGTCGAACCCGGTCTTCGAGTTGGTCGTGACGCCGGAACCGGTGGTGGCGATGTCGTGCAGGCGGAGCTGGGCGCCGGTGTTGGTGGTGACCAGCTCGATGCCCCCGGGGTCGAGCGTGGCTTTCATCTGCACGACGCCCGCGTAGCTCGCGTTCGGGCTCGACAGGTCCGGCGAGGTGACCCAGCCGGTGAGCATCGAGCCGAGGTTGTCGCGGATCGTGGTGGGGCTGAGGAAGTCCTGGAGCGCCGCCCGGCCCGGGGCGCCGATCTTGGTGACCGACGGGTGCAGCCGCGCCTGGACGTCGTCGAACAGCTTTTGGGAGTCGAGGTCGGTGACGGCCTCGGGCGCGGGGTGCTCGATCAGGGCCCCGAAGTCCGCGCGCGGTGTGGCGGGATTCGGCCGCACGACCGGCGGGGTGACCGACAGCTCGCTCGGGATGTTCAGCGTCACCGAACCCGGGACCGGCGCGGCCACGTCCTTCGGCCGGACCAGGTCGCCGGCCGAGTCCACGACGGTGACCTCGAAGCTCACCGGTACGTTCGTCGAGGTCGAGCCGCCACCCGACCGGATCGCCCGCTGGTCCAGCGCGGTGGTCTGCACGACGGTGGTCACGCCGGGGCGGGCGAGCGCGACCTTGCCGCCCACCGACCCGTACGGGCCGCCCAGCTCGCCCGTGCCGCCGACCGTGGCGCTCGCGCCGATGTCGGCGTTGGTCGCCACGGTGCTCGTGGAGTTGCCGGTGATCCCGCTGTTGGCGGTGAAGTCGACCTTGGGACCGCCGGTGGCCGAGGGGGTGCCGGTCGGCTGGGGTTCCAGCGTCGCCCGCACGGTCGCCTCGAACCACTTGTTGCCGACCCGGACCTGGAACTTCCGGCCGTCGCCGAGGAGGGTCTCGAAGTTGTTGTCGATCGCGGACTCGATCTGGTCGAGGCCCTGGGTCCGCTTGCCGTCCGGGTTGCCCAGCAGGGTGTCGACCCGCGCCCTGACCTGCGCCCCGCCCTGCACGTCGGTGGGGGCGACCGTGCCGAGGGCCTTCCCGCCCTGGACGAAGTCCGGGAGGTTCCGCGACGGGATGATCTTGGGGTCGGGCGCGGGGCCGTCGTCGTTCGGGTTGGCGTCGTTCGGTGCGGTGTTGCTCGCCGGGTTGGTGCTGCTCGGCGGGGCGGTGTTGTTCGGTGGGGTGTTGTTCGGGTTGGCGTTGCCCTGGGCGGAGGTGCCGACCGGCGTCATCTCGGTGTCGACCTCGGCCTTGCCGCCGCCGAGGAACTTCGGCAGCGTGAACTTCGGCGCGTTCGGCAGCGACGGGGTGTTCGGCGTCTTCGTCGGTGTCGGGGCCGGTGTCGGCGTAGTGGTCGGCGTCGGGGCCGGAGGGGGCGTGGACGGTGAGGTCGCGGGTGCCTTGCTGATGGTGCCGTCGCCGGCCTTCGGCTGGGGCGCGTCGAAGGTGCCCTTGCCGGGGCCGCCCGCGTACTTGCTCGACCGGTCCGCCGCACCTGCCGCACCCGGTGCCGCCCCGGCGGGTGGTGCGCCGACCGGGGGCACCCCGCCGGCGACCGGGGACGTCGGCGCGGGCGCCGGGGACTTGCCCGGCTGCGGGGTGTTGCCGGCCGACGTGGGGCTGGTCGGCGGTGTCGTCCCGCTGGTCGGTGCCGGACCCGTCGGTGCCGGACCAGTAGGGGACGGGGTGCCGGACGGGCCGGCGGGCTTCGGCGCACCACCGGGTGTGCCGCCCGGGGTGTTGGCACCTGGAGTGTTGGCACTTGGGGCGTTGGCGGCCGGTGCGTTGCTCGCCGGGGTGCTGGTGGACGGGCTGGTGGTCGGTTTCGGAGCGGGTGGCGGGGTCGAGGAGGTGCCGGTCGGGGCCTTGCTGATCGTGCCGTCGCCGGTCTTCGGGGACGGTGGGTCGAACAGGCCCTTGCCTGAGCCACCCGCGTACTTGCTCGAACGCTCGGACGCGCCCGCGCCACCCGGTGCGCCGGGAGCGCCGCCCATCGGCGGCACGCCGCCGGCCGGCGGTGGCGGGGTCGCGTCGCCCTTCGGACCGGTCGTGGTGGTGGGCGGCGTGGCGACCGGCGTGCCGCCGACCGCCGTCTTCCCACCCGGGGGCAGGTTCGCCCCGCCACCGGGCACACCACCGCCGGGCACACCACCGGGCACGCCACCACCCGGGACACCGCCGCCGGGCACGCCGCCACCCTTGCCCGACCCGCCACCGGGTACACCACCAGGCACACCGCTGCCAGGCACACCGCTGCCAGGCACACCGCTGCCAGGCACGCCGCCGGGCGCTGACCCGCCGCCCTTCGGCCCGCTGATGGGACCGACGCCGGGTCCGCCCGGTCCCTTCGGCCCACCGGACGGCCCGGTGCCCGTGCCGCCTTTCGGCCCGCCGACCGGGTTGACGGCCGGGCCGCCGCCCTTGGGCCCGCCGGACGGTCCGGTACCCGCACCACCCTTCGGCCCGCTGACGGGTCCAACCCCGGGACCACCCGGTCCCTTGGGCCCGCCGGACGGTCCAGTGCCCGCACCACCCTTCGGCCCGCTGACGGGTCCAACCCCGGGACCACCCGGTCCCTTCGGCCCACCGGACGGTCCGGTGCCGCCGCCCTTCGGCCCGCCGGCGGGGTTGACCGCCGGTCCGCCGCTGCCCTTCGGCCCGCCGGACGGTCCCGTGCCACCGCCGCCCTTGGGCCCGTCGCTCTTGGACACCGTCGGCCCGCCGGTCTTCGGTCCGCCGGACGGGCCGCCGCCGGGTTGGCCGGGCGGGCGCTGGGCGTTCGCGTCCGGGTTGAACTTGTTGAACTCCTTCTGGCTGTTCCGGTCCGTCTGGACGTGGGTCTCCTGGGTCGCCTTGAGACCCGACCGGACGTTGCCGAACGTCGACGCGGCCCGCTCCGCCTGGGAGACCGTGTTGTCGTTCGAGTTGTTCAGCGCCGGCACCGCGAACAACCCGATCGGTCCCAGCGCGTTCGGCCCGAGCTGGAGGCCCCGCAGTCCACCGGTGATGGCGGTGAGCCTGGACTGGAAGTCGCCCGCCTTGCCCTGGAGCCCCTCCATGGTCGACACCGTCATGCCGAACCCGGACCCGCCCGTCGGCCCGCCCACCGGGGGCGGTGGCGGCGAGGGGGTCGGGCCGGGGGACGGCGACGGGCCCGGGTTCGGTCCACCGGGGTTCTTGGGAGCCATGGGGGTTTCTCCGGACGGCTGGGACGCCGACGCGAGCGGCTAGGCGTGCGTCTTGGGCGAGTCGGTCGAGGGTGACTGGCCGGACTTGTTGTCGTACTTGGCCTTGTAGTCGTTGTACGAGGACTTCGCCGCCTCGCCGGACGCCTTCGCCTCGTTGGCGGCGGCCTCGGCGCGCTTGCCCGCCGCCTCGGCCTCGTCGGAGGCGCGCTTCGCGGCGGCGATGTCGGCCTCGCTGCCGGACGCGAACGCCCGGGCGTTGGCCTCGGCGGCCTTGGCGTTGGCGTCGGTGAAGTCGGCGTTGGCCCGCTCGTACTTGGCGTTCGCCTGCTTCGCCGCGTCGTTCTTGGCGCTCAGGTCCTGCTCGGCGGCGGTCCGCCCCGGGTCGCTCGGGCCGGGGTTGTCCTTCTTGTACTCGTCGTACGCCTTCTTGGACGCCTCGTCGGTCGGCTTGGTGGCGTCCAGCGCGTCGTTCGACCGCTTCGACGCGTCGGCCAGGTCGCGGGCTTCCTTGGCCGAGTGCTCGGCCGCCTTCGCCGCGTCCGCGCGGGCCGCGTCCGCTTCGGCCTTGGCCGCGTCGTACTTCGCCTTGGCCTGGTCGAACGCCGCCTGGTCGCCGGACGCCGCCGCCCGGTTCACCTCGTCGGCCGCCGCGTTGGCCCTCTTGTTCGCCTCGGCCGCCCGGTCGGACTTCTCCTTGAGCTGCTCGTTGGCGGTCTTGAGCTCGTCGGCTTCCTTCTGCTCGTCCTTCTTGGCGTCCTCGTACTTCTTGTTGGCCGCCTCGGCGTCCTTGTTGACCTTGTCCAGCTTGTCCTGGGCGTCGTCGTCCTTCAGGCCCTGGTCGATCTTCTTGTTCACGTCGTCCTGGGCCTTGTAGCCCTCCCAGCCGATCTCGCCGACATCGGCGATGTTCTCGAACCGGTCCCAGCCCTTGCCGATCTTCTTGACGACGTCGTCCAGCTTGCCGATCCGCACCATGTTCCGGGACAGCGCCGCGACCAGGCGCGCGATGCGCGAGGCGATGTTGGTGGCCAGCGCGATGCCCCGGCCGACCGCGTAGCTGATGAAGCCCGCGATGGACGCGCCGATGGTCGGGATGGCCAGCGCGGCGGCGGCCAGCGCGCCGGCCAGCAGCGAGCCGAGGAACTGGGCGATCATGTCGCGCACGATGTCGCGCAGGACCTGCACGAGCATCCCGCACACCGCGACGATCTTGGCCTTGGTCTCGATCGCGCCGGCCATGTCGTCGAGCTCTTTGCCCATCGCGTCCATGCTGGCCTTGAACCGCTCGGACGCCTGCCCGGTCCACCCGTCGAACGTGGCCAGGCCCTGCTTGTGGTCCTGGGCCAGCACGCGCATCTCGACGGCCTGCTTCTTGGTGGCCTCGACGTTGGCGTTGATGTCGTCCGGGTCGCCCATCAGCTTGTCCAGTCCCTCGCGGATGAACGTGATGTGCTCGATCAGCCACCCGATGCCCGCGCCGAGGATGCTGCCGAACGGGTCCGTCACGAACATCGCCACCGACGACGCCGCGCCGATCGCGTTGAACGTGATGTCGAGGACGCGCTCGGTCTCGGACTCGGCGTCCTTGCCGATGGAGTCGATCAGGCCGTCGAACGCCTCGACGAACAACGAGCCCTTGAACTTGTTCTCCTCGGTGATCTCCATCCCGGGAGGCGACGCGATCGGCGTTTCGGGGGCGGTCATGACGTGGCCTTCCTAGGTCACCAGGGCTGGATGTCGTCGTCGTCCTCGTCGTCGCGGCGCGGTGGCCGGGCGGCGGCCGGGCGCGGCTGGGCGACGGGCTGGGGGCGGACGGGCGGGCGCGGCGGCGCGGGCTCGGGCTCCGGGTCGTGGTCGTCCACGTCGTCCGGCTCCTGGCCGTGGGCGATCGAGTCCAGGACGACCCGCATCGCCTCGGTGCCGTCACCCATCGGGGCGAACGCCTCCACGACCTTGGCCGAGGCGACCTGCTGCGCGGCGCGGGCGGTGCCCAGGATGAGCGCGGTGAGCCGGGCCGGGCCCAGGTCGCACGCGCGGTGGCCGAGTTCCAGGCCGAGCAGCCCGCCGTTCGGCCCGACGGTGACCTTCACCGCGCCGTCCGGGCTGGTGGCGGTGCCGGTGGCGGCGGCGAGGCCCTCCTGGAGCTCGTCCGACTTCTGCTTCAGGTCGGCCAGGCGCGACTCGTAGTCGTCCAGCCACTGCCGGGGGTCCAACGCTGCCTCCTGGGGTGGATACCGATGCACCCTGGAGTTCACCGAACGTCGCCAACGCCGGCCCAACGCCCCACCAACGGGCGACCCGTCCCCCCAATGGCCGACCCGCACCACCACGGCCGACGCCACGCCCGTCCGGCGGTCCGCCGTGCGGACCCCCGAACTCCTCCGTCACGCCGCCGAGCCGACCCGTCACCTGCCGTCACATCCCGTGCTCCAGCCGCCTCCTTGTGACGAATCTCGCGCCCCCACCAGCACCTCTATCGACACCATTCGGTCACGCGCGGGCCGGTACGCGCGCAGTCGTCGTTACCACGGGGTACGGTTCGCCCCTCGGAGCCCCGACGACGCGGTCGGGGAGTTTGTCTGCTCTGTGAGCAGGGAGGGAGACGAGCCGTGCGTCGTCGAATGCGTGGCATCGCGGTGGCCGCGATCGCGCTGACCAGCGTTCTGTCGATGGCCGCCTGCGCCAAGGACAGCGGTGGTGGCAGCAACACCGGTGGCAGCACCGGCAACGCCTCCGGTGGCTGCAAGCTGGCGGACAAGCCGCCGGCCGCCGCCGGGACCACCACCAGCTCCGCCGCCGGCGACAAGGTGGACGGCAGCGCCCTCAAGGTCGGCTTGGCCTACGACATCGGTGGGCGCGGCGACGCGTCGTTCAACGACTCCGCCGCCGCCGGCCTGGACAAGGCGAAGGCCGAGCTCGGCATCAGCGAGGTCAAGGAGCTCACGGCCGCTCCGAACGAGGCCGAGGACGCCAAGCAGACCCGGTTGCGCCAGCTCGCCGGCGAGGGCTTCAACCCGGTCATCGGCGTCGGCTTCGCCTACGCGGAGTCTTTGAAGGTCGTCGCGCCGGAGTTCCCGAACGTCAAGTTCGCCATCGTGGACGGCGCGGTCGAGGGCGCGACCAACGTGACGCCGCTGGTGTTCGCCGAGGAGCAGGGCTCCTTCCTGGCGGGCGTGATCGCCGCCTACCAGTCCAAGAACTGCCACGTCGGCTTCGTCGGCGGCGTGAAGATCCCGCTGATCCAGAAGTTCGACGCCGGCTTCGAGCAGGGCGCCAAGGCCGCCGCGCCGGACATCAAGATCGAGAAGAAGTACCTGACCCCGGCCGGCGACTTCACCGGTTTCCAGGACCCGACCAAGGGCCAGGAAGCCGCCCAGGGCCAGATCGAGGCCGGTACCGACGTGCTCTACCACGCCGCCGGCGCGTCCGGCAAGGGCGTGTTCTCGGCCGCCAAGACGGCGAACGTCAAGGCGATCGGCGTCGACTCCGACCAGTACAACCAGGCCACCGTCGCCGAGTCCAAGGACGTGATCATCTCGTCCATGCTCAAGCGCGTCGACGTCGCGGTGTACGACTTCGTCCGGGCGGTCGCCAAGAACGACCTGGCCAACCTGCCGAAGGTGTTCGACCTGAAGGTCGACGGCGTCGGCTACGCCACGTCCGGCGGCAAGATCGACAACGACCTGAAGGCCGTGCTCGACGGCTACAAGGCGCAGATCATCGAGGGCAAGATCACGGTCTCGGACAAGCCGACCAGCTGATCCGGCCGCACCGCACTGGGCCTCGCGAGCTGCTCGCGAGGCCCTTGCGCGGTTTTTGACCCCGGTCCCCGTACGGAGCCCCCCATGAGCACCAACACCCCTGCCGACGACGTGGCACCCGCCGTCGTCCTGTCGGGCATCACGAAGCGTTTCCCCGGTGTGGTCGCCAACAGCGACGTGCACCTGACCGTGCGCGCCGGCGAGGTGCACGCGCTGTGCGGTGAGAACGGCGCGGGCAAGTCCACGCTGATGAAGATCCTCTACGGGATGCAGCAGCCCGACGAGGGCACCATCGAGGTCGCCGGCGAGCAGGTCCGGTTCAAGTCCCCGGCGGACGCCATCAAGGCCGGCATCGGCATGGTCCACCAGCACTTCATGCTGGCCGACAACCTGACCGTGCAGGAGAACGTCGTGCTCGGCGCGGAAGCGCTGCACGGCATCGGCGGCCGGGCCCGCAAGGTCATCCAGGGCCTGGCCGCGTCCACCGGCCTCACCGTCGACCCCGGTGTGCTGGTCGAGCGCCTCGGCGTGGCCGACCGCCAGCGGGTGGAGATCCTCAAGGTGCTCTACCGGGGTGCCCGGGTGGTGATCCTGGACGAGCCCACGGCCGTGCTGGTGCCGCAGGAGGTGGACGAGCTGTTCGCCACCCTGCGCGGGATGCAGCAGCAGGGCTTCACGTTCCTGTTCATCTCGCACAAGCTGGACGAGGTGCGCGCGATCGCCGACTCGGTCACCGTGATCCGGCGCGGCACCACGGTCGGCACCGCCGACCCGAGAGCGGTCAGCTCCCGCCAGCTCGCGGAGATGATGGTGGGCAGCGAGCTGCCCGACCCGGAGACCCGCGAGTCCACCGTCACCGACGAGGTCGTGCTGCGCGTGGAGGGGCTGGGCCTGGTCGCCGAGGAGGGCACCCGCCCGGTGCTCGACGGCATCGACCTGGTCGTGCGGTCCGGCGAGGTGGTCGGCATCGCGGGCGTCGAGGGCAACGGGCAGACCGAACTGGTCGAGACGATCATGGGGATGCGGAAGGCGCACCACGGCCACGTGCTGCTCGCCGGCCGCGACCTGACCAGGCTGGGCACGCTGGCCCGGCGCGAGGCGGGCATCGGGTACGTGCCGGAGGACCGCCACCGCCAGGGCCTGCTGCTGACCCAGCCGCTGTGGGCCAACCGCATCCTGGGCCACCAGACCCGCGAGCCCGTCGCGAAGGGCGCGTGGCTGGACCTGGCCGGCGCGAAGCAGGACACCCGCCGGATCGTCGAGGAGTTCGACGTCCGCACGCCCGGCATCGACGTGCCCGCCGCCGCCCTGTCCGGCGGCAACCAGCAGAAGCTGGTGGTGGGCCGCGAGCTGTCCGGTGACCCGGTGCTGCTCATCGCCTCGCACCCGACGCGGGGCGTGGACGTCGGCGCGCAGGCGCTGATCTGGGACGAGATCAAGAACGCGCGGGCGCGCGGCCTGGCCGTGCTGCTCGTCTCCGCCGACCTGGACGAGCTGATCGGCCTGTCGGACACGATCAAGGTGATGCTGCGCGGCCGGCTGGTCGCCGACGCGGACCCGGCCTCGGTCACGCCGGAGGACCTGGGCAGCGCGATGACGGGCGCGGGCGCGACGAGCGCCGCCGTCGCGGAACTGGAAGGCGAGTAATGGGAATCCTGCGCGGCAAGCTGCTGCCGCCCGCACTGGCGATCCTGTTCTCCGCACTGCTGTGCGGCATCGCGCTGGTGGTGTCCGGCGCGAACCCGGCCAGGGCGTTCGGCGCGATGGTGTCGCAGGTCGGCGAGGGCACGACCGCCGTCGACATCGTCAACAGCACCGGCACCTACTACATCGCGGCGCTCGCGGTGGCCATCGGGTTCCAGATGAACCTGTTCAACATCGGCGTCGAGGGCCAGTACCGGGTCGCGGCCGTGGTCGCGGCGGTGGTCGGCGGCTCGATCGCGCTGCCGCCCGGCCTGCACGCGCTGGTGATCATCCTGGTGGCGGCGCTGGTCGGTGCGCTGTGGGCCGCGGTCCCGGCGGTGCTCAAGGTGACGCGCGGCGTGAACGAGGTCATCTCCACGATCATGATGAACGGCCTGGCGCTCGGCCTGGCCGCGTACCTGATCGGCGAGGACGTCTTCGGTGAGCTGCGGGGCAACAACATCCGCACGCCGGAGATCCCGGAGAGCGGCTGGGTGCCGGGCATCCCGCTCGGCTCGTCCGGCACGGTGTTCGGCCTGGTCTTCCTGGCCGCGCTGCTGGGCGTCGGCTACTGGGTGATGATGAACCGGACCCGGTTCGGCTTCGAGCTGAAGGCGTCCGGCGAGTCCGCGACGGCCGCCGCCGCCGGTGGCGTGAGCGCGAAGAAGATGGTGCTGATCGCCATGCTGCTCTCCGGCGGCATCGCGGGTCTGGTGTCGATGCCGGAGATCCTCGGCCGCGACCACACCTACAACCTGAACTTCCCGGCGGGCCTGGGCTTCTCCGGCATCGCGATCGCCCTGCTGGGCCGCAACCACCCCGGCGGGATCGCGTTCGGCGCGCTGCTCTGGGCGTTCCTGGACAAGTCGGGCCTGGCGCTGGACAACGTCGGCGTGCCGAGGGAGATCGTGACGATCATGCAGGGTGCGATCGTGCTGTCGGTCGTCGTCGCGTACGAGGTGGTGCGGCGGTTCGAGCTGGCCGCTGAGCAGCGCCGGGTCGGTAAGGAGTTGGGGACGGTGTCGGCGTGAGCGAGCTTGCGAGCGAACCATTGAACACAGTGTTCTGTGCTCCTGAAACGGCGAGCGCCGGCGAGGCGGCATCATGAGCACGTCGTTGATGAACCCGTCCGAGGCGCCGTCGACCGTTCCGCCGCCTCGGAAAGCCCGGAAGATCCCCGGCTGGCTGGTCGGGGTGATCGGGGTCGCGGGCGCGGTCGTGCTGCTGTCCACGACGTCGTACCTGACCGACGTCCCGCAGCTGACCTCGACCGGCACCATCCAGACCGCCGTGCGGCTGGCGCTGCCGATCCTGCTGGCCGGCCTCGGCGGGTTGTGGGCGGAGCGCGCGGGCGTGGTGAACATCGGCCTCGAAGGCATGATGATCCTGGGCACGTGGGGCGCCGCCTGGGCGGGCTACCAGTGGGGGCCGTGGGCCGCGCTGCTGTCCGCCGCCGTGTTCGGCGCGCTGGGCGGCCTGCTGCACGCGATCGCCACCGTGTCGTTCGGCGTCAACCACATCGTGTCCGGTGTGGCGATCAACCTGCTCGGCGCGGGCGTCACCAAGTACCTGTCCACGCTGATCTTCTTCCCGCTGTCGCACAACCCGCGCGAGTCGCCGGCGGTGCCGAAGTTCGACACGTACTCCGCGCCCGGCATCTCCGACTGGCTGGGCGACCTGGAGGCGCAGCAGCGGGTGGGGCTGTCCGACGTGGCGGGCATCCTGCGCGGCCTGGTCACCGGCGTCTCGCCGCTGACCATGCTCGCCATCGCGCTGGTGGTCGGCAGCTACCTGCTGCTCTGGCGGACCCGGTTCGGCCTGCGGCTGCGCTCCTGCGGAGAGAACCCGGTGGCCGCCGAGTCGCTGGGCGTCAACGTCTACCGGCACAAGTACCTCGCCGTCATCGCCTCCGGCGCGCTGGCCGGCATCGGCGGCGCGGCCCTGGTGCTCAACCCCGGCCAGCCCGGCTACCTGGAGGGCCAGACCAACGGCCGGGGCTTCATCGGCCTCGCCGCGATGATCTTCGGCAACTGGCGGCCGGGCGGCCTGCTCGGCGGCGCGGCGCTGTTCGGCTACGCGGACGGCCTCCAGCTCCGCAGCGGCGGCAAGACCTTCCTCGCCCTGATCTACGGCGCGGTCCTGCTGCTCGGCGTGCTGGTGATCTGGCAGTTGGTGCGCCGGCGCTGGTTCGCGGCTGCGGGCGGGATCGTCGCCGCCGTCGCGCTCTACGCCGTGTACTACAGCGTCGACGAGGTGCCGAGCGAGCTGACCACCTACGCGCCGCACCTGGTCACGCTGATCGTGCTCGCCGTCGCGTCCCAGCGGTTGCGGATGCCGGCGGCCGACGGGGTGGTGTACCGCCGTGGTTGACGTCGACTGGGACGACCTGCGCGCACGTGCCGTCGAAGCCGCCCGTTCGGCCTACAGCCCGTACTCCGGGCTCCAGGTCGGGTCGGCGGCGGTGTGCGACGACGGCCGGGTCGTCCTGGGCTGCAACGTGGAGAACGCGTCGTACGGCGTCGGCATGTGCGCCGAGTGCACCATGGCGGGCCAGCTCCGGCTGACCGGCGGCGGCCGGTTCGTGGCCGTCGCGTGCCGCAGCGGTGCCGGCGAGCTGCTGATGCCGTGCGGGCGCTGCCGGCAGGTGCTCTACGAGCTGGGCGGTCCCGACTGCCTGGTCGACACGCCGGCCGGCGTGCTGCCGATGACCCGCGTGCTGCCCGACGCGTTCGGACCGGAGGACCTGCCATGACGCACACCGCAGTCGACGTGATCCGGGCCAAGCGGGACCGGGCAGCCCTGTCCGACGCCCAGATCGACTGGGTGGTCGACGCCTACACCAGGGGCCTGGTCGCCGACGAGCAGATGTCGGCGCTCGCCATGGCGATCTACCTCAACGGCATGGACGACCGCGAGACGGCCCGCTGGACGCGCGCGATGGTGCGCTCGGGCGAGTCGCTCGCGCTCGACGTCGGCCGCCCGACCGTGGACAAGCACTCGACCGGCGGTGTCGGGGACAAGATCACCCTCCCGCTGGCCCCGCTGGTGGCGGCGTGCGGCGCGGCGGTGCCGCAGCTCTCCGGGCGCGGCCTCGGCCACACCGGCGGCACGCTGGACAAGCTGGAGTCCGTGCCCGGCTGGCGCGCGCAACTGTCCGTGGACGAGGTCACCGCCCAGTTGCGGGACGTCGGCGCGGTGATCTGCGCGGCGACCACCGGGCTGGCCCCGGCGGACCGGAAGCTCTACGCGCTGCGGGACGTGACGGGGACGGTCGAGGCCATCCCGCTCATCGCCAGCTCGATCATGTCCAAGAAGATCGCCGAGGGTGCCGGGGCGCTGGTGCTGGACGTGAAGGTCGGGTCCGGCGCGTTCATGAAGACCGAGGAGCAGGCGCGGGCCCTGGCGCGGGCCCTGGTGTCGATCGGCGTGGACCACGGGTTGCAGGTCTCCGCCCTGCTGACCGACATGTCGGTGCCGCTGGGCCGCGCGGTCGGCAACGCCGTCGAGGTGGCCGAGTCGGTCGAGGTGCTGCGCGGCGGCGGGCCCGCCGACGTGGTGGAGCTGACCGTCGCGCTGGCCCGCGAGATGCTCGACCGCGCCGGGGTCGACGCCGACCCGGCGGCGGTGCTGGCGTCCGGCGAGGCGTACGAGACGTGGGCCCGGATGATCCGCGCGCAGGGCGGCGACCCGGAGGCCGAGCTGCCGGTCGGCGCGCACAAGCACGTCGTCACGGCACCGGCCGACGGCGTGCTGGTCGCGCTGGACGCCTACGCCGTGGGCGTCGCGGCGTGGCGGCTGGGCGCCGGCCGGGCGCGCAAGGAGGACCCGGTGCAGGCCGGTGCCGGCGTGCTGTGCCTGGCCAAGCCCGGCGACCGGGTGACCGGGGGGCAGCCGCTGCTGGAGCTGCGCACCGACACGCCGGACGCCGTCGCCGGCGCGCTGGCCGCGCTGGAGGGCGGGTACGCGGTCGGCGGCTCCGCGCCGGACCGCCCGCCGCTGGTGATCGACGTCCTGAGGGGCTGATGGCGTCAGGTTGTTGCCCGTTTTTGTCCGGTGTCGGGCGAACCGGTGAGCACAACGCCGGCGGGGCGTAGAACCGAGACATGCGAACTCTCGGTGTTCTGGTTCTGGTGCTGTTGGGGCTGTCGGGTCCCGTCGCGTCGGCTTCGGCGGACGGGCGGCAGTCCGGGGGAGTGGTCGGCGGGGTCCACCACGTGGTCGCGGGAGGGGCGGACGACCCGCTCCCTCCCGGCTCGTACCCGCACCGCCCGCGCCCCTAGCGCGCGGTCGGGCCGGTGCGCGCGCACCCGGCCCGGCGTCCCGGCCCGCCCGGGTCGACGGGTCGAGGCCCGCGCCGGGGAAGCGGGCGGACCGGTCCGCACGCGGAAGAGCCCGGCTCCCCCCGAAGGAGGAGCCGGGCTCTCGGCGTGACGGTCAGGCGCCCTCGGCGGCCAGGTCGTCGTCGTCCACGGCGCGGTTGTCCGGGCCCTTCGGGCCGTTCTTGCGGGTGCGCCGCTGCGGGCGGGGCAGCGCGGTGGGCGGCGGGGGCGGGGTGGGCGAGCCGCCACCGAGGATCAGCTCGGCGAAGGTCGCCATGGCCTCGTCCAGCTGGCCGCCGATGCGCAGCTCCGACTCCTGGTTGCTCTTGCGCACCATGGACGCCAGCGAGTCCGCGTCGGGCCGGGCCGCCACGGTCCCCTCGACCTTGGCGATGCCCTGCTCCACGACGCCGGACAGCTCGCCCAGGCGGGCCGCGAAGTCGTCCTCCACGGAGTCCAGCCGGGTGGTCATCGTGTCCAGGCGCGAGGTGACGCCCTCCAGGCGCTGCGCCAGCGCCTCCAGGCGGTCGGTCGCGTCGACCTGCTCGCGGGTCTCGTCCAGCGCGGCGTGCAGCGCCTCGCGGGCCTCGTCCAGCTTGCCGTGCACGGTGCTGCGGGTGTCGTCCAGCGACGCCGCGAGCGACTCGCGCGTCTCGTGCAGCGAGCCCGCCAGGCTCTCGCGGGTCTCGGCCACGGACGCGGCCAGCTTGTCGCGGGTCTCGGCGAGGGAGCCGGCCAGCGAGTCGCGGGTCGCGCCGAGGTCGTTGCGGGTCTCCTCGATGCGGCCGTGCAGCGAGGTCGACGAGTCGGTGACCGAGCGCTGCAACGCCTCGCGGGTGCCGTCGAGGTGCTCGTGCACGCCCTCGTCCACCTCGTCCAGGCGACCGCGCAGCGCGGCCTCCAACGCCTCGATGCGCTCGCGCAGCGGGCCGGTCACCGCCCCCGGCACGGTGTCGACCTTGTTGTCCTGCTTGTCGAGGTGGAGGTCCAGGTCGTCCAGGCGCTTGTGGATGTGGGAGAGCTTGTCCTCCAGCCCGTCCATCCGGCCCGCGACGCCCTCGAACCGGCCGGCGACGCCGTCCAGCCGGCCGTCGAGCTGGGCGAACGGCTTGGCCAGCTTGTCGACCAGGCCGTCCACGGCGCGGGTGATGCCCTGGACCGCGTTGTCCTGCGCCTCCAGGCGCGCGAGCGCCTCGTCCAGGCGTTCGGCCAGCACGCTGACCTCGGTCCGGTCGGGCAGCTCGGACAGGCGCTTGCGAACGGAACCCAGCGACTCCAGCGGGGACATCCGCGCGTGGATCTCGTCCAGTGCATCGAAGATCTGCTGCTGTTCGCTCTCACGGATCTCCGCGGCGCGCGTGAGCATGTTGCGCATCCGATCGAAGGACATCGTGGAGTTGTTGTTCTCGTTCACGGCGTTGAATGCCTTCGTCCAGGGGAGGGGAGACCTCCGGGAGCCTAATGGCGTCGGGGGTCGGGGCTGTACCACCCCCCGGCGCACACCCCCTGTCTCGGCCTTGCGCCTAGGCCGTTCGGGTTACGACGAACGACCCTACTCGACGGTAACCGACTGCGCACCTCCGAGCGCGTCCGGTGACGATCCGCCGGCCGGGTGACTCAAGTTCAGCGCCCGGTAGCGGAAAGTTCTGCATCACGAGTGCACAACGGCAGAATGGCCCTCCGAAGGGGTGGTTCCGGCCACAGCGGACGACTCCTGCGTGATCATATCGGCTCAAGATCAACCGGTTGCGGACCTGCCCCGGCGTGTCGCCGGTATACGGTGAGCCACATGCCTACCCCGCTTACCACGGAGGCCATCCGCAGCGCGCCGAAGGTGCTGCTGCACGACCACCTCGACGGTGGCCTCCGCCCCCGGACGGTGATCGAGCTCGCCGAGGCGTGCGGTCACCAGGGCCTGCCCACCACCGACCCGGGCGCGCTGGCCGACTGGTTCCGCGACAACGCCAACTCGGGCTCCCTGGTCCGGTACCTGGAGGGCTTCGCGCACACCTGCGGGGTGATGCAGGACGAGGCCGCGCTCGTCCGGGTCGCGTCCGAGGCCGCGCAGGACCTCGCCGCCGACGGCGTCGTGTACGCGGAGGTCCGCTACGCCCCCGAGCTGTTCACCGACAAGGGGCTCAGCCTGGAGCAGGCCGTCGAGGCCGTGCAGGAGGGCTTCCGCCTGGGCGAGGCCGAGTCCGGCAACCGGATCCGGGTCGGCACGCTGCTGTGCGCCATGCGGCAGAACGACGGCTGGCAGCGGATCGCCGACCTGGTCGTCCGGTACCGGGACGCGGGCGTGGTCGGGTTCGACATCGCCGGCCCCGAGCTGGGCTTCCCGGCCACCCGCGAGCTGTCCGCGTTCGAGTACCTGCGCCGGCAGAACGCGCACTTCACCATCCACGCCGGCGAGGCGGACGGTGCCGAGTCGATCCACCAGGCCGTGCAGTTCGCCGGCGCCGAGCGGCTCGGCCACGGCGTGCGGATCACCGAGGACATCCGGGGCGACGAGGTCGGCCACCTCGCGGCGTACGTCCGCGACCGCCGGATCGCGCTGGAGATGTGCCCGACCTCCAACGTGCAGACCGGCGCGGTCGCCTCGCTGGCCGAGCACCCGATCAAGCGGTTGGCCGACCTGGGTTTCCGGGTCACCGTCAACACCGACAACCGGCTGATGAGCGACTGCACGGCCACCGGCGAGCTGGAAGCCGTGGTGCGGCAGTTCGGCTTCGGCTGGGACGACCTGCGCGGGTTCGCGGTCAACGCCGCCAAGGCCGCGTTCCTGCCGCTGGACGAGCGCCGCGCGCTGATCCAGGACGTGATCGAGCCCGGCTACGCGGCACTCGCGCAGTAGCCGCGCAACGGCGGAGGGGGCGGGTTCCGAGGAACCCGCCCCCTCCGCCGTGCCCGCCTAGTGGACGTTCAGCCGGTCCTCGAACGACGCGACCAGCGCCCGCCACGCGGTGACCTCGGCCTCGTACGGCGCGCTCGGCGCGAGCCGCGTCGGGTCCGGCTTGAGCACGTAGGACACCAGCCAGCCCAGCGACTCGGACTGGTTGAGGGCGACCTTCACACCGTCGTCGCCGGCCCACTCGCCGGTGTCCTCCAGCAGCTCCACCGCGAGGTCGAGCTGCGTCGGGTCGACCGCGTCCGGGCCGTCCGAGATGTCCTCGTCCAAGCCGGTGAACACGTAGACGTTGTCCGGGTCGACCTCGACGTCCAGGTCGCCGCCGGTCGCCTTGACCACCAGCTCGCCCCAGGTCGACACGTCGGCCAGGTCGTTGCCCTCGGCCTCGACGATGAACCGGGACAGCGCGCGCGGCGAGCCGAACACGTCGATCCGGCCCTTGCGGCCCAGGAACAGCGGCTGGTCGTCCAGGTAGCAGCGCAGCGTGTAGTACTCGCCCGCGCCAGTGATGATCTTGATCGGGTCGATGCCGACCTCGCTCCAGAAGCCGACCGGCTCGGTGCCGTCCTCGTCGTCCTCCTCGGCGTCGTCCTCGTCGGCGACCGCGTTGGCCTCCTCGAAGGCGGCCAGCTCCTCCTGCGCGACCTTGAGGGCGTCGTCCTCGACGTCGGGGGTGGCGACCACCTCGTCGATCGCGTCCAGCACCTCGTCCCACTTCTCGGCGACGACCCGCGCCAGCTCGGTCCACAGCGCCTGGCCCTCGCGGCCGGTGAACGGCAGCGTGCCCTGCGGCAGCAGCGCGAAGCCCTCCGCCGAGTCCAGCACCTCGTGCACCTTGTCCAGCTCGCACACGTCGGCCAGCGAGCGCACGATCGACACCACGTCGGCCAGCTCGCCGATCACCCAGGTGTCGGGCTCCTCGGCCACCAGCTCCGGCACGCCCACCAGGTCGAACTGGTGGTTGTCGTCCGGCGACAGCTCGCCCACCGACAGGCCGGGCACCACGTGCCACGCCGGGTGGTCGGTCAGGTCGTGCTCCTCGGCCTTGCGCACGAACGCCGCCAGGTGGGCCGCGTCCGGGAAGGCGTACAGGTCTTCCTCGTGGCCGAGGAATGCCTCCCACTCCTCGCCCTCTTCCCGCCAGCGCGGGGCCCACAGGGTGACGACATCACCCTGGGTGAGCCCCAGCTCGATCGGGACGATGTCCTGTGCCATCCGTGCCTCCCGGTCACGCCAAGCCCCGTTGCCATGCGGGGGCAAGAGTACGGGGTGGAGCCGGCCCTACCGCCGTTGACCACGGAATGGGTCGGCGAAGAAGTCGTCGTCGTCGTCCTCGACGGGCGCGGCGGGGCGGGGACGCGCAGGCCGGGGCCCTCGCGGGCGTCCCGAGGACCACGGCGGCGCGGCCGGGGCCGGCGGTCCGGTTCCGGACGCCTGTCCGGAACCCGACGCGTCCCGGGAGCCCGGCGGCTGCCCGGGGTCGCGCTCGTCCCGCCGGTGCGCCGGCTGCCCGTGACCGGGCCGGCCGGGCGCGGTGCGCGGGTCTCCCGCGCCCGGCTGCCGGGAGGTGTCCCGGAGGTGCGCGGGCCGGTCGGAAGCCGTTGCGCCCCAGGCTTCTGCGGGGTCCGCCTGCCGGTGCAGCGGGGGCGGGCCGGCGAAGTCCTCGACGGCCATCGCCATGCTGTCGCCCAACGTCTTGGCCAGCTCGTTGTAGCCGGTCTGCACGGCCGCGTCGGTGGCCAGCCGGGCGGTCTCGGCGACCAGCCCGCCCACCGCGTCCGGGCCGTGCCCGAGCGCCGCCGGGTGCAGCCGCACGGACCGCAGCGCGCCCGCGGCGGACGCCGTCACGGTCACCAGGCCCGAGGGGTGCTCGGCCGTGGCGGTGACCCGGGACAGCAGGTCGGCGAGCCGGTCGGCGGCGGCGACCCGCTCCTCCTGGGCGCTCATCGCGGCCCCCTCAGGTACGTGGTCCCGAAGTCGTCCTCGGACTCGCCGCCGGGCGCGTCCGCCGGGAAGCCGATCTCGGCCAGCGCCCGCGCGGTCGCCGGGTCCACCAGCCGCGCCAGCGACCGGTGCATCCGGGCGGCGGCGTCCCGCGCGGCGCGCTCGGCGACCCGCACGATCTCCGCGCCCAGCGCGTCCGCGCCCATGGCCAGCGCGGCGGCCGAGACCCGGATCTCGGCGGGCGCCGCGCCGGGCGCGGTCACCACCGTCACCGCGCCGTCCGAAGAGGACGCCCGCCCGAGCACCGGCCCGGTGCCCGCCACGTGCCCGGACACCCGGGCCCCCAGCTCCGCGACCCGCCGGGCCGCGCGTGTCGTCTCGTCCACGTCCTCAGCCCGTCGGTCGGTAGAAGCCCAGGAAACCCATGCCGATGTTGCTGGTGCGGACCGGGTTCACCTGCACCGGGTCGCCCGCCTCCACCATCTGGCCGTTGCCGATCACCATCGCCACGTGCCCGTCCCACACCACCAGGTCGCCCGGCAGCAGCTGGTCCGGCGGCACGGACGCGCCCATCGCCTGCGACGACGCCGGGCGCGGGATGTCGAACCCGGCACCCCCGTACGCCCACTGGGTCAGGCCGGAGCAGTCCGTGCCCTGCGGCGGGTTCGCGCCACCCCACACGTACGGCGTGCCCAGCGCGGACAGCGCGTTGCGCACGGCCCGCGCGGCGGTCTCGTTGGGCGCTTCGGCGGAGCTGCCGTCCGGCAGGTTCACGCCCACGCCCGTGCCGGGCTGCGGCGGGATCGCCACCGGCAGCCGGGGCCCGGTCGCGCCACCACCACCACCGCCACCGCCGCTCCCGGAACCGCCACCGCCGCCGGACGAGCCGGACGAGCCGGCCGACCCTCCCGACGGGCCGCCGGGCGAGGACGGGTCGCGCCCGCCGCCGTCGTCCGCGCCCGACGTCGACGTGGTGCCGCCGGAATCCGCGCCCAGGGGGTCGCCGAGCCCGGCGAAGTCCGGCTTCTCCAAGCCCTGGAGCCGGGTGACCACCGCCGTCAGCTCGGTCCGGACGCGGTCCAGCTCCCGCGCCGACCGGCCCTCGTACTCGCGGGCCTTCGCCGTCACGTCGGCGGCCACCGCGAGCACCGCGCCGACCCCGCCGAACAGCGACGCCGCGACGGCGGCGGCGAGCCTCGGTTCGGCCCAGCCGGTGAACTCGTCGATCAGCCCCTGGATCGCCTTCCGGCCGCCGAGCACCGACTCCACCGCCGTGGTGGCGGCCGACTGCGTGGCGGTCGCGTTGCGCGCCAGCGTGCCCACGCCACCGGAGAACGCCGCGACCCGCTGCTGGAACGCGTTCGCGCGGTCGCCGTACCAGGTGCCGAGCACGGCGTTCGCCGCGCCGGTGTGCCGCCCGTCGATCTCGGTCAGCGCCGAGGAGGCCCGGCCGAAGGCGTCGGCCGCGCGCTGCGCGCCGCCCGTGTCGCCCTCCAGCTTCGCCAGGTCGGCCTTCATCGGGGCGACGAGGCCCGCCAGGAAACCCGCGACGTCCATCTCAGACCCGGTACGCCCGGCCGAAGTCGGCGCTGTTCTGCGCCTCCTGCTCCCGGTACGCCTCGCCGGTCTTCGACACCGCGCCGGCGAACGCCGACAGCCCGCTCGCCGCCGCCGCGACACCGTCCACTTGGGTCCGCGCGGCCTGGCCGAACGCCGCGCCCAGGCCGACCTCGTCGCCGATCACGCCGAAACTGCCCGCCGCGAGCGACGAGGTGCCGGACAACGTCGACGTGCCGACCTCGCCGACCTCGCCGGCCAACCCGGACGCCGTGCCGCTGTACGTCGACAGCGCGGCGAGGTCGACGCCGAAACCCCGTTCCACTGCATCCCCCTTGCGGATACGCCCTTCCGGGGGCGATCCTGCACCATCCAACGGCGGCAGGTGTGCCCTTTGGGGCAGATCCTCCCCTGATGGGCGGTACCCCGCGACGGCCGCGTACGTGATCATGGGTACGTGGGTGTTGTGCGCCATTGGGAGCGGATCCTGGCGTGGCTCGACCACCACGCCCCCTCGACCGGTTCGGCGTTCATCCCCAACGGGGACGACGCGGCGGTGGAGGCACTGTCGGTCGCGAGCGGCCTGGAGCCGCCCGAAGACCTGCGCGCGTGGTGGGCCGTGTGCGGGGGCACCGCCGCGCTCGCGTTCGCGGAGGTCCTGCCGCCGTTCTACACGCCGCTGGGCCCCCGGGACTCGCTGCGCTCGTGGCGGCTCAAGGAGCGGTTCTGGCCGCGCGACGTGGACACCGAGGCGGGCACCCCGACGGCCGGTTTCCACCCGAGGTGGCTGCCGATCGCGTTCGACGGCTGCGGCGACGCGCTCGCCGTCGACCTGCGGCCGGGCGTGCTGTCCGGCTGCGTGGTGGAGTGGGACCGCGAGCGCGGCGAGATGCTCAAGCCCGAGTGGACCGGCCTGGGCGAGATGCTCGACGAGGTCGCCACCGCGCTGGAGCACCGCAGCCGGATCGGGCACTGCGAGCCCCTGGTCACCGCCGACGGCCACCTGGGCTGGCGGACCACCTGAGCGGTCTTGGTCGCCGCGCGGAGCAGACGGGGGCGCGGCGTTCCGGTATCCTGGGGGCAACGGGTTGTCGCAGGTCAGCGGTCTTGGAGCGGGTATGGCGGACGTGCACGACGTGGCCGCGGCGGTGCTCGGCGCCACGGGGCCCGAATCGCCGATGAAGCTGCAGAAGCTGCTCTACTACGCACAGGCGTGGCACCTGGCCAGGTACGACGAACCGATGTTCGCCGCGCGCATCGAGGCGTGGCGGCGCGGCCCGGTGGTGCCCGAGGTGTACCTGCGGCACCGGGGCCAGACCGAGGTGGGCCCGTGGGACGAGGGCGACCCGGCCCGGCTGTCGGACCGGGAGCGCTCGGTGGTGCACGACGTGGTGCGGCGCTACGGCGGGTTCAGCCGCCACGAGCTCAGCGACATGGCGCACGCCGAGGAGCCGTGGCGCGACGCGCGCGGCGACCTGCCGGAGACCGAGCCCAGCACCGCCCCGCTGTCCAACCGGGTGATGGCCCGGTACTTCCGCCGGTTGACCAGCGCCCCCGAGGAGGCGTTCGCGGACGCGGTGGCGAGCGTGCGGCTGGAGGGCCTGGAGGTCCCCGAGGACACCCGGGCCACCATGCGGGCCGTCGCGGCGGGCGAGCTGACGATGGACGAGGCGATCGCGCGGGAGATCGAGGCCCTGCGCCGGTCGTGACCCCCGAAGACCCCTACGCGGACCCGGTCACCGGCGTCCTGCGCAACACCCTGGGCCTGACCGAGCGGCACGCGTGCGACGCGGCGGAGGCGCGGCTCAGCGCCCTGCGGATCGGGCAGTTGGAGATGAGCCCGCTGCCCGGGTTGTACGACCTGGCGCACCTGAGGGCGTTTCACCGGCACATCTTCGGCGACCTCTACCCGTGGGCGGGCGAGGTGCGACGGGTGGACATCGCGCGGACGGCGGCGTTCGCGCACTGGCGGCACATCGACTCGTACTCGGCCGACCTGTTCGGCGGGCTGCGCGCGGAACAGCACCTGGTGGGCCTGGGCCGCGAGGACTTCGGCGACCGGTTCACGCACTACTTCGCCGAGACCAACGCCCTGCACCCGTTCCGCGAGGGCAACGGCCGCGCGCAACGGGCGTTCTTCCGGCAGTTGGCGTTGCACGCGGGCTGGCAGGTGGACTTCGCGCTGGTGGACGCGGAGAAGTACGCGCGGGCGTGCCGGGAGAGCATGACCGGCTCCCCGGAGCCGCTGCGCGTCCTCCTGGACGCCGTGACCACCCCGGCCTGAACCCCACGGTGCCGGTCCGCCCGTGCCAGACCCCTGCTGCGTCAGACTCCGACTGGGTCAGACTCCTATGGGGTGCCAGACGGTCTTCATCTCCAGGAACGAGCGCAGCCGCGCGAGGTCGGGTTCGCGGGTGAAGTCCTCGGACGGCCGCGTGCGCGGCACCCGCTTCACCGTGCCCGCCGCCGACCGCTCCAGGTCCGCGCGCAGCGACTCCGGCGCACCGGTCAGGTCCAGGGCGTTCACGTCGGCGTGCGAGGCCAGCCAGGGCGCGATCTCCGCCGTGCGGCCGGTCAGCACGTTGACCACCCCGCCCGGCAGGTCGGACGTCGCCAGCACCTCGGACAGCGTCACCGCCGGCAGCGGCCGGTCCTGGGAGCTCACCACCACGGCCGTGTTCCCGCCCGCGACCACCGGCGCGACCACGCTGACCAGGCCCAGCAGCGAGGACTGCTGCGGCGCGAGCACCGCGACCACGCCGGTCGGCTCCGGCACCGAGAACGAGAAGTACGGGCCCGCCACCGGGTTCGACGAGCCCAGCACGGCGGCGACCTTGTCGGTCCACCCGGCGTACCAGACCCACCGGTCGATCGCCGCGTCCACCAGGGACTGGGCCTTCTTCACCGCGACGCCCTCGGCGGCGGCGACCTCCGCCGCGAACTGCTCGCGCCGGCCCTCCAGCACCTCGGCCACCCGGTACAGGACCTGTCCCCGGTTGTAGGCCGTCGCGCCGGACCACCCGCCGAACGCCTTGCGCGCCGCAGCGACGGCGTCCCGGGCGTCCTTGCGCGAGCCCTGGGCGGCGTTGGCCAGGAACGCGCCCTTGGCGTCGGTCACCGGGTACGACCGGCCCGACTCGGACCGGGGGAACGCCCCGCCGATGTAGAGCTTGTACGTCTTCGCCACGGCGATCCGGTTCTCAGACATCGAGGTACGCCTCCAGCCCCGTGCGACCGCCCTCGCGGCCGAAACCCGACTCCTGGTAGCCGCCGAACGGGGCGGTGGGGTCGAAGCGGTTGAACGTGTTCGCCCACACCACGCCGGCGCGCATCTTCTGCGCCGCCCACAGGATCCGGGAGCCCTTCTCGGTCCAGATGCCCGCCGACAGCCCGTAGGGCGTGTTGTTCGCCTTCGCCACGGCCTCGTCCGGCGTGCGGAAGGTGAGCACCGACAGCACCGGCCCGAAGATCTCCTCGCGGGCGATCCGCATCGCCTGCGACACGTTGGAGAACACCGTGGGCGCGAAGTAGAAGCCCTTGTCGGGCAGCGGGCACGACGACGTCCAGCGCTGCGCGCCCTCGGCCTCTCCGGACGCGGTCAGCTCCTGGATCTTCGCGAGCTGCTCGCGCGAGTTGATCGCGCCGACGTCGGTGTTCTTGTCCAGCGGGTCGCCCACCCGCAGCGTCGAGATCCGGGCCCGCAGCTTGTCCAGCAGCTCGTCGGCCACCGACTCCTGCACCAGCAGCCGGGAGCCCGCGCAGCACACGTGGCCCTGGTTGAAGAAGATGCCGTTGACGATGCCCTCGACGGCCTGGTCCAGCGGCGCGTCGTCGAACACGACGTTGGCCGCCTTGCCGCCCAGCTCCAGGGTGAGCTTCCGGCCGGTGCCCGCGAGCTGCCGCTGGATGGTCTTGCCGACCTCGGTGGAGCCGGTGAACGCGACCTTGTCCACGTCCGGGTGCGACACGACGGCCGCGCCGACGTCACCCGCGCCCGGGAGGATGTTGACCACGCCCGGCGGCAGGTCGGCCTGCTGGACGATCTCGGCGAGCACCAGCGCGGTCAGCGGCGTGGTCTCGGCGGGCTTGAGCACGACGGTGTTGCCGCACGCCAGCGCGGGCGCGATCTTCCACGCGGCCATCAGCAGCGGGAAGTTCCACGGGATCACCTGGCCCGCGACGCCCAGCGGTTTCGGGTCCGGGCCGAACCCCGCGTAGCCGAGCTTGTCGGCCCACCCGGCGTGGTGGAAGAAGTGCGCGGCGGCCGTGGGCACGTCGACGTCCCGCGACTCCTTGATCGGCTTGCCGTTGTCCAGCGTCTCCAGCACGGCCAGTTCCCGCGCGCGCTCCTGGACCAGCCGCGCGATGCGGAAGAGGTACTTGGCGCGCTCGGAGCCGGGCATCCGGCCCCAGACCCGGTCGTAGGCCCGGCGGGCGGCCTTGACCGCCTTGTCCACGTCGGCGGGCGCGGCCGTGGAGACCTCGGCCAGGACCTCCTCGGTGCCGGGGTTGACCGTCTTGAGCGGCTCGCCGCCGCCCTCGACGAACTGCCCGTCCACGAACATCCGGTAGTTCGGCTTGAGGTTGGCGATGTCGCGCGACTCGGGCGCGGGCGCGTATTCCCACATGGCTCAGTCCACCGTCACGTAATCGGGGCCGCTGTAGTGGCCGTCCAACTGGGTGCGCCGCTGCATCAGCAGGTCGTTGAGCAGCGTCGAGGCGCCGAACCGGAACAGGCTCGGGGTCAGCCATTCGGGCCCGGCCACCTCGTGCACCGCCACCAGGTACTTGACGGCGTCCTTGGTGGTGCGGATGCCGCCGGCGGGCTTCACGCCGCGCAGCTCGCCGGTCTGGGCGTGCCAGTCGCGCACCGCCTGGAGCATCACGTGCGTCACCGGGAGGGTGGCGGCGGGCGTCACCTTGCCGGTGGAGGTCTTGATGAAGTCGCCGCCGGCGAGCAGCGCCAGCCACGACGCGCGCCGCACGTTGTCGTAGGTCGCCAGCTCGCCGGTCTCCAGGATCACCTTCAGGTGCGCGTCCCCGCAGGCGCGCTTGACCTGCGCGATCTCGTCGAAGACCTGGCCGTAGCGGCCGGACAGGAACGCGCCCCGGTCGATCACCATGTCGATCTCGCCGGCCCCGGCGTCGACCGCGAACGCGGTGTCCTCCAGCTTGACCTTGAGCGACGAGCGACCGGACGGGAACGCGGTGGCCACGGACGCGACGCCGACGCCGGTCCCGGCCAGCTCGCCGACGGCGGTGGCCACCATGTCCGGGTACACGCAGACCGCCGCGACCCGGGGCACCTCGGGCCGCTCCGGGTCGGGCCGGCGGGCCTTGGCGGCCAGCGAGCGCACCTTCCCGGCGGTGTCGGCACCCTCCAGCGTGGTCAGGTCGACCATCGAGATCGCCGTGTCGATCGCCCACAGCTTGGCGGCCTTCTTGATGCTGCGCGTGGCGAGGCCGGCCGCGCGCTGCTCCACCCCGACCTGGTCGACGCCGGGAAGCCCGTGCAGGAAGCGGCGCAACGACGCGTCGTCGCGCACCGCGTCCGCGAGCGCCGGCGGCAGCGCGGTCGGCGCGGCAGTCGATGTGGCAGCCATGCGACCGAGTCTAGGCGGACTGGGACGACCGTCCCAAGTGAAGCCGTCCGCGCAGGTCAGTCCTCCAGCTCGGGGTGCTTGGAGCCCTTGATCTTCTTGCGCTTGGGGCGGCGCACGTCCACCCCGGCCATGATGGCGACACCGGTGATCCGGACCACCGGGCCTCCCGGGACGGTCGGCGTCTTGTGGGTGGTGTCGTCGAACGCGCCCATGATCCCGGCCCCGTCCACCCGCACGGTGACCTCCTCCGGCACGAAGATCTCCACGCCGCCCCAGAAGGCGAACACGTTGATCGTCGTCTCGGCGGACTCGAACCGCGCCCGGGACAGGTCGAGCACGACCCCGCCCATCACCGCGACCACGGTGTGGTTGGCCGGCACGACCCACTCGCCCTTGCGGTCGACCCCCGACCAGAAGGCGATGGACGTGCTCGGCCCGCTCAGCCCGCCGCTGCCGATCCGCGACGCGGGCAGGTTCTGCGCGGCCGGCGCCGGCAGGGCGGCGGCGGGCAGCGCCAGGCCCAGGTCGGAGGTCAGCGGGGCCAGCTCGCCGTAGGTCTTGGCGGCGTACACCGCCCCGAGCCGCTCGTCCAGCTCGTGCAGGTCCAACCGGCCCTCGCCGTGGGCCTGCTGGAGCACCCGGGCGACCTGCTCGCGGTCGGCGTCCGAGGCGCGCATCTGACTGGGGTCCGGCACCAGCTCGTCACTCACCCGGATGAGTTTAGGAGGTTCGCGCGCGTTTGAGCGCGAAACGGCCCCCGGTCCTCCGCGCGGCCTCACGGGGCCACGGTGTCCAGCCGGCGGATGCCGGGGTAGTACGGGTCCAGCTCGCCCGCCTCGAACCGGCACTGCCGGACCGCCCAGAACACGGCGTCGGTCTGGCCACGGCCGGTGTAGCAGCCGTCCGGCAGCACCACGACGTCGGTCGCCGGGTCGACGTGCACGAGCGTGGCCAGCTCCGCCCCGGTGAACGAGTTCCAGATGCGGGCGGTGCCGTCGTCGGACGCCGTGGCCAGCCGCGTGCCGTCCCCGGTGAACGACAGGCCGCCGACCAGCGCGGTGTGGCCGGTGAACGTGACCAGGTGCCGCCCGTCGCGGGTCCACGTCCGGGCGACGCCGTCCGACGTGGCGGTGGCGAAGCGGTCGCCGTCGGGCGTGAACTCCACCGCCCACACCGTGCGCCCGATGCTGATCGTCCGCAGCAGCTCGCCCGTGGCCGTCAGCAGGGCGACGGTGCCGTCCATCGACCCGGTGACGACCAGTTGGCCGTCCGGCGAGAACGCCACCGACGTCACGTCCAGCGTGTGCGGGAACAGCTCGGTGCGCCGGCGCCAGTGCCACATCCGCACGGTGCCGTCCTCGTAGCCGACGGCGAACCGGTCCTCCACCGGGGAGCACGCCACGCACGTCGCGCGCTCGCCGTCCACCGCCGGCGGCAGGGACTGGACCGCGTGCCGGGCCGTCGCCCACTCGACCAGCCGGCCGGCGTCGGTCACCGCGAGCAGGGTCGCGCCGTCCGCCTTGAACGACGAGGACCGGAACGCCACCCCGGTCGGGATGCGCAGCTCCGGTCCCCGGCGCAGCGGGACCAGCGCCGTGGAGTCCCCGTCCGACCGGGCGACCACGAGCCGCCGGCCGTCCGGCGTCACGGCGACGTCGGTGACCTCCGCGTCGTCGAGGTGCTCGGAGTCGACCGCCCACTGGTCGAGGTCCCAGTGCCGCAACGACGTCCCGTGCGCGGTCGCCAGGCCCCAGGCGGTGAACGCCACCCCGGTGACGGGCTGCCAGTCGCTGGAGAAGCGGGTCAGCGACTGCCCGGTGCGGGCGTCGTGGAGGTGGGCCTCGCCGTCCTCGGAGCTCACCGCGAGTTGCGTGCCGTCCGGCGAGAACACCAGGGTCGACCGGCCGAGCGCGGTGCCGGGGAACGACACGTCGTCGTCACCGCCGCCGACGTCCCAGACGGTGATCCGCAGCGACCGGTCGACGGTGGCCAGCCGCGACCCGTCCGGGGAGAACACCAGGGCGTCCGGCCGGCTGCCCACCGGCAGCAGGTGGAGCACCTCCCCGGTGCCGACCTCGACCACCTCCACCGCCCCGTCGGTCCGGCCGACCGCGACCCGCGCGCCGTCCGGCGACACGGCCAGGCGGTCGACGGCGGTGGTGACCCGCACGACCACGCCGCTCTCCGACGGGCCGGTGGACCACACCGACACGTCGGTGCCGCGCACGACGGCCAGCCAGGAACCGCCGGGGGACAGGGCGGCCACGTCGCCCGGGTCGTGCGGGACCACGTGCACCGGCCCGACGTCGGCGGTGTGCACCCGGGACCTGCCGTCCGCGCCCAGCACGACCACGTGCGTCGCGGACCTGAAGGCGAGCGCCTGCACCGGTTCCGGCACGGCGTAGCGGAGTTCGCCGGTGGCGGCGTCCCACACGTACGCGCACCGGTTCGACTCCACGGTGGCCAGCAGCGCGCCGTCGGCTGAGAAAGCGACCTGCTCCACGGGGCGGTCCCGCCGCCGCCACACCCGGACCGGCCGGCCCGTCCGGAGGTCGACCAGCTCCACCACGTGCTCGCGCGCCAGCGCCACCAGCCCGCCGCCGGGCGCGAACGCCACCGCGGTCACGTCCACGCCGACCGGCCGGACCACCACCTCCGCGCGGTCCCGCTCGCCGACCGCCGCGCGGGCCAGCTCCGGGTGGTCCGCGCCGGTCACGCCGAGCAGCACCGCGCCGTCCCACCGGCTCCCGGTCAGCACCGCGCCGGTGAGGTCGCCGCCGAACATCCGCACGCCGGCCAGGTCGGCGCCGGTCAGGTTCGCACCGCTGAAGTCCTGGTCCACCAGGCGGAACCCGCTCAGGTCGACCCCGGTCAGGTTGGCCCCGCTCAGGTCGAGCGAGCCGACGTCGGTGGTGCGCAGGTCGACGCCGGACAGCTCCCAGCTGACCTCGGCGTCGAGCCGTTCCACCACGGCCGCCGCGTTCTGCTTGACCACGTCGTTCGCGGCCGGGTCGGCCAGCGCGGCCCGCGCCCACGGCACCACGACGTCGTGCCCGGCCAGGTCGCAGAAGAAGTCCACCATCAGCCGGGACATCTTGCGCGCCACCACCGGCACGTCGGAGCGGCCGGCGACCAGGTCGTCCGCCGCGACCTTGGCCACCAGCCACTCCATCACCGACTGGTGGACGAACGCGAAGCCGTCCTCCGTGCGCACCAGCAGCGTCCCGGAGCCGACCGCCTGCGCGGCCTGGTCGATGGAGTAGCCGCGCTCGGCGAGCCGGGTCAGCGTGGCGACCACCGCCTCCGCCAGGTCGGAGGTCTGGATGGTGGCGGCGGTGGTCTCCCACAGCCGCAGCGCCAGCGACGTGCACGCGGCCAGCCGCTCGGCGGCGTCGAACGACGGCGTGCCGAACCGGTGCTCCTGCCGGGACGCCTCCAGGACCAGCCAGTAGTCCACCAGCTCCCGGTACAGCTCGGCGGCGCTGATCCGGCCGCGCTCGCCGCGCACCTCCAGCAGCCGGTCCTCGTCCAGGTCGGCGATGAACGACAGCATCCGGGGGTTGCGGGAAAGCCCGAGCAGGTCGCTGATCGCGCCGATCAGCCCGAACCGCCGCGCCGCGCGGTCGACGTCGCCCTGGTAGTGGCGGGTCAGGAAGTCCCGGATCTGCCCGTCGGTGAAGTCCTCGATCACCACGCCCCGGCCGGCGGTGAGCGCGGAGACCTGCTGCCCCAGCGCGGTCAGCACCTGGTTCGCGGACCGGAAGTGCTGGGTGCGGCTGGTCAGCACGACCTTCGCGCGGTCGGTGACGGCGTGCAGCAGGGTGCCCAGGTAGTCGGTGGCATTGTCGTAGCCGACCCGCAGCTCCAGCTCGTCGAAGCCGTCGAACAGCAGCGCCAGCCGGCCGCTGCGGATCATGTACCGCAGCTTGGCGATGTCGACGACGTCGACGCCCTCGCGGACCAGGTGCTGCGCCAGCAGCTCGTCCAGCGTCGGTGCCTTCTCCAGGCTGCGCAGCTCGACCAGCACCGGCAGCAGGCCGGGCAGGTGCTCGGGCAGGCGCCGGGTGAGCTGGCGCAGCAGGAACGACTTGCCGCGCCCGAAGTCGCCCAGCACCATGACGAACCGGGCGGCCTCGCGGCCCAGCCACTCGACCACCTGGCCCAGCACGTCGTCCTGCACCTCGTGCGCGCCGACGACGGTGAACCGCTGCGGCACGTACAGCTCCGGCGGGTACACCTGGTCGCGCGCGAGCCGCTGCGCCTGCCGCTCCACCAGCGGTCGCAGGTCCAGCAACCCCTGGTACTCCACGAAGCTGCGCAGCCGCACGCCCCGGCGCTGCGCGCTCGCCACCACGTCCGAGGCGGCGGGCGGGCCGCCGTAGACCAGCTCCGACGGCACGGCCGGGTCCGCCGAGGCGAACGGCGAGTGCACCAGCTCCACGAACCGGTCGAGGTCCTCGGCCAGGGCCGCCCCGGTGGCCACGCCGACCGGCCACTGCTCGAAGCCGCCGCCCTCGCGCGGTTTCGACACCCGCAGGTACGCCTGGTCGGCGCGCGGCGTGACGGTCGCGGTCGGGTGCGACACCACGGTCGCCTCGTGCACCCGCTCGAAGAACGCGCCCCGGGCCGGGGTGCGCCGGGGCTCCGCCGACGCGACCGACCCGAACGTCGCCCGCGCGCCGTCCCACCGCACCAGCGAGCGGTCGGTGCCCAGGTCGGTCCAGCCGTCGCGGAACGCGTGCACCGCGCGGCCGAAGCCGAACACGTCCACCGTGACGAGCTGGAACGAGCCGGGCGCGACGGGCAGCAGCGGCAGCTCCTCGCCCAGGCCGCCCCGGCGGTCGCCGGACAGGCACAGGTTCAGCGCGCGCGGGTCGAACCCGGTGGCCCGGCGGTGCACCGCGCCCAGCCGGAACCACCCGCGCCGCTGGTAGTCGCGCAGCAGCGCGCCGAACCGCTCCACCTGCCGCTGCCCCAGGTCGGCCCGGGACTCCGCGTGCGAGTCGTGGAACGTCGAGTTCAGCCCGGCCACCACGACCGCCAGGTCGGGCACCTCGAACAGCGACCACGGCTCGTCCGGCGTGAAGGTGGCCCGGTCCCCGTAGAACTCGGCGAAGGCCGCCGCGAACGGTCCCCACTTCGGCCAGTACGGCGGTGTCGGCCGCTGCTCCAGCGCCTCCTCCTGGTCGAAGTAGGCCCGGCACGCGAGCAGGTTCACGTCCGCCGCGCCCGGCACCACGACGACCCGGTCGCGGGGCAGCTCCACCGCCTCGGCCAGGTGCGCCAGGAACCGGAAGCCCCGCTCGCACTCGCTGGGCCGGCCGTTCGCGGTCAGGTCACCGGTGCACACCACGAGGTCCGGCCGGGCGTCGCCCAGCGCGCGGTGCAGCGGCCCGAACCACCGGTCGCCGTCGCCGAACCGGGTGCCGGCCACGTGCAGCACGTCGACCCGGCCGGTGACCTGGTCGCGCTGGTGCTCCCACGCCGTGCGCAGCCGGTCGGCCGGGACGGCGTAGCTGTCCTGCGCGGCGGAGGTGGCGACGATGCCCACCACGCGCTCGGTCTCGGCGTCCCAGACCGGTGCCCCGCTGTAGCCCGGCTGCACCCGCAGCGCCGACTCGCTGTCGAGCTGGAGCAGCCGCCCGGCGACCTGGCCGCGCACCGCCGCCCGCACCCACGCGCCGTCCGGGCGGGTGGCCGGGAAGCCGAACACGTCCACCGGGTGGCCGGGGCGCGGCGGCGTGGTGATCAGCTTCGCCGGGGTGACGCCGGCGGGCACGTCCAGCCGCAGCACGCACACGTCCTCGCCCGCGCCCCCCTCGCGCGCCGGGGGCGGCAGCCACAGGTGGACGCTCGCGGTCGCGGCGACCCCGGGCAGCGCCGGGAACTCGACCCGCACCGCACCGGTCGGCCGGGCCGCCTCGCGGTGCTCGCGGTCCAGCGCCAGGTTGACCACGTGCGCGCAGGTCACGAGCCGGGTGGGACCGGTCACCACGCCCGCGCCGACCGTGCGGCCCGAGCTGTCCGTGAAACGCACCACCGAGGTCGGTAACGAGCCGTCGGGCATCGCGTACTCGTACCACATACTGTTCGACCATGGACGTCCTCGTCGTCGAACACCCCCTGGCCAGGGCACGGCTCACGACCATGCGCGACGCGCGCACCGACAACGCGGCGTTCCGCGCGGCACTGCACGAGCTGACCGTGATGCTGGTGTACGAGGCCACCCGGGCGGCACCGGTCGCGGAGGAGAAGGTGCACACGCCGGTCGCGCGCACGACCGGCTACCGGCTGGCGAACCCGCCGCTGCTGGTCCCGGTGCTGCGCGCCGGCCTGGGCATGGCGGACGAGGCGCACAAGCTCATCCCGGACGCGCAGATGGGGTTCGTCGGCCTCGCCCGCGACGAGGAGACGCTGCGGCCGACGCCTTATATGGAGTCGCTGCCCGAGTCGTTGGCCGGGCGGCCGGTCCTGGTGCTGGACCCGATGCTGGCCACCGGTGGGTCCATGGTCCACACGATCCGGTTGCTCACCGATCGCGGCGCGACGGACGTGACGGCGGTGTGCGCGCTGGCCGCGCCCGAGGGCATCGGGCACTTGGAGGAGTCCGGGCTGCCGGTGCGCCTGGTGACCGCCAGCGTCGACGAGCGCCTGAACGACTCGGGGTTCATCGTCCCGGGGCTCGGCGACGCCGGCGACCGCCAGTACGGCGCGGTCTAGCCGCCCGTCAGGCTTCGTCCGGGCGCGCGGGGGACAGTTCGGCGGCGTGGTCCCGCGCCCAGTCGGCGAGGGTCCGGCCGCGCCTGCCCACGACCCGTTCGAAGTCGGGGGAGACCGCCGGCGGCTCCTCGTTGTGCTGGGCCGCGTAGCCGAGGACGTACTCCGCGACGTCCGACGGCACGCCGACGTCCCGGATCAGCGCCGCGCGCGCCCGGCCGTAGGTCAGCGCCTCGAACCGGATCGGGCGGCCGAGGCCCCGGCCGATCGCCTCGGCCTGCTGCCGGTGGGTGAGCAGCTCCGGCCCGGTCAGCGAGTAGGCGCGGCCCGCGTGGCCGCCGTCGAGCAGGGCGCGCACCGCGACCTCCGCGATGTCGGCCTCGTGCACCGGCGAGCCCGGCGCGTCCGGGAACGCCCACCGGACCGCGTCGTGGGCGCGGACGTCCCCCGCCCACATCATCTTGTTGGCCATGAACTCGCCGGGCCGCAGGTGGGTCCACTCGACGCCGGCGGCCTCGACCGCCTGCTCGACGGCCAGGTGGAGTTCGTAGCTGCCGGGTCGTCGCGCGGTCACCGCGTCGCTGGACAGGAACACCACCCGCCGCAGGTCCGGTGCGGCGGCCAGGAGCTGCCGCGCGAGGCCGGCCGCGTCGTCGGCGTCGAGCACGGCCAGCAGGAACACCGACGTGATGCCGTCCAGCGGGAGTTCCGAGGGGCGGGCGAGGTCCCCTTTCACAGTCTCGACGCCGGCGGGCAGCCCCGCTTTGTCCGGGTTGCGGGTCAGCGCCCGGAACGGCACCCCCTCCGTCACCAGTCGGCCGACCACCTGCCGGCCGACGTTGCCGGTCGCCCCGGTCACCAGGATCGTCACGATTCCCCCTAGTCAGACGCTTATTCAAACTTGAACAAGGTGACGTTAGCGCGACCGCCCCGCTGGGCGCACATGCAAACTTTTGCAACCTCTGTGAAAAGTGAGTCCGCAGCGAACTCGCCGGTATGCGCGGATTCGGCCGTTCGGCCGTAGAGGTGGTCTAGACCTCACCCCTACCGTGGTCTGGACCACACTTCGCAGTCCCTGCCACCGCGAGGAGAAGCATGTCAAGCAGGAGATGGGTGCTCCCCGCACTCCTCGCCTCGGCCCTCACCGTGTCGCTCGCGCCCCAGGTGGCGCAGGCCCACGGTGACCGGCACCAGCCGCGCACCGTCGGGTACTACACCAACTGGAGCGGCTACGACCGGAACTTCCTGGTGAAGGACCTGGTCAAGAACGGGACGGCGTCCAGGCTCACCCACCTGAACTACGCGTTCGGGTTCCTCGACGACGCCGGCAAGTGCGTCAGCTCCGACCCGTGGGCGGACTACCAGCGCCCCTTCAGCGCGGAGCAGAGCGTCAACGGCAAGGCCGACGCGGCGGGCCAGCCCCTGCTGGGCAACTTCAACCAGCTCAAGCAGCTCAAGGCGAAGTACCCGAGGCTGAAGGTCTACATCTCCCTCGGCGGGTGGTCGGGCTCCAAGCACTTCTCCGACGCGGCGCTGACCCCCGAGTCCCGCGCGGCGCACGTGAAGTCCTGCGTCGACCTGTGGCTCAAGGGCAACCTGGTCGGCGCTGCGCCCGGCGCGGCGGCGGGCCTGTTCGACGGCATCGACCTGGACTGGGAGTGGCCGTCCAGCGAGGGCGCCCCGGGCAACGTGATCCGGCCGGAGGACAAGGACAACTTCACCGCGCTGCTCAAGGAGTACCGCAAGCAGCTCGGGCAGCTCTCCTGGCGGACCGGCAAGCTCTACGACCTCACCGCGTTCCTGCCCGCGAACCCGGGCATGATCGACCGTGGCTTCGACGTGCCCAAGGTGTTCAGCCTGCTCACCTTCGGCACCACCCAGGGCTACGACTACCACGGTTCGTGGGACCCGCTGACCAACCAGCAGTCCGCGCTGCGGACCCCTGCCGGCGACCCGACGTCCCCCGGCTTCAGCACGCAGGTCGTGATCGACCACTACTTGAAGAAGGGCGCCCCGCGCGACAAGATCGTGATGGGCGTGCCGTTCTTCAGCCGGGGCTGGACCGGCGTGCGCAACGAGAACAACGGGCTGTTCCAGCCCGCGACCGGTGCCGCGCCCGGCACCTACGAGGCCGGGTACGAGGACTACCGGACCCTCAAGAAGCAGCTCGACAAGTTCACCGTCCACCGCGACCCGAAGGCCGGGCACGCGTGGCTGTTCGACGGCACGACGTTCTGGACCTGGGACGACCCGGTGGAGCTCAAGCGCAAGGGTCGTTACGTGGCAGACCGCCGGCTGGGCGGCGCGATGATCTGGTCGCTGGACAGCGACACCGCCGAAGGCGAGCTCATCCGCGCCCTCAAGAACGGACTGTCCTGATCGGGGCAGTTCACCGGGGTCCGGGGAGGTTTCGCGGCGGCCGCCTCCCCGGACCCCACCTTCTCGCCACCGGCGGATCCCCTCACGGGGGTCCGCCGGTGGCGTTCGCACGCGCTTCGCTGGAGACGGCGACGCCCGGCCGGCACGCGGGCGTGCACCCCGTCACCTGCGGCGCCAGCCGTCCGCGCAGGCGCGGATCGCCCTCTCGTAGGCGGGCGCGATCTCCACGCCCGGCGGGAGGTTCCCGTTCAGCTCCAGGCTGACCAGGCCGTGCACCATGCCCCACAGGGCCAGTGCGATCTGGACGTGCGGGGCGTCGACGAACACCCCGGCGTCGACGGCGCGGCCGACGTTCTCGACCAGCGGTACGAACGTGTCGGCGGCGGCGGCGTGGGTCTCCTCGGAGGGTTCGAAGTTCGGCACCACCTTGCTGAACATGACGAGGTAGAACTGCGGGTCGGCCAGCGCGCTGGCCCGGTAGGTCAACCCGATGCGGATGATGTCCTCGACCGGGTCGTCGGTCTCGGGCAGCGCGGCGAGCCGGTCCCCGAACCGGCGGAAAGCCTCCTCGTACAACGAGTCGAGCAGGGCGGGCTTGCCCCCGAACAGGGAGTACACGGCGGTGGTGGACGTGTTGACATCGGCTGCGAGCCTGCGCAAGCTCAGTGCACCCGGTCCTTCACTGGACAACAACTCGCCCGCGCGGTCGAGCAGGCGCACCCGCAGGGCGTCATCGTGGGTTTTGGGTCTAGGCACCGGGCCATGGTATAGCAACAGCGTTATAAAACTCGGTCTGGTCAGCGTGGTATCAACTTGGTACCGTCGGTGGCATGGCGATGACCTTGCGTCTGAGCGACGAGGAGAACCGGCGGCTCGACGAGCTCGCCGCCGCTGAGGGTCGGTCGAAGCAGGAGGTCGTGCGCCTGGCGCTGGCCGAGCGCTGGGCGCGGTTGCAGAAGGAGGAGCAACTCTCCGAGGTGCTGGGTCGGGTGCTGCCGAAGTACCGGGGCCTGCTCGACCGGCTGGGGTCGGCCTGAGCGTCCGGCGGTTGCCCCGCACGGCGTATGTGACTGCTCCACACGTTCGAGTGATCCACCCTGACGTTCGAACTGGTGTTCGATAGTCTGGGTTCATGCAGCTCAACCGACGCCACCGGCTTCCGTCCCTCGTCCACCGTTGCGAACGCCCACGCCGATCGCCGGCGCCCGGGTATGGTGCGCCGTTGAAGATCGGGCCGCGTCCGGAGTGCACCGCCCAGGTGCCCCGCGCGGCCGACAACATCCTCGCCGCCGGACGGGCGGTCAGGCGATACGGACCTGAGGTGGTGGGCCGTGATGCCGGTGGCATCCCGGACGCGGCATGGCCGCGCCGACGTCCTCGACCCCCAGGACAGGGAGCGCGTCAAGCAGTGGTCAACTACCTCGACGCCGGCGACTTGCTCGTGCTGGCGACCGCCGTCACCGGTGGAGATCTGGTCGTGCGCGACTTAGGTCTCCTCGACTCCGCCGCACACCGGCCCCGTGCCACCGTGCTCGGTGTCGAGGCGTACGACACGCTCTGGCTGAAAGCCTCGGCCCTGCTCGACTCGATAGTCCGCACCCGGCCCCTGGTCGAGGGCAACTGGCGGCTGGGCTGGGTGGCGGCGGTGACGCTGTGCGACATCAACGGCTGGTGGGTGGACGCCGAGGAGGACGAGGCGTTGGACCTGGTCCGCGCCCTGGGCCGCGAGCAGATCGACGTGGCGGGCATGGCGGCACACCTGGAGGCGTGGGGCACCCCCAAAAGCGACTGATCCCCGGCTTTCGGCCGGGTTGGGGCCGGGCCGGGGCCGGGCCGGGCTGGGGCCGGGCTGGGCAGGGTGGTCTTCGGGCCGGGCTGTCGCGGAGCGGCGCGGTGGGCCGATCCTGATCGCCAGGTCAGACCACCGCTGCGATCCCGGCCGCATCCCGGCCCGCGCGTCACCGTCGCCGGTGCGTACGAGGGCTCGGCCGTCGCCGGTGCCGGTGGGCGCGAGGGCTCGGCCGTGGTCGGCGCCGGCGGCCGTCGCGGCACCGCTGCCGCTGCTCCTGCCCGTCGCTCTGCACCGCACCCTGCCGGCATCGGGGTGCGGGTCGGGCATCGGGGTGCGGGTCGGTGCGGTCCGACCGGGCTGTTCAGGGTTGGTCCGGGCTGGTCGGGGTGGCTTCGGCGGGCTCGTGGTGGTTCCGAGGTGTGGAATCGCGCGGAGGTGTGGCGCGAACCGGGTTGACCTGGAGTGCACTCCAGCTCCTACCGTCGTGGGGTGACTTACTCGATCGCTCAGGCGGCTGAGCGCAGTGGGTTGTCCATCGACACGCTGCGCTACTACGAACGGATCGGCCTGGTCGACCCGCCGGCGCGCGACTCGGGAGGGCGGCGCAGCTACAGCGACGACGACCTGGGTTGGCTGACCTTCCTCACCCGGATGCGCACCACCGGGATGCCGATCCGGATGATGCGCGAGTACGCGCAGCTCCGGCGGCGGGGCGCGGCGACCGCCGGTCGCCGCCGGCAGATGCTGTTCGAGCACCGGGCGTCGGTGCGCGAGCGGATCGCCGAACTCCAGTCCTGCCTGGACGTGCTGGAGTACAAGATCGCGCACGTGCGCCACGAGGCGCTGAATGACCGTATGGAGGTGCAAGACCTTCATCGCGTGGCTGTCGCAGCAGCCGCGTAGAAGCTGGGGGCAGTCTGATCCGGGGGATGCCGGTGAGGGCGGGAAGCAGCCCCGACAACGCCGGGACATATCGGCACCACCAGACGGTGTGGGTCCGGCTAGCGAGACCAGAAGGTACAACGTGAGTGAACCGGTGGTTGAAGCCCCGTAAGTCTTGTGTCGGCTCGAACCTGGTGGATTTGGGCCGATGTGCAGTGCGCGGTTCCTCCTCTGGGTGGAGGGCCGACTTCCTGTCGGATTGTGTGTTTCCGGCAGGGAGGTCACGCCGAAGGTCTGCGGCGTAGGCGTGAAGATGCTGCCGGGGTAAAGCCGGGTGCCTACCTGGTCGAACGGTTGTTCAGTGAACGTGGGAACCGCCTCACGGCTTCCCCTCGCCGGGCCTCCAGCCCGGAGGGAGGGGTAGGTCCATCGCCGACCGATGGCCGTGGGGCGGGGCGGAGGCCCCGTAGTAGTCCGGGCGCGGGAGAGCCGCGTACATGGCGAAGGGGGCCAGCAAGTCGGCAGAGAGGATTCTGGAATGCCAGGAGGGCGTTGGTGAATACCGACGAACTGGAGGCGGCCTTGTTCAAGGCTGAACGCCGGGTACTGGAGATCCAGACCAAACTGCACCGTTGGGCGAATGATGATCCTCAACGCAAGTTTGATGACCTGTTCAACCTCGTGGCCGATCCCGCCTTCCTTCTGGTGGCGTGGGATCGGGTGCGGAGTAATAAGGGAGCCCGGACGGCTGGCATCGACGGTCGAACCGTGGTGTCGGTCCAGGCGGGGCCTGGGGTCGAGATGTTCCTCGACCGACTGCGACTGCTGATTAAGAGCCGCGAATTCCATCCGGTCCCGGTGCGCGAACGGATGATCCCGAAGGCGAACGGCAAACGCCGCCGCCTGGGTATCCCGACCATCACGGACCGAGTGGTGCAGGCATCCCTGAAGCTGGTGTTGGAGCCGATCTTCGAGGCGGATTTCCTCCCGTGTTCCTACGGGTTCCGTCCGAAGCGCCGGACCCACGACGCGGTAGCCGAGACGCGATTCTTCGCCTCCCACCACTACGAGTGGGCGGTCGAAGGGGACATCGAGGCTTGCTTCGACAACATCGACCACACGGCCCTGATGGGACGCGTGCGTCGACGCATCGAAGATAAGCGGGTTCTGGATCTCGTGAAGGCGTTCCTGAAGGCGGGAATCCTCTCCGAGGGCGGCCTGACGAGGGACACCCACACCGGCACGCCGCAAGGAGGAATCTTGTCGCCACTGCTGGCGAACGTTGCCCTCGGCGTCCTGGACGAGTACGTGGACCAGGCACCGGGGGGACCGAATGCCGCGCAGGGAGAGCGGGCCAAACGCAAACGCCAGGGAAAGGCGAACTACCGGTTGATCCGGTATGCCGACGATTTCCTGGTGATGGTGGCGGGCAACCGCGACCATGCAGAGGAGTTGCGCACCGAGGTGGCGGAAGTCCTGGCACCAATGGGCCTGAGCCTGTCGATGGCCAAGACCAGGGTCACCCATGTCGACGAGGGCTTCGACTTCCTGGGATGGCGTATCCAACGCCACGCCAAACGAGGAACCAACAGGCGATACGTCTACACCTACCCATCGAAGAAGGCATTGCGCTCGGTGATGGACAAGGTCAAGACGGCCTGCCGCAAGGGTAACAACCTGCCGCTGTCGGCGCTGCTGCACGAACTCAACCCCGTGCTGCGAGGTTGGTGCGCCTACTTCCGGCCAGGCGTGTCGAGCGCGACGTTCCAGTACCTGCGCCACTATGCGTGGCAAACGGTGATCCGCTGGGCGAGACGCAAACATCCCAAGGCCAACTGGAAGACCATCCGCCGCATCTACTGTCGCGGGGAATGGTGGCCGGTCACAGGCCGAGGAGAGCTGTTCAACCCCGCGAAGGTAGCAACAACACGCTACCCGTACCGGGGCGCGGCGATCCCAGGCCCATGGCTGCTGGCAGGATGAGGACATAACGGGAACCCGTCGGGACTTGTGGAGAGCCCGCTGCGTTGAGAGGCGCACGGCGGGTTCGGGAGGCGGTTCGGGAAAACCCACCGACGGCAACGTCGGCAGGGCGTCCCGAACCGACCTCACTACGAGCAGATCGAGCACCAGTTCGTGGAAGGGATCACCGCGTGACACTGCTGGGCACCGCCCTGGAAGTCGGCCCCCAGGGCCTGGGCTGCATGGGCATGAGCCAGTCCTACGGCAAGGGCGACGACGCCGAGTCCATCGCGACCGTGCACCGGGCGCTGGAACTGGGCGTGACGCTCCTGGACACCGCCGACGTCTACGGCGCGGGCGCGAACGAGGAACTGGTCGGCCGGGCCGTCGCGGACCGCCGCGATCAGGCCGTCCTGGCCACGAAGTTCGCCCTCGGAGACCCCGATCGCCGCCCGCGCGGTGACGCCGCGTACGTGCGGCAGGCGTGCGAGGCGTCGCTGCGCCGGTTGGGCGTCGACCACATCGACCTCTACTACCAGCACCGGGTCGACCCGGTCGTGCCGATCGAGGAGACGGTCGGCGCGATGGCCGAGCTGGTCGCCGAGGGCAAGGTTCGCTTCCTGGGCCTGTCCGAGGCGAGCGCCGGAACGATCCGCCGTGCGCACGCCGTGCACCCGATCACCGCTTTGCAGAGCGAGTGGTCGCTGTGGACGCGGGACATCGAGGACGTCATCGTGCCGACGTGCGAGGAGCTGGGCATCGGGATCGTGCCGTTCTCGCCGCTCGGTCGCGGCTTCCTGACCGGCCGGGTGACGTCGACCGAGGCGCTCGACCAGGACGACGCCCGCCGCGCCATGCCCCGGTTCGCCGAGGGCAACTTCGACCGCAACCTGGCGATCGTCGAGGCGCTCGGTGCGCTGGCCGCCGAACGCGGCGTCACGGCCGGGCAGCTCGCCCTCGCCTGGGTGCAGCACCAGGGCGACCACGTCGTCCCCATCCCCGGCACGAAGAGGATCGAGTACCTGGAGGAGAACGTCGCGGCGTCGAGCCTGGAGCTGTCCGCCGCCGACCTCCGCTCGATCGAGGCCGCCGCCCCGGCCGCCGCCGGCGACCGCTACCCGCCGGAGATGTTGCGCCTGTCCAACAAGTAGTTCTCACCACCCGCGCAGCGGCCGGCCGAGCCGAGCGTGGTCGGGCAGCCCCGACCCCGTTCGGGCCTCGGAGGTCCCGGCTCCCTTCTTTCCTGGGGCACCGGGGGTTGGTCACAGGAGGTTCGCGGCCACGGTCGCGCCGAGGTCGCGGCACGACCGGAGGTCGTCCCGGGACGGCTCACCGCTGGTCAGCACGTGCGCGGCGACCTTCGACCAGCCCAGACCCCGCACGATCCCGTCGATGGCCCGCACGGCCCCGGCGGTGTCGTCGTTGCCGTGCACGTACAGGCCGAACGGGCGGCCCCTGGTCGAGTCGAGGCACGGGTAGTAGACGGTGTCGAAGAAGACCTTCAGCGCGCCGCTCATGTACCCCAGGTTCGCGGGGGTGCCGAGCAGGTAGCCGTCCGCTTCGAGCACGTCGACGGCCGTCGTCGCCAGCGCCGCCCGCCGCACCACGTCGACACCTCCCACCTCCGGGTCGGTGGCACCCTCGACCGCTGCCTCGAACAGCGCCTGGAGGTTCGGCGAGGGGGTGTGGTGGACGATCAGCAGCCTGGGCACGCCGCAGACGTTGCCGCCCCACGCCCCGAGCCGCAACCGAGCCGGTGCCGGGCCAGGGGCGAGGCCGCGAGTCGCCTCCGGTTGCCGCCGCCGGGACGGGCGGGCCGCCGCCGCCACCGCCATCACCGTCACCGCCGCGCCGACCGCCCAGGTCGCCGGGCGGCGACATCCCCAACCCCGTCGTCGCAACCGCATGATCGACCCGCTCTCGCTACCCTGATCCGGCGTACGAGAGGAACCTCCGCAGGTCCCGTGCGTCTGTTCAGGTATACGGGAGGGAGACATGGACACTCGCAGCATCGCCACGATGACCCGCAACCGGAAGATCACCTGGGGTGGTGGGGTCGGCATCGGGGTGGGCCTCATCGGGTTCCCGCTGGTGTTCATCGGGGTGTGGCCCGGTGTGGACCACAGCCCGTGGGACGTCAACACGATGATCCTGGCCACCGGGGTCAGCCTGCTCACGGTCAGCTACATCGCGGTCCGGATCGCCGTCGCGGCGGCGACCGACAACCGGGTCAGCCCGCCGACCAGGCGTCCGTGGCTGGTGGCGGGTGGTGCGCTGGCGATCGCGGTGCTCTGCCTGCTGATCGCCTTCGCCTCGTGACCTCGGCCGCCGGGCGGAAGCGCGTCCGGCGGCAGCAGCGAGAGCCGGCCCGCCGGCTCCCGCGCGTGGCGGGAACCGGCGGGTGCCGAGCGGTCAGCGCAGCAGGTCGGCGACCTGGGTGCGGAGCGCGTCCAGGCGTTCGGTCGCCCGGGTGCGGGCCGCCGCCAGGTCGTCCACCGGTTCCACGACCTCCAGGTACGCCTTGAGCTTGGGTTCGGTGCCCGACGGCCGCACGACCACCCGCACGCCCTCGGCGGTCAGGCGCACGACGTCCGCGTCCGGCAGCAGGTCCTCGAACGCGAAACCGTCCGGCGGGTCCTGCCGGAGCCGCGCCATCAGCGCGCCGATCCGGCTCAGGTCCGTGAACCGCAGCGACACCTGGTCGGTCAGGTGCAGCCCGTGGTCCACGGCCAGCTGGTCCAGGGCGTCCAGCAGCGTCCGGCCGGACGCCTTCAGCCCCGCCGCCAGGTCGCACGCGACGACGGCCGCCGAGATGCCGTCCTTGTCGTTGACGTGCTGCGGGTCGACGCAGGTGCCCAGCGCCTCCTCGTAGGCGAACACCAGCCCGTCACCGGCCCGCACCAGCCACTTGAAGCCGGTCAGCGTCTCGGCGTAGCGCGCGCCGTGCGCGGCGGCGATCGACTTGAGCAGCGACGACGACACGATCGTCGTGGCCACCAACGGGTCCGGAGTGTCCACAGTGGACAGTACCAGGGAGCCGAGCAGCACGCCGGTCTCGTCGCCGCGCAGCATCCGCCACGTGCCGTCGCGGTCCCGCACGCCCAGCGCGCAGCGGTCGGCGTCGGGGTCCAGCGCGACGGCCAGGTCGGCGTCCTCGGCGGCGGCCAGCTCCAGCAGGCGGTCGGCCGCGCCGGGCTCCTCCGGGTTCGGGAACGACACGGTGGGGAAGTCCGGGTCCGGCACGGCCTGCTCGCGCACCACGCGCACGTCGGTGAAACCCGCGCGCCGCAACGCTTCCACGGCCACCTGGCCGCCGACGCCGTGCATCGGGGTGAGCACCACGCGCAGGTCGCGGGACGTGCCCCGGGGCAGCGACGCGACCCGTTCCAGGTACTCGTCCACCTCGGCGTCGCCGACCGGCAGGAAGGCGTCGGACGTCGGCACCGACACGGCGGCCGGCACCGAGGCGATGGCGGACTCGATCTCGCGGTCGGCGGGCGGCACGATCTGACCGCCGCCGGCGAGGTAGAGCTTGTAGCCGTTGTCGGCCGGCGGGTTGTGCGAGGCGGTGATCTGCACGCCCGCAACGGCGTCGTGCCTGCGCACCAGGAACGCGAGCACGGGCGTGGGCAGCGGGCCGGGCAGCACCCGCACGGTGAAGCCCTCCGCCGCGAGCACCGACGCGGCGGCGGTGCAGAACTCCTCCGAGCCGTGCCGGGCGTCCCGGCCGACGAAGACGGTCCCGGTGCGCCCCCGGGCCTTCAGCCACGCGGCGAGCCCGGCCGTGGTCCGCACCACGACGGCCCGGTTCATGCCGTTGGAGCCCGCGCGGACCGGGCCGCGCAGGCCCGCCGTGCCGAAGGTGAGCGTGCCGGCCATCCGGTCGGCCAGGTCGTCCAGCGCGGCGGGGTCGCCGCCCATGGCGCGCGCCAGCACGCCTTGCAGCTCGGCCCGCGACTCGGGCGACGGGTCGTCGGCGATCCACCGGAACGCGGCGTCGCGCAGCGCCGGGGTCACCGTCATGCGCGGGCCACCAGTTCGCGCAGCAGCGCGCCCATCCGCCCGGCGGCGGCGGCACCGGCCTCCAGCACCTCTTCGTGGTTGAGCGGCTCGCCGGTGATGCCCGCCGCGAGGTTGGTGACCAGCGACAGCCCGAACACCTCGACGCCCTCCGCGCGGGCCGCGATGGCCTCCAGCACGGTGGACATGCCGACCAGGTCCGCGCCGAGGGTGCCCAGCATCCGGATCTCGGCGGGCGTCTCGAAGTGCGGTCCGGGCAGGCCGGCGTAGACGCCTTCCTCCAGCGACGGGTCGATCTCCCGGGCGATGGCGCGCAGCCGCGTCGAGTACAGGTCGGTGAGGTCCACGAACCGCGCCCCGACCAGCGGTGACGACGCCGTCAGGTTCAGGTGGTCGCTGATCAGCACCGGCTGGCCGACGGACATGCCCTGGCGCAGGCCGCCGGCGGCGTTGGTGAGCACGACGGAGCGGACGCCCGTCGCGGCGGCGGTGCGCACGCCGTGCACGACCTTCTGCACGCCCTTGCCCTCGTAGCCGTGCGTGCGCCCCAGCAGGACCAGCACGTTCTTGTCGCCGACCGGCACGGACCGGATGGTCCCGCCGTGGCCGAACGCGGTCGGGGCCTCGAACCCGGGCAGCTCGCCCATGGGCACCTCGGCGGCGGGTTCGCCGATCAGGTCGGCGGCCGGCCGCCACCCGGAGCCGAGCACCACGGCGACGTCGTGCCGGTCCACCCCCGTCCGCTCGGCGAGGGCCTCGGCGGCCTGGGCTTCAAGGGCGCTGTTCTCACTGATGGCGGTCACGGCCGCGAGCCTAATGTCCCGTGGTCCGCAGTGCTGCGGACCACTCACCACCCACCCCGGCGGTCGTCGCGCCCCCGGCTCGCCCCACCGCAGACGACCGCGTCAGCCGCCGGCCGCGATCAGCCGACGACCGCGTCAGCCGATGACCGTGAAGGTGCCGGCGATGCCGGGGAACAGCTCGTTGCGGCCCATCTCCTCCTGCTCGGTCGGGAAGACGACCTCCACCACCCACAGGTCGGTGCCGCGCGGCAGGACCCGCGAGTAGCGGGTGCGGCGCTGGTCGGGGCCGGCGTCGGCGGAGCTGCGGCCGAGGTCGGTCGCCGTCTCGACGGTGCGGTAGCCGAATTGGACCGGCGCCTCCGGTGCCGTCGGGTCGATCGGGTCGGTGACGTCGGTGGTCTCGCCGAACAGCCGGCCGTCGGGCCAGCGGGCGCGGACCAGCGCCAGGTACTCGTCCAGGGACCGCTTCGGGTAGAAGTCGGGGAAGCGCTGCACGGTCACCTCGTACGTGCCGCTCGGTGCGACCAGGTGCACGACCGTGCTGGGCGCCAGGCCCTTGTTGGTCCGCTGCTCCAGGAAGGACGTCCAGTCCTCGCCCACCTCGATGGTGAACTCCGCGCCCTGCTCGCCGTTCGCGGTGGCGGCGGACGCCGTGGTGGGGCGCAGGTCCACCTCGCCGGTCACCGTCGGCACCGGTTGCGCGCCGACGGCGGGCGGCGGCAGCAGTGGCGTGCCGGCGAGCGCGCGGGTCAGGGCGAACCCGGCGCTGCCGCCGATGGCGAACAGCACCACGGCCGCCACCGCGACCAGCGCCGTCAGCGGCCGGCGGGGCGGGGCGGGCGTCGGGGTGAACGGCAGCGGGCCCGGGTCGGCGGCCAGCGGGGTGTCCGGCGGGATCGGTGCCTTCACCAGCGGCGGGCGGACCACCTCCACGACCGGCCGGGTGACGTCGGACGGGAAGACGTCGGTGCCCGGCTCGGGCAGCAGCGCGCGCACCCGGCGGCGCACTTCGGACAGCCGCATCCGCTCGGCCGGGTCCTTGGTCATCAGCCCGGCCACGACCGTCTCCAGCGCGCCGCACGCCGACGCGGGCGGGGCCTCGCCGTGGATCACCTGGTTGATGGTCTGCATGACGTTGCCGCCCTCGTAGGGCTGCCGGCCGGTCATCGCGGCGAACAGGGTCGCGCCCAGCGACCACTGGTCGGCCGCCTCGGACACCGCGCCGCCCGCCGCGACCTCGGGCGCGATGAACGCGGGCGTGCCCAGCGCGATGCCCCGGCTGGTCAGGGTGGCCTCGGCGAGGTTGCGGGCGATGCCGAAGTCGGTGAGCTTGACCCGCCCGTCGTCGGCGACCAGGACGTTGCCCGGCTTCACGTCGCGGTGGGTGATGCCCGCGCGGTGGGCGGCCTCCAGGGCGGCGGCCACGGCGTCCGCGACCACCGCGCCCTGCTCGGCGTCGAGCGGGCCGCGCTGCCGCACCAGGTCGGCCAGCGACGCGGAGGGCACCAGTTCCAGCACCACGTACGGGTCGCCGTCGACCTGCGCCACGTCGTACAGGGTGACCACGTTCGGGTGGGTGAGCTGGGCGACCGAGCGGGCCTCGCGCAGGGTGCGCTCGCGCAGCAGGTCGGCCTCCGCGTCCGGCGTGCCGGGCGGGACCAGCACCTCCTTGACGGCGACGTCGCGGCGGAGCACCTCGTCGTGGGCGGCCCACACCGTGCCCATCGAGCCGCGTCCCAGGACGTGCCGGAGGCGGTAGCGGCCCGCGATCAGGCGTTCGGTCTCCACCCCCGCCATTGTTCATCAGCGGGGGGTCGCGGGTGCGCGGTTAGGGTGGGTGGTGGACTGCATCGGTCACGGCGGTGCAGCTCACATAGCCGTCGTACTACTACTGGGTAACACTGCGGAGCATGATGGAGCCGACTGGCGACTTGGCGCTGGCCGCCGAATTCCCCGCACCCGACCGGGAGCAGTGGCTGGAGCTGGTGCGGGGCGTGCTCCGCAAGTCGGGCGCGGACTTCGACTCGCTGGTGACCACCACCTACGACGGCATCCGGGTGCAGCCGCTCTACACCGCCGAGGACGCCGCGCCGGCGCCCGGGTTCCCGGGACTGCCGCCGTTCACCCGGGGCGGCCGGCCGCAGGGCGCGGTGGACGGCTGGGAGGTCCGCCAGCAGCACGCCGTCGCCGACCGCGAGGCGGTCATGGCCGACCTGGAGAACGGCGTCGGCTCCCTGTGGCTGAGGAACCTGCCCGCCGACCGGCTGGACGACGTGCTGGCCGACGTCTACCTGGACCTCGCGCCGGTCGTCGTGGACGCCGGCGCGGACTTCCGGGAGTCCGGCCTGGCGATGCTGCGCGTCTGGGGGCAGCGGCCCGTGCTGCCCGGCGACGTGCGGGGCAACGTGGGCGCGGACCCGCTCGGCGTGCAGGCCCGCACCGGGGCCGCCGCCGACTTCGCCGCGCTGCACGACCTCGTGCGCGCGGCCCGCGACTTCCCGGCGCTGCGCGTGGTCGTGGTGGACGGCCTGCCGTTCCACGAGGCCGGCGGCTCGGACGCGCAGGAGCTGGGCGCGTCGCTCGCGGCCGGCGTGGCGTACCTGCGGGAGCTGACCGGGGCGGGGCTGGACCCGGCACGGGCCGCGCGGCTGCTGGAGTTCCGGTACGCCGCGACCGCCGACCAGTTCCTCACCATCGCGAAGTTCCGCGCCGCGCGGCGGTTGTGGGCGCGGGTGACCGAGGTGGTGGGCGTTCCGCAGCCGCAGCTCCAGCACGCCGTCACGTCGCCGGCGATGATGACCCGCCGCGACCCGTGGGTGAACATGCTGCGCACCACGATCGCGTGCTTCGGCGCGGGGCTGGGCAGCGCGGACGCGGTGACCGTGCTGCCGTTCGACCACGCGATCGGCCTGCCGGACGACTTCTCCCGCCGGATCGCGCGCAACACCGGGTCGCTGCTGCTGGAGGAGTCGAGGCTGGCGGGCGTGATCGACCCGGCGGGCGGCTCCTGGTACGTGGAGCGGCTGACCGACGACCTCGCCCACGCCGCGTGGGCGTGGTTCCGGGAGATCGAGGCCGCCGGCGGCCTGCCCGCCGCGTTCCCGCTCGTCGCGGACCGGCTCGCGGCGACCTGGGAGGCCCGGTCGGCGAACCTGGCGGACCGCTCGGACGCGATCACCGGGGTGAGCGAGTTCCCGAACCTCGCCGAGGTGCCGGTGCGCCGCGACCCCGCGCCGCCCGAGCCGTCCGGCGGGCTGCCGCGCGTCCGCTACGCGCAGGCGTTCGAGGCGCTGCGGGACGCGGCGGACGCCGCACCCGTGCGCCCCCGGGTCTTCCTGGCCACGCTCGGCCCGGTGTCCGCGCACACCGCGCGCGCCACGTTCGCGGCCAACCTGTTCCAGGCGGGCGGGATCGAGACGCCGAACGCGGGCGCGACGCGGACCGCCGAGGACGTCGTGGCGCGGTTCCGGGACAGCGGCGCGCGGATCGCGTGCCTGTGCGGCAGCGAGAAGAGCTACGCCGAGCTGGCCGGACCCGTCGCGCAGGCCCTGCGCGCCGCCGGCGCGGAGCGCGTCCTGCTGGCGGGACAGCAGTCCGGAGCCGTCCCCGAGGGCGCGGCGATCGACGGGTACGTGTACACCGGGTGCCCGGCGCTGCGCGTGCTGGAGCAGACCTTCGACCTCCTCGGAGTGCAGCGATGATCCCGAACTTCGCCGACGTCGAGCTGGGCGACCCGGTCGGCGGCACGGCCGCGCAGTGGCGCGAGGCGTTGCACGAGGCCACCGGCAAGGGCGCGGATGCGCTGGCGTGGGAGACCCCGGAGGGCATCGGCGTGCAGCCGGTGTACAGCGGGGCGGACACCGAGGGCCTGGACTTCCTCGGCACCTACCCGGGCATCGCGCCCTACCTGCGCGGCCCGTACCCGACGATGTACGTGAACCAGCCGTGGACCATCCGCCAGTACGCGGGTTTCTCCACCGCCGAGGAGTCCAACGCCTTCTACCGCCGCAACCTCGCGGCCGGGCAGAAGGGCCTGTCCGTGGCGTTCGACCTGGCCACGCACCGGGGTTACGACTCCGACCACCCGCGCGTCGCCGGCGACGTCGGCATGGCGGGCGTGGCCATCGACTCCATCTACGACATGCGCCAGTTGTTCGACGGCATCCCGCTGGACCGGATGTCGGTGTCCATGACGATGAACGGCGCGGTGCTGCCGGTGCTCGCGCTCTACGTCGTGGCGGCCGAGGAGCAGGGCGTCGCGCCCGAGCTGCTCGCCGGGACCATCCAGAACGACATCCTCAAGGAGTTCATGGTCCGAAACACCTACATCTACCCGCCGGGCCCGTCGATGCGGATCATCTCCGACATCTTCTCGTTCACCTCGCGGCGGATGCCGAAGTTCAACTCCATCTCCATCTCCGGCTACCACATGCAGGAAGCCGGGGCGACGGCCGACCTGGAGCTGGCCTACACGCTGGCGGACGGCGTGGAGTACCTGCGGGCCGGGCGGGACGCGGGGCTGGACGTCGACGCGTTCGCGCCCCGGCTGTCGTTCTTCTGGGCGATCGGCATGAACTTCTTCATGGAGGTCGCCAAGATGCGGGCGGCCCGGCTGCTGTGGGCCAAGCTGGTCAAGGGCTTCGAGCCGAAGTCGCCCAAGTCGCTGAGCCTGCGCACGCACTGCCAGACCTCCGGCTGGTCGCTCACCGCGCAGGACGTGTTCAACAACGTGGCGCGCACCTGCGTGGAGGCGATGGCCGCGACCCAGGGGCACACGCAGTCGTTGCACACCAACGCCCTGGACGAGGCGCTGGCGCTGCCCACCGACTTCTCCGCGCGCATCGCGCGCAACACCCAGCTGCTGCTGCAACAGGAATCGGGCACCACGCGGGTGATCGACCCGTGGGGCGGCAGCGCGTTCGTGGAGCGCCTGACCCACGACCTCGCGCACCGCGCGTGGGCGCACATCACCGAGGTCGAGGCGGCCGGCGGGATGGCGCGGGCGATCGACGCGGGCATCCCCAAGCTGCGCATCGAGGAGGCCGCCGCGCGCACCCAGGCGCGGATCGACTCCGGCCGGCAGCCGGTGATCGGCGTGAACAAGTACCAGGTGGAGTTCGACGAGAAGATCGACGTGCTCAAGGTGGACAACGCCGGCGTGCGGGCGCAGCAGCTCGCCAAGCTGGCCCGGTTGCGCGAGGAGCGCGACCAGTCCGCCGTGGACGGCGCGCTGGACGCGCTGACCCGCGCGGCGGGCGGCGGGGGCAACCTGCTGGAGCTGGCCGTCGACGCGGCCCGCGCCAAGGCCACCGTCGGCGAGATCTCCGAGGCGCTGGGCAAGGTCTGGGGCCGGCACTCCGCGCAGATCCGCACCATCACCGGCGTCTACCGGGAGGAGGTCGGCTCGGTGTCGAACGTGGACGCGACCCGGGAGGTCGTGGCGAGGTTCGCCGAGGACGAGGGCCGCCGGCCGCGCATCCTGGTGGCGAAGATGGGCCAGGACGGGCACGACCGGGGGCAGAAGGTGATCGCCACGGCGTTCGCCGACCTCGGCTTCGACGTGGACGTCGGCCCGCTGTTCCAGACGCCGGACGAGGTGGCGCGCCAGGCGGTGGAGGCGGACGTGCACGTCGTCGGCGTGTCGTCGCTGGCCGCCGGGCACCTCACCCTGGTGCCCGCGCTGCGCGCGGCGCTGGCCGGGCTGGACCGCGAGGACATCATGATCGTGGTCGGCGGCGTGATCCCGCCGCAGGACTTCGACGCGCTGCGCGCGGCGGGGGCGGCGGCGATCTTCCCTCCCGGCACGGTCATCGCGGACGCGGCGGGCGACCTGCTGCGCAAGCTGTCCGCCCAGCTCGGGCACGGCTGACCGGGTGGCCGGGGTGGTCGACGTCCGCGCGTACGCCGAGGGCGTGCTCGCCGGGAACCGGGGCACGCTCGCGCGGGCCATCACGCTGGTCGAGTCGACCCGCGCGGACCACCGCCGGCTGGCCCAGGAGCTGTTGGTGGAGCTGCTGCCGCACGCGGGCGGCGCGCATCGGATCGGCGTCACCGGCGTGCCCGGCGTGGGCAAGTCGACGTTCATCGACGCGTTCGGCTCGATGCTCACCGGGCGGGGGCACCGGGTGGCCGTGCTGGCGGTCGACCCGTCGTCCACGCGGACCGGCGGCTCGATCCTCGGCGACAAGACCCGGATGGCCCGGCTCGCGGTGGACCCGGCGGCGTTCATCCGGCCCTCGCCCACCTCCGGCACGCTCGGCGGCGTGGCGAAGGCGACCCGGGAGACCGTGGTGCTGGTGGAGGCGGCCGGTTTCGACGTGGTGCTGGTGGAGACGGTCGGCGTCGGCCAGTCCGAGGTCGCCGTGGCGAACATGACGGATTGTTCACTCTTCCTCGCGCTCGCGCGCACCGGTGATCAGCTCCAGGGCATCAAGAAGGGCGTGCTGGAACTCGCCGACGTGATCGCGGTGAACAAGGCCGACGGCGCGCACGAGCAGGACGCGCGGAAGGCGGCCCGCGAGCTGGCGGGCGCGCTGCGCCTGTTGCGCCCGCCGGACGCGGTGTGGCACCCGCCGGTGCTCACGTGCAGCGGGCTCACCGGGGCCGGGCTGGAGACCGTGTGGGAGCAGGTGGAGTTGCACCGCACGGCCCTGCGGGATGCCGGTGAGCTGGCCGAACGGCGGCGGCGTCAGCAGGTCGAGTGGACCTGGGCCATGGTGCACGACCAGCTCCTGGGCGGCCTGCGCGCGGATCCGGCGGTCCGGGCGGTGGTCCCCGACCTGGAACGACAGGTCCGGGACGGCGAGCTGACCGCCACGCTGGCCGCAGAGCGCATCCTGGCGGCGTTCACGGGCCGTGAGGTCCATCCCGGTTTGAGTGACCACTGAGAGTGGTATCCGGTCTGGGCGATGGCTAGTCTTCGTAACCGTGACCAAGTGGCGATCCGTGCTCGTGGCGTGCCTCTTCGTGCTCGCCGGTGTGCTCACCGTGACCGGAGTGACGCAGGCCACTCCTTCCTCGCGCACCGGGCAGGTCGTCGCCGCCCAGACGGCTGAATCGGTTCCACCTGGGCCTGATGTCAACGCACCGCAGCAGACCGATCCGGGGATCGCCTCCGAGACGAAGAGAAAGTTGTGGATCGGTGGTATCGCGCTGGTGCTGTTCGCCCTCGTTTACTGGCGTAACAAGAAGCGCTGGGACAAGTGGCGGAAAGGTCGGAAATCCGGCTGACGGGGTCGTGGGGGCGGCCTGAATCCCAGTAGTTGGGATTCGAGTGTCGTTATATGGTCCTCCTGTAGGGGCTCCTGCGCGGTCTTGATCGGTCCGACCGAATCTCGCGCACCGCTCAGCGCAACCGCGCGACCGGCCGGCGGTTGATCAACGCGACGGGCGACGGAGCTACTGGGGCTGTTGCAGGATGGACGCAAATGGGTACCGACTTCCAGATGAGGACGCGCTCGGCCGTCGAGCGGTACTCGGACGTGCTGGTGGAGCTCTCGCACAGCATCCACGCCGAGCCCGAGCTCGCGTTCGAGGAACACCGCAGCGCGGCCAAGGTGGCGGACCTGCTGGCCGGCGAGGGCTTCGAGGTGGAGCGCGGCGTTGCCGACCTGGAGACGGCGTTCACCGCCTCCTACGGTTCGGGTGACCTCGTGCTCGGCCTGTGCGCCGAGTACGACGCGCTGCCCGAGGTCGGCCACGCCTGCGGGCACAACGTGATCGCCGCCGCCTCGGCCGGCGCGGCCCTCGCGCTGCGCGACGTCGCCGACGAGCTGGGCCTCACGGTCCGGGTCGTGGGCACGCCCGCCGAGGAGGTCGGCGGCGGCAAGGTGCTGATGCTCGAACGGGGCGTGTTCGACGACGTCTCGCTGTCCATGATGGTGCACCCCGCGCCGTACGAGGCGATCGCGGCGGGCTCGCTGGCGATCACCGACGTCGAGGTGCACTACACCGGCAAGCCCTCGCACGCCGCCGCCGCGCCGCACCTGGGGGTCAACGCGGCGGACGCCATCACCGTCGCCCAGGTCGCCATCGGCCTGGCCCGGCAGCACCTGGAGCCCGGCCAGATGGTCAGCGGGATCGTCACCCGGGGCGGCACCGTGCCCAACGTGGTGCCGGCCCGCACGACGGCCATGTTCGACCTGCGGGCCGAGGACCTCGAATCGCTGCACCGGCTGGAGGAGCGGATCAACCGCTGCTTCTCCGCCGGCGCCCTGGCCACCGGCTGCACGCACGAGGTCGTCAAGGTCTCGCCCGTCTACGCCGAGCTCACCCCCGACCCGTGGCTGGCCGACGCCTACCGGCGTGCCGCCACGGAACTCGGGCGCACGCCGCTGAGCCCCGCCGAGGAGCGGGGCCGGCGGATCGGCAGCACCGACATGGGCAACGTGACCCGTGCGCTGCCCGCCATCCACCCGACCATCGCCATCGACTGCGGAGACGCGGTGAACCACCAAATCGAGTTTGCGACCGCCTGTGCCTCGGCTTCGGCCGACCGGGCCGTGCTCGACGGAGCGCTCGCCCTTGCCTGGACAACCATCGCCGCCGCGCGTGACGACGCGCAGCGGGACCGGCTCGTGGGCGGTGCGGCGTGACGGTTCTCGACTCGCGTCCCGAGCTGCCGGGGGAGGAGGATCCCGAGGTGCTGTTGACCGAGCGCGGGGTCAGCATTGCCCCTGTGGACGATCCGGGTGAGGGGCGCGGCCCCTCCTGGCTGGACGAGTGGCTGGCCGCCAACGCCACCGAGGTGGTGGCGTGGCGGCGGCACCTGCACGCCCACCCGGAACTGTCCCGCCAGGAGCACAACACCACCGAGCTGCTCTGCGACGTGCTGCGCTCGGCCGGTCTCAAGCCCCGGGTGCTGCCCGGCGGCACGGGCCTGGTCTGCGACGTCGGCAGCGGCCCGAGGTGCGTCGCGCTGCGCGCGGACATCGACGCCCTGCCGATCACCGAGAACAGCGGCGTGCCGTTCGCGTCCACAGTGGACGGCGTGGCGCACGCGTGCGGGCACGACGCGCACACCACCGTCCTGTTGGGTGCGGCGCTCGCACTGGCCTCGGCCACCGAGCTGCCCGGCCGGGTGCGGCTGGTCTTCCAGCCCGCCGAGGAGGTCATGCCCGGCGGCGCGCTGGACGTGCTCGCGGCGGGCGGCCTGGACGGCGTCGAGCGGATCTTCGGCCTGCACTGCGACCCCCGCCTGCCGGTCGGCCGGATCGGCACCCGGATCGGGCCGATCACCTCGGCCAGCGACCTGCTGGAGCTGCGCCTGACCTCGCCCGGCGGCCACACCTCGCGGCCCCACCTCACGGCCGACCTGGTGCACGCCCTGGGCACGGTGATCACCGGCCTGCCGAGCCTGCTCTCCCGCCGGGTCGACCCCCGGTCGGGCACGGTTTTGGTGTGGGGCGCGGTGCACGCCGGCGAGGCCGCCAACGCGGTGCCGCAGGACGGCGTGCTGCGCGGCACGCTGCGCACCGGCGACCGCGACATCTGGGCCGAGCTGGAGCCGCTGATCAAGGAGCTGGTGGGCGCCCTGCTGGCACCGACCGGCGTGGGCTTCGACCTGCACCACCGACGCGGCGTGCCCCCCGTGGTCAACGACCGCGAGAGCACCGCGCTGCTGAGGGCGGGCATCGAAGCCGCACTGGGCGAAGACGCCCTGGCCGGCACGGAGCAGTCCTCCGGCGGCGAGGACTTCGGCTGGTACCTGGAGCACGTGCCGGGCTCGTTCGCCCGGCTGGGCGTGTGGGACGGCGTCGGCAAGCAGCGCGACCTGCACCAGCCGACCTTCGCCCTGGACGAGCGGGCGTTGCTGGTCGGCGTGCGGGTGATGGTCCACGCGGCCCTGGCGGCCCTGGCCTGATCAGTCCTGTTCTGGGGGTTGTTCCGAAGCACCGTCGACCTGCGTCTCCGCACGCGCGTCGACGGTGCTGTCCGGTGGCCGGTCTGGTGTCGAGGTGAGTTCACGGCGCGACCGCACGCTTCGCCTCCGCCCCGGCTTCAGCCGGTCCGCTGCTCGTGCTCGACCACCTCGCCGAGCGCGCCGTCGCGCCCCTCCTCGGCTTCTGGGCCGCCGGTTCTCCACGCCTGCGTATTTAGTCGGTCGCCGACTCGTCCGGCACGCAAACCGCGGTGCACGACGAACCTGCCGCTCTCCAGCCGACAACCCCCGCGTGCGCGGGGAGGGCCTCGATCGGTGGCTGTGTGATCCAGACAGCCCGGGATCACCCCCTCCATGTGCGGGGAAGACGCCCACAGCACCGTCAAGACCATCATGAAGCTAGGGCTACTCCCGCGTGCACGGGAAAGACGTGCTCAACAAGACCGGCGGCCGGGGCGCGTCCGGAACACCTCCGCGTGCGCGGGGGAGACTGATCGTGCAGGAACAGCCGCAGGTCGGCGAAGGGACCACCCCCGCGTGCGCGGAGAAGGCGCGCCCGCTGTGGCGGTGGCCGACGTGCGGGACGGACCACCCCCGCGTGTGCGGGGAAGACTCCGCCACCGACTGACCACGCGACGGCCGGGCGAGGACCACGCCCGCGTGCGGGGAAGACTCCATCGCCGCGCGCGGCGCTGCGGTGACCGCCGGGCCACCCCCGTGTGTGAGGGGAAGACACGTAGAGAGGGACGGCCCTGGCCGTGACCCCGGGATCACCCCCGCGTGCGCGGGGAAGACCGCCCAGGTGACGCCGGTCGTGCCGGGCACGCCGGATCACCCCCGCGTGCGCGGGGAAGACACTTCGTGAGCTGGGCGTCTACCCGTCAGTATCCACTTTTTGATTCGGTTCGACCCAGTCCCGGAACTCGCTCGCCGGACGCCGTGGAGCAGTCACCGCATGGCCACTGAACCGCCCCACGCCCCAGCCACGCAGGACCGCCCACAGAAGTCCTCCGCGACCGACCCCCTCAGCTCACCGGTTCGGTGATCTGTGGGCGGGCTTCCGGGGCGGCTGAGCGGACTGCGTCTGCTGCCTGGTCGTCCGGTTCCGTCTGGGAGGCGCGTTCGGCGTCCACCCGGGCCGTGTACACCTCCACCTCCCGGGCGATCCGGGCGTCGTCCCAGTGGTGCACGCGGGCCATCAGGCCGGCCACCGCCTCCGCGCAGTCCACGCCCCGGTGCGGGTACTCGATCGAGATCCGGGTGCGGCGGGTGAGCACGTCCTCCAAGTGCAGCGCGCCCTCGTGCGACGCCGCGTAGACGACCTCCACCTGGAGGTAGTCCGGCGCGTTCGGCACCGGCTTGAGCAGTTCCTGGTCGGCCGACGCCAGCACCTCGTGCACCAGCGAGCCGTACCGGTCCAGCAGGTGTCGCACGCGGTAGGGGTGCAGGCCGTAGCGGTGCGCCAACTGGTCCACCTGGTTGACCAGGGCGTGGTAGCCGTCCGCTCCCACCAGCGGCACCTTGTCGGTGATGGACGGCTGGATCCGGCCCGGCAGGTCGACCGACGCGGCGTCCACCGCGTCCGCTCCCATCACCCGGTAGGTGGTGTACTTGCCGCCGGCGATCGCCACCAGGCCCGGCGCGACGCGGGCCACCGCGTGCTCGCGGGACAGCTTCGAGGTCGACTCGCTCTCGCCCGCCAGCAGCGGGCGCAGGCCGGCGTAGACGCCTTCGATGTCCTCGTGCGTCAACGGGGTGGCCAGGACCGTGTTGACGTGGTCCAGCACGTAGTCGATGTCGTTCTTCGTGGCCGCCGGGTGCGCCAGGTCCAGGTTCCAATCGGTGTCCGTGGTTCCCACGATCCAGTGATTCCGCCACGGGATCACGAACAGCACCGACTTCTCCGTGCGCAGGATCATCCCCGACTCGGAGACGATCCGGTCCCGGGGCACCACGATGTGCACGCCCTTGCTGGCCCGCACCCGGAAGCGGCCCCGGCTGCCGGACAGGCGTTGCAGCTCGTCGGTCCAGACGCCGGTCGCGTTGATCACCGCGTGCGCGTGGACGTCGGTCTCCCGGCCGTCCTCGACGTCGCGGACGCGGACGCCCGACACCCGGTCCGCCTCGTGCAGGAACGCCACGACCTGCGTGGACATCCGCACGACCGCGCCGTAGTGCGCGGCGGTGCGGCCCACCATCATGGTGTGCCGGGCGTCGTCGGCCTGGGCGTCGTAGTACCGGATGCCGCCGATCAGGGCGTCCCGCTTGAGCGCCGGGACCATCCGCAGCGCCGCCGCGCGGGTGAGGTGCTTCTGCCCCGGCACGGACCGCGCGCCGCCCATGGTGTCGTAGAGCAGCAGGCCCGCCGCCGTGTACGGGCGCTCCCAGATCCGGTGGGTCAGCGGGTAGAGGAAGCTCACCGGTTTCACCAGATGGGGTGCAATTCTGGTGAGCATCAGCTCGCGTTCCCGCAGCGCTTCGCGGACCAGGCCGAACTCCAGCTGCTCCAGGTACCGCAACCCGCCGTGGAAGAGCTTGGACGACCGGCTGGACGTGCCGGAGGCCAGGTCACGGGCCTCGACCAGGGCGACTCTCAGGCCCCGGGTGGCCGCGTCGAGCGCCGCGCCGACGCCGACCACGCCCCCGCCGACGACGACCAGGTCGAAGGTCTCCGACCCGAGCCGCTCCCAGTTCCTCTCGCGGTCTCCCGGCCCCAGGCGGCCGGGGGTGGCGGGTGCTGCCGGCGGCTTGCGCGTGGCCACTGTTCAACGCCTCCCTGATACTGGCTCGGGGTCCGACCAGGACTGACTCGACCACGTTACCCGCCGGTACGCCACCGTGGACAACCGATCACCACCGGAACTAGCGTCACCACTCGTAGTCGGGCGGGCAGCGCCGCCGAACCCCGGGCACCGCGCCGCCCCCTGCCACAGGCACAAGGCAAGGAGGTCGGCGGATGGGCAATGGCTCGATCTTCGTGTGGGAAACCCTCGGCACCGCGATCCTGATCCTGCTCGGCGCGGGTGTCGTCGCCAACGTCGTTCTGAAGAAGACCACCGGCAACGGCGGCGGCTGGCTGTTGATCAACTTCGGCTGGGGTCTCGCGGTCTTCGCGGGTGCCAGCGTGGCCGCACCCAGCGGCGCACACCTCAACCCGGCGGTGACCCTCGGGCTCGCCGTGGCCGGCAAGGTCGAGTGGGGCACGGTGCCGTTCTACGTCGCCGGGCAGTTCCTCGGCGCGTTCCTCGGCGCGGTGCTCGCCTGGTTGACCTACAAGGTGCAGTTCGACACCCACGACGACCCGCGCAACACGCGCGGCATCTTCTGCACGGCCCCGACCGTCCCCGCACGCGGTTGGAACCTCGTCACCGAGATCATCGGCACGTTCGTGCTGGTCGCCTGGGTCCTGCTGAGCCCCGGCGCGAAGGTGGCGCAGGACGGCGTCCCGCAGTTCGGCAACTCCGCGCTGGGCTACGCGGGCGTCGCGTTCGTCGTGATCGGCATCGGCGCCTCGCTCGGCGGGCCGACCGGGTACGCGATCAACCCCGCGCGCGACCTCGCGCCGCGCATCGCCTACGCCGTCCTGCCGATCCGGGACAAGGGCAGCGCCGAGTGGGGCTACTCGTGGGTCCCGGTGGCGGGCCCGCTGATCGGCGGCCTGCTCGCGGCGCTGCTGTACCTGGCCCTCCCGGTCTGACCGCACGGAAAGGACGCAGCATGACGAAGTACGTGGCCGCGCTCGACCAGGGCACCACGTCGACCCGGTGCATGGTGTTCGACCACTCGGGGCGGGTGGTCGCCGTCGACCAGACCGAGCACCGGCAGATCTTCCCCAAGGCCGGGTGGGTGGAGCACGACCCGGCCGAGGTGTGGACCAACGCCCGGCAGGTGGCGGCGGGCGCGCTGGCCAAGGCGGACCTGACCATCGCCGACATCGCCGCCGTCGGCATCACCAACCAGCGCGAGACCACCGTGGTGTGGGACCGCACCACCGGCAAGCCGGTCTACAACGCGATCGTCTGGCAGGACACCCGCACCGACCGGATCTGCCAGGAGCTGGCCGGCCTGGGCGGCGGCCAGGAGCGGTACCGGGCCCGGACCGGCCTGCCGCTGGCCACCTACTTCTCCGGGCCGAAGATCCGCTGGGTGCTGGACAACGTCGACGGCGCGCGGGCCAGGGCCGAGGCCGGCGACCTGCTGTTCGGCAACATGGACAGCTGGGTGCTGTGGAACATGACCGGCGGCGTCGAGGGCGGCGTGCACGTCACCGACCCGACGAACGCCTCGCGCACCCTGCTGATGGACCTCGACACGCTGGCCTGGGACGAGGAGATCGCCGCCGACATGGGCGTGCCGCTGTCCATGCTCCCGGAGATCAAGAGCTCGTCCGAGGTGTACGGGCACGTCCGCGAGCGCGGCGCGCTGGCCGGGGTGCCGATCTCGGGCATCCTGGGCGACCAGCAGGCCGCCACGTTCGGGCAGGCGTGCCTGTCGCCGGGCGAGGCCAAGAACACCTACGGCACCGGCAACTTCGTGCTGCTCAACACCGGCACGGAAAAGGTCATGAGCGAGAACGGCCTGCTCACGACGGTGTGCTACCAGATCGGCTCGGCGGCCCCGGTGTACGCGCTGGAGGGCTCGATCGCGGTGACCGGCTCGCTGGTGCAGTGGCTGCGCGACAACCTCGGCCTGATCGGCACCGCCGCCGAGGTCGAGCAGCACGCGCGCTCGGTCGAGGACAACGGCGGCGCGTACTTCGTGCCCGCGTTCTCGGGCCTGTTCGCGCCCTACTGGCGCTCCGACGCGCGCGGCGCGATCGTCGGCCTGACCCGGTTCGTCGGGAAGGGCCACCTGTGCCGGGCGGTGCTGGAGGCGACCGCGTTCCAGAGCCGAGAGGTGATCGAGGCGATGAACGCCGACTCCGGGGTGGCGCTGACCTCGCTGAAGGTCGACGGCGGCATGGTCGTCAACGAGCTGCTGATGCAGTTCCAAGCCGACATCCTCGGCGTCCCGGTGATCCGGCCGGTGGTAAACGAGACCACCGCGCTGGGCGCGGCGTACGCGGCGGGGCTCGCGGTCGGGTTCTGGGAGTCGGAGGACGACATCCGGCAGAACTGGGCACAGGACAAGCAGTGGGAGCCGTCGATGGACGACGACACCCGCGAACGTGAGTACAAGTCCTGGAAGAAGGCCGTGACCAGGACCTTCGACTGGGTGGAGTGACGGTCGAGCACGACGGCCGGGCGGGCCGGCACCCCGACCGGCACGCCCGGCCCGGGGTCCCGCTCGCCCGGGTCGGGCCGGTCAGTCCAGGTCGTCGTGGCGCATGAGCTGCCGGCCGGCCTCGGTGATCGAGCCGGTCAGCGACGGGTAGACGGAGAACGTCGTCGCCAGGTCCTCGACGGTGAGCTGGTTCTGCACGGCGAGCGCGATCGGCAGGATCAGTTCGCTGGCGTTCGGCGCGACCACGACGCCGCCGATCACCACACCCGTCGCCGGGCGGCAGAACAGCTTCACGAAACCCCGGCGCAGGCCCTCCATCTTGGCCCGGGGGTTGGTGGCCAGCGGCAGCATGACCGTGCGCGCGGGTACCTCGCCCGAGTCGATCGCCTGCTGGCTGATGCCGACCGACGCGATCTCCGGGTTGGTGAACACGTTCGCCGCGACCGTCTTGAGCTTGATCGGGCTGACGCCCTCGCCCAGCGCGTGCCACATGGCGATCCGGCCCTGCATGGCGGCGACGCTGGCCAGCAGCAGCACGCCCGTGCAGTCGCCCGCCGCGTACACGCCGGGGACCGTCGTGCGCGACACCCGGTCCACCGCGATGTACCCGCCGCGACCGGGCTCGACGCCGATCTTGTCCAGGCCGAGGTCGGTGGTGTTGGGCACCGAGCCGACCGTCATCAGGGCGTGGCTCGCCTCGATCGTGCGACCGTCCTCCAGGTGAATCAGGACGCCGTCGCCGACGTTCTCCACCCGGTCCGCGCGGGCGTGCTTGACCACGGCCGTGCCGCGCTCGGCGAACACGTCCTCCAGCACGGCGGCGGCGTCGGCGTCCTCGTGCGGGAGCACGCGGTCCCGGCTGGACACCATGGTCACCTTGACGCCCAGCTCGGTGTAGGCCGAGGCGAACTCGACGCCCGTCACGCCCGAGCCGATCACGGCCAGGTGCTCGGGCAGCTCGGGCAGGTCGTAGATCTGCCGCCAGGTCAGCACGCGCTTGCCGTCGGGCTCCGCGCCGGGCAGCACGCGCGGGGTCGCGCCGGTCGCGATGAGCACCACGTCGGCCGGCAGCACCTCGGGCTCGCCCTCGCCGGTGATCGCCACCACCCGGTGCTGGGCCAGGCCGCGCTCGTCGTCGCAGAACTTCGCGGTGCCGGTGATGATCCGCACGCCCTCGCGCTGGAGCCGCGCGCGGACGTCGGCGGACTGCGCGAGCGCGAGGCCCTTGACCCGCCCGTGCACGACCGGCAGTTCGACGGCGGCGGTCGTGTCGTCGGTGCGGATGCCCAGCTCACCGGCGTTGCGGAAGGCGCTGCGGCCACCGGCCGAGGCGATGAAGGTCTTCGACGGGACGCAGTCGTAGAGCACGCACGCGCCGCCCAGGCCGTCCGCCTCGACGATGGTCACGTCGGCCCCGTGCTGGGCCGCGACCAGCGCCGCTTCGTAACCTGCGGGACCACCGCCCATGATGACGATGCGGGTCACGACAAGTCCTCCTCGCGTACGGCTGCGGCCGGGACAACCGTACGCGGTCGGGTTGCGGGGCGTGTCGTCCGGTCTTCCGGTCTCTCCAGGTGATCGCGGGGTCGCTAGGCTGTCGTCGTGCCGCTCTATGCCGCGTACGGGTCCAACATGGATCCGAACCAGATGATGGAGCGAGCCCCGTACTCCCCGATGGCGGGGACCGGGTGGCTCGCCGGCTGGCGACTGACGTTCGGTGGCGAGGACCTCGGCTGGGAGGGCGCGCTCGCCACGATCGTGGAGGACCCGGGCTCCCAGACCTTCGCCGTCCTGTACGACGTGAGCCCGCGCGACGAATCCCGCCTGGACCGGTGGGAGGGTGCGCTCGGCCTGTACAAGAAGATCCGGTTGCGGGTGCAGACCCTGGAGGGGTCGGTGACCGCCTGGCTGTACGTGCTCGACGCCTACGAGGGCGGCCTGCCCTCGGCCCGCTACATCGGGGTCGTGGCGGACGCGGCGGAGGCGGCCGGCGCACCGGACGACTACGTGGCCGACCTGCGCACCCGACCCTGCCAGGGCATCGGCCCCTGACCCCACCCGCTCCTGACCCCACCCGCCCCTGGTCCCGCCGCCTCGGCGGGATCCCGTGCCAGGTGGCGGTTCGTCCACGGTGCCGGGTCCGGTGGCGGTGCGGCGGCTCCTCCTGGGTGCCGGATGGCGTGCGGGAGGTCGGTGCCGACCCCGTGTGTCGGGGTCGCGGGGCCGGCACCGGGTCAGGGCCGGCCCAGGCCGGGTGCCCCCGGTCGCAGCGCGGCGTGCAGCCGTCTGGTCAGACGCGACACCAGGGGCGCCGGGTTCCGCAGGTCCGCCGGTCCGGCCCGCAGCAGCGTCCAGCCTCCGGCAGCCCGGCACCCGCTCACCCCGGGGTCGGACGCGTGCGCCCGAGCCGGCTCGTCGCACGGGGGAGTGGGGCGGAGGGCGTGCGCGGGTGCGTAGTCCAGGGCCAGCCTGGCGGCCGGCCAGGCGAAGTCGGCTGAGCGCAGGCCCGCCCCGTCCGGCACCGGGTGGTGCTGGGCCGGGGTCGGCAGGCCCGCGTCGACCAGGGTGAGCAGCAGGCGGCTCCGGCACGGTGACTTGCCCGTCGCCAGCGCCAGCAGCTCCAACGCCCGGCGGGTGCCGCGCGGGTCGGCGCGGTCGGCGACCGCCGCCGTGACGGCGGCCCGCAACCGCACGCGCCCGGCCGGCGGCAGACCGCCCAGCACCTCGTCCGCGCAGGCCAGGGCCACGTACCGGTCGCCCCGGCAGAGCACGTCGCACAGCGCGCCCGCCACCGGCCGGCAGCGCAGGCCGGTCACCTCGCACACCTCGCCCACCCGGCCCCGGTGCACCCGCACCCCGGCGAGCCGCCCGGCTCCGGCCCAGTACGGGACCTGCACGTGCAGCGCCCCGCCGAGGGCGGCCGTGCACCCGTGCAGCACCAGCGCCGTCTCCCGCGCCAGCACGGCGTGCGGCCCGGCGGCGAGCAGCGCCGCCGCGCACCGGGCCCGGAAGTCCGGGGCGCGCTCCCGGGCCGGCAGGTCGTAGCGACCCCCGACGGGGGTGCGAGAGGTCGGGGCCCGGTCCTCGACGGCGGAGCGGGTTCCGTGCGGTCCAGCGGGTGGTGGGTTCACGACCAACCGAGCGACGAGCACCCGGCGGCCGTACCCGGTTCACCCGGTCGAGGGAAGCAGGTCGGTCAGGTGCTGCACCAGCCGGCGCGGGTCCGTCGGGGACACCGTGCTCCACGGCTGCTGACCCGGCGTCGCCCGCCGCAACTGCACGTACCGGCCGTGCGGGTTGTCGAAGAACGCCACCACGTGCTCCGGCCGCACCCGCTTGCCCCACTTGTCGCGCACCGCCGCGCCGAACTGGCCCCGGTTGCCCGCGTCGAGGAACATCTCGGCCAGCGCCTTCGCGTCCTCCTGCCGCACGCCGCGCGCCCGCAGCGCCGCCTCCAGCCGGTCCGGGGTGCCCGCCGCCGCAGCCGCCGCGTCCAGGTCCGCGCTCGGCAGCGTCACCGAGTGCCCCGGACCGGGCGGCGCGGCGGGCAGCACGCCCAGCGCCTCGCGCGGCAGGCCCTCGCTGGACGCCGGGCGCAGCGTGAGCCGGTCCCCGTCCAGCACCGCCAGCACCGCCGACTGGCCCTTCGCCGCCGCCAGCACCCGCACGCTGCGGCCCAGCCACAGCCTGCCGTCGACCTCCTGCTGGGGCCGGTTCAGCAGGTGCAGGAGGTCCTCCAGCATCGGGTCCAGCGACACCGGGCGGCCCAGGCCGCGCCGGTCCAGCGACGCCCACGCGGCGCGCTCCAGCTCCGCCCGCTCCGCGTGCGTCCTGCCGGGTGAGGGGACCTTGAGCACCAGCGGCATCGTCTCCAGGCGCAGGTGCTCCCAGAGCACGTCGAACTCCAGCGCGGAGATCGTCACCGGTTCCCGCAGGTCGTTGGTGCCCAGGTCCAGTCCGAACGTCGTCATCAGCGGGTGGTGCTCTCCCCGATCACCGGTGGCGAGATGGTCCCGCCGATGCCGTAGATGTCGTCGGTCTCGCGCAGGTAGTCGGCGCCGTCGTGCTCGCCGTCCTCCTCCTCGTCGGCCCGCGCGCCGCCCAGCCCGCCGAACGGGTCGAACGCCTGCTGCTGCGGCACGGGGACGCCGACCGTCCGCTTGTGGACGGTGTCGCCGCCGCCCTGCTGGCCCGCGCCGGGCAGGCCGCCCGCGTGGGGACCGGGTGAGGCGGTGGCGTGCTGGGCGTTGGCCGCCGCGATCGCGCCGAACTCCGCCGAGCTGGCCGACGTGATGCCGCTGCCGCGCCCCAGCGCGGGGTCGGCGAAGCCGTTGCCGCCGGCACCGCCGCCGCCCTGGTGCTGCTCGGCGGTCGTGGTGTCGGTGGGCTTGCGGTCGCGGTCCTGCCGACCGCCGCCGCCGATCACGCCGCCCGGACCGAAGGTCGGGTGCGGGGGACCGCTGGGCACGCTGTTCGCGGGCCTGGTGCCGGCCCCGGTGGTGGTCGGGTGCGTGGCGGCCGGCGCGGTCGACGTGCCGGTGGTGCCGCCGTGCCGGTCGACGGGCCTGGGCGGCTGCTGCGGCGCCCACCCGCCGCGTCCGCCACCGCGCCCGCCGCCCCGGCCGCCCCACCCGCGCCCGCCGCGCGGGCCGCCGTGGAAGCCGGCGGGGCCGCCGACGCCCGCGCTGTCGTTGCGCACCACGTCCGGTGCGGTGATGACGAGCTGCGGGGGCTGGTGGAACTGGCCCAGCGTGGTCACGTTCGACGTGGTGGACGACGCGTAGGTGGTCATCACCTCGCGGGCCCGCTGCTCGGCCGCGTTGTGCGCGCGTTCCTGCTTCTCGTAGTCGGTCTGGCCACCCACGAGGTGGGTCAGGCCGGTCAGCAGCGCGCCCGGGTCCTCGGCGGTCACCTTGACCGGCGGCGGCATGTCCGCGCGGGCCTTGGCGATGTAGTCGGCTTGGAGCTCGGCGGACGTGCGCATGACCTCCGCGCCGGCGCGGGCGTCGTCCGCCCACGCGGCCAGCGGGTTCATCCCCGACCGGGCCTGGTCGGCGGCGGCGCCCTCCCAGCTCGCACCGGAGCGCAGCACGCCGGCGTGCAGCTCGGAGTTGATCTCGGCCAGCGCGGCCGACACGCCCTCCCAGCGCTCCACCGAGGCGTGCGAGGCGGTCGGCCCCGGCCCGGCGTTGATCTTCCGGTAGAGCTCCTCGTGGCTGTAGCCGTTCCAGCGGTGTCCATCGGGCATGACGATTCCCCTTGCCTGCGGCGTGCGCTCAGCAGCCGCCTTGCTGCTCCATCAACCCGGTGTTGTCGTCTTCGATGGACCGGTACTGCCGTTCGACCAGCGTGAGCGCGTCCATCGCGCCCTTGAGCTGCCGCTGGTAGTCGCGCAGCGCGCTCAGCGCCGAGTCGCCGGACTCCAGCGAGCGGTCGTTGAACCGCTCGGCCGCGTCCGCGCTGACCGGGTCGCCCGCCCAGGGCCGGACCCTGACCTCGGTGATGGCCAGCTCGATCTGCTGGTCCAGCTTCGTCAACGCGCCTGCGAACGCGCTGCGGAGGCTGGGTATGGCACTGGGTTCCACGTTCAAGGTGTGCGACACCGGCGGTGTGCCGCCCGTGTCCGCGCCACGGCCGCGGTCTTCCGACGGCATGGACGACCTCCCCGTCTGCCTCTGTCGTCTGCCTCGGTTCGACTCCCGGCCGCGCCGGCGGGTTCCCTCGGCACGGTCACTTTAGCCACACGGTCCGACAGCGGGGAGTAGGTGGAACGCATCTCCCCCGCGCGGGTCAGCCCCGTTGCAGCAACGCGGCGACCGCCGCCTCCGCCGCGCGCTGGGCGCCCTGGCAGAGGACGTCCTGCTTCACCTGTGGTTTGTTGCCGCCGTCGCGGAACATCACGTCCAGGAACTGGCCGCGCGCCACGTCCACCTCCACGGTGCACGCGTCCTCGATCCCCGGCGTGCGCACGGTGAGCGCAGGGAAGCCGGACACCGTCGTCGGCCGGGCGTCGACCTGCGCGTTCTCGCTCAGCCACACCTCGACGCCCTCGACCGTGACCAGCGCCAGCCGCAGCACGTTGCCGCTGATGCCGCTGCGGATGGTGCACGCCTTCGCGTTGCCGAAGCTCGCCTCCAGGTAGCCGCTGGGCGGCTGGTCCAGGCTGAGCTGGGCCCGCTGATCGGCGGAGAGCACGGCGCACGGGTCCAGGCCGTCGAGCGGGACCTCCCGGGGCCGGGGCGGCAGCGAGATCTCCGGCGTCGTCGTCACGCTGAGTGGTTCGTCGACCCGGCCGTCGGCCTTCCGGTCGGGCAGGGGCGTGCACGCGACGAGCGCCGACGCGGTGAGCGCGACGATCAAGCGAGCAGCCCTCATGAGCACCTACCGTAGCCGTGTCCACACTTCATGTGGACCCCTGGACTCGAACCCGCAGGCGCGGGCCAGTCGTTCACCCGCCTCGTCGGAGGGGGTGGTGGTGACGCGCTCCAGCTCCAGGAAGCCGAACCCGAACCCGGCCACGGCCAGCACCGCGCACGTCCCGACGCCCTTGCGGCGCTGCTCCGGCGTGATCCAGCAGGACAGCTCGCCGGACGCGGAGATCGACACCTCGCCGATCGCGGTGTTGGACAGCTGCTCGCACACCGCCCACGAGCAGGACTCGTCGCGCTCCCACCGCCGCCGCTGCTCGGCCACGTGCGCGCCGGCCGCGTCGAGGTGGTCGAACCGGCCGCCCGCGCGCAGCGCGACCCGGTCGTCGATCCGGTCGTCCACCCGCAGTTCGCGCAGGTAGAACTCGCCCGCGTTGATCTCGACCGGCTCCATGGCCGGCGAGACTAGTCCGTCACGAACCCGTCGTGCCGTTCGACCAGCGCTTCGAGTTCGGCCCTCCGCCCGTGCGCGGGGGTGCCGTCGGGCGCGGCGGTCACCTCGACCACCCAGTCCGCGTCCTCGGCGTCGTCCTCGCCGGCCAGCAGGTCCTTGTGCACCGCGCACGGCGTCCAGCCCGCGCCGCGCAGGTCGCGGGCGAGCTGCTCGGCCTCGTCCCGGTCGTGCAGGACGAGCAGCAGGAAGTCAGCCACCGAGCAGTCCCCGCCCGGCCAGGGCCGCGCGCAGCGAGCGGGTGTCCGGCGTGTGCACGCCGTCGATGCCGGCCGCGACCGCCCCGGCGGCGTTGGCCGCGCTGTCGTCGCAGAACACCGTTTCGGCGGCCGTCGCGCCGAGCCGGGCCAGGGCCCCGTGGAACGCGGCGGGGTCCGGCTTGGCCGCGCCCAGCTCCGCCGACGTGACCACGTCGTCCAGCTCCCGGTCCAACCCGAGCGCGCGCAGGTCGGCGGGCAGGCGGTCGGTGGCGTTGCTGAACACCGCCACCCGGTGCCGCCGGCGCACCACCCGGACCAGGTCCAGCGCCTCCGGGACGACCTCGCCGAGCCGGCTCCACGCGTCCACCGCGCCCTGCGCGACGACGGGCCCGACGTCCTCGGCGAGCCGGTCGCGCACCGAGGCCCGCCACCCGGCGTCCGGCTGCTCGCCCACCAGCGCGGGACCGACCAGGGAGAACGCGAGCGGGCCGAGCGAACCCCGGGGCAGGCCCCAGGCGTCCTCGACCGGCCAGTCGGGGCCGAACGAGCGCAGCACGCCGTCCAGGTCGAGCAGCAGCAGCGTCACCGCCGGCCGCCCAGCCGGCCGACCAGCAGCGCCACCAGCGGCACCAGCAGGAAGATGAACGGGCTGCGCACCCCGAGGACGAACACCGCCACGCACGCGATGCCCACGGCGGGCACGACCGCGTTGACCAGCCGCTGGTCCAGGCCGAACGCGCCGCGCGGCGCGGGGGTGGCCGAGGGCAGCGGGGCGACCTGGGCGAACACCGGGTGCGGTGCCGGCAGGTCGCCGAACAGCGCGAGCAGTTCGGCGCGGGTCCTCGCCGCCGTCACCCGGGCCGACCGGTCGCCGTACTCGTCCACGTCCAGCCGGCCCTCGCCGAGGTGCTCGCCGAGCAGCCGCAGCGCCTGTTCGCGGTCCGCGTCACCGATCCGGATGTCCCGTTCGCCCACGGGTCGAGCTTATTCCGCGATCTCGCAGAGCACGGTGCCCTGGGTGACGGTCGTGCCGGGTTCGGCGGCCAGCCCCGTCACGGTGCCCGACCGGTGCGCGGTCACCGGGTTCTCCATCTTCATCGCCTCCAGCACGACGACCAGCTCGCCGGCCTCGACCCGCTGCCCTTCCTGCACCGCGACCTTGACGATGGTGCCCTGCATGGGTGCGGTCACCGCGTCGCCGGACACCGCCGCGCCGCCCTTGCCGCCGCCCCGCCTGCGCGGCGCGGCCTTGGCCGGGGCCTTCCCGGCCGCCGCGCCGACCGCCAGGTCGCCGGGCAGCGACACCTCCAGCCGCCGGCCGCCGACCTCGACCACCACGGTCCGCCTCGGCTCGTCCTCGCCCGGCTCCGCGCCGCCGGTGAACGGCTCGACCGTGTTGTCGAACTCGGTCTCGATCCACCGGGTGTGCACGGTGAAGCCCTCGTCGGTGCCCACGTACGCCGGGTCGCGGACGATCCTGCGGTGGAACGGCAGGACGGTCGCCATGCCCTCCACGACCATCTCGTCCAGCGCGCGCCGCGCCCGCTCCAGGGCCTGGGTCCGGTCCTCGCCGGTGACGATCAGCTTGGCCAGCAGCGAGTCGAACTGGCCGCCGACGACCGTGCCGCTCTCCACGCCCGCGTCCACCCGGACGCCCGGACCGGACGGCGCGGCGAACGCGGTCACCGTGCCGGGGGCGGGCAGGAAGCCCCGGCCCGCGTCCTCGCCGTTGATCCGGAACTCGATGGAGTGGCCGCGCGGCGCCGGGTCCTCGGTGAAGCGCAGCGGCTCGCCGGCCGCGATCCGGAACTGCTCGCGCACCAGGTCCAGCCCCGAGGTCTCCTCGCTGACCGGGTGCTCGACCTGCAGGCGCGTGTTGACCTCCAGGAACGAGATGGTGCCGTCCTGCGCCACCAGGTACTCCACGGTGCCCGCGCCGTGGTAGCCGGCCTCCTTGCAGATCGCGCGCGCCGACGTGTGGATGGCCGCGCGCTGCTCGTCGGTGAGGAACGGCGCGGGTGCCTCCTCGACCAGCTTCTGGTGCCGGCGCTGCAACGAGCAGTCCCGGGTGCCGACCACGACCACGGTGCCGTGCTGGTCGGCGAGCACCTGCGCCTCGACGTGCCGGGGCCGGTCGAGGTAGCGCTCGACGAAGCACTCGCCGCGACCGAACGCGGCGACCGCCTCGCGCACCGCGCTGTCGAACAGCTCGGGGATCTCCTCCACCGTGCGGGCCACCTTCAGCCCGCGCCCGCCGCCGCCGAACGCCGCCTTGATCGCCACCGGCAGGCCGTGCTCCTCGGCGAACGCCACCACCTCGTCGGGGCCCGCCACCGGGTCCTTGGTGCCGGGCACCAGCGGTGCGCCCGCGCGCACCGCGATGTGCCGCGCGGTCACCTTGTCGCCCAGGTCGCGGATCGCCTGCGGCGCCGGCCCGATCCAGACCAGGCCCGCGTCCAGCACGGCCTGCGCGAAGTCGGCGTTCTCGGACAGGAACCCGTAGCCGGGGTGCACCGAGTCCGCGCCCGAGCGCTTGGCCGCGTCGAGCAGCTTGTCCACCGAGAGGTAGCTGTCGCCCGGCGTGCTGCCGCCCAGGGCGAACGCCTCGTCGGCCAGCCGGACGAACGGGGCGTCCCGGTCGGGGTCGGCGTACACGGCGACGCTGGCCAGACCGGCGTCCTTGCAGGCGCGGATGACCCGGACGGCGATCTCCCCGCGGTTGGCGACGAGGACCTTGCGCAGCGACACGACGTCCTACCTCCTGGCAGCGCTGGTGCGGGAGTGGCAATGGACGGAGCTTAGTGACTCGCCAGTAAGTCGTGGTGGAGAGACAGCTCACGTGCAGGTGGGAGAATCGGCGACCGTGACCCGACCCCCGGTGGCCGCGCTGCTCGTGGCCTGCCTCGCCGTGGCCACCACCGTCGCCGGGATGGCCTTCGCCTGGTCGCTGCGCCCGCCCGAGCCCGCCGCCCCGAGCACCGAGGCCGGCGCCGACGACCTGCGGTGCGGGTCGGTCGCGTGCCAGCCGGTGGTGCGCGCGGACGTGGGCGGGGACACCGTGGAGCTGCTCTACGGCCAGGGCGTCGGGCGCATCCGCACCGGCGGGGCGTCGGGGCGCAACATCTTCGAGCTGACCATCGCCGAGTCCGGGGCCGCCATCACGGCCGACTCGCTGGAGTGCGCGGACGCGGCCGTGTCGGTGTGCCTGGTGCGCGGGGCGGCGGGCGGCGAGGTGCGCGGCGAGCTGCTGGTGCGGCGCGCGGGCGCGTGGTCGCGGGCGCAGCTCCCGTACCTGGCCAGCGGCGGCTACCTGGGCCTGCGCGACGTCGACGGGGACGGCGTGGAGGACGTGGTGGCGGTGCAGCGCGCCTGCGGCTCCGGACCGGACTGCCCGCGCCGCTTCGCGCAGGTGTTCTCGCTGGCGGGGGCGAAGGCGGAACTCGGCTGCACGTCCGTGGTCGCCCACCAGGACCAGCTCCCGGGCTGGCCCGACGTGAACCCGAGCCCGGCCCAGCTGCACCCCTGCGGGACCTGACGGCCGCGCTTCGCGACTCGGCCCGGGAACCCCGTGCGGGTCCCCGGGCCGAGAGCGCGGGTCGGGTCAGGCCGGGCTGACGCGGGGCGCGGCCACGGGCTCGCGCGGGCCGGTGAGCAGCGGCGGCTCGCTGGGCGCGTTGAGCACCTCGTCGTCCAGCAGGCCCTCCGAGCGGGCGACCAGGACCGGCACGGTGATCTGTCCGGCCACGTTCGTCGCGGTGCGGACCATGTCCAGGATCGGGTCGATCGCGTAGACCACGGCCACGCCGGTGGCGATCACCTCGGGCGGCATGTTCACCGCGCCGAGGGTCAGCGTCAGCATGGTGAACCAGCCGGTCGTGCCCGCCGTCGCCAGCGCGCCGAACACCGCCACCGCGACGATCGCCACGTACTGCCACAGGCCCAGCTCCACACCGAACAGGTTCGCGATGAACACCGTGGCGATCGCCGGGTACACCGCCGCGCAACCGTCCATCTTCGTGGTCGTGCCCAGCGGCACCGCGAAGGACGCGTAGTCGTCGTCCACGCCGAGGTTCGCGGCGGTCTGCCTGCTCAGCGGCAGGGTCGCGCCCGACGAGCGGGACACGAACGCGAACTGGATCGCCGTCCACGCCTTCGAGAAGAACGTCACCGGGCTGACCTTGCCGACGAACCGCAGCAGCACCGGGTACACCACGAACAGCACCAGCAGCGTCCCGCCGTAGACCGTGGCGATCAGGCTGAACAGCGGCTGCACGAACGAGTTGCCGTAGGTGGCGAAGGCGGTGCCGATCAGGCCGAACACGCCGATCGGGGCGAGCAGCACGATCCAGCCGACGATCTTCTGGACGAGGTCGAACGCCGACCGGGTGAAGGTGACGAACGGCGTGGCCCGCTCGCCCAGCGCGTACGCGGCGAAGCCGACCAGGATGGCGATGAACACCACCTGGAGCACCTCGCCCTCGGTGAAGGCGCTGAACAGGTTGGACGGCACCAGGGTGTCCAGCAGGTTGCTCCACGAGCCGCCCTCGCGGGTGGACAGCCGCTTGAGCGCCGCCTCCGTCGGTGTCACCTGCACGCCCGAGCCGGGCTTGAAGATCAGCGCGATGGCCAGGCCGATCAGCACGGCGATCAGCGAGGTCAGGGCGAACCAGAGCAGCGTCTTGCCGCCCAGGCGCGCGGCCCGGGAGGTGCCGAGCCGGCGCAGGCTGGTGATGCCCACGACGATCGCGGTGAACACCAGGGGGATGACGGTGAACTGGAGCAGGCTGGTGAACGTGCCGCCGATCTTGCCCAGCGCGGTCGTCAGCCAGGGCAGTTCGGCGGTCTTGGCGAGCCGGCCCGCGAGCGCGCCCAGCACGAGCGCGACGAGCACGGTGACGCCGAAGACCTTCGGCTTGGTGTAGGTGCGGACGAACGACATGTCGGGTCTCCGGGGGTGCGCAGGGCAGGACTGGGACGGCGGTCAGCCGTGACAGCCCGTGTTCGTCCTGCGCCCGAAGTCGATGTGACGGCGGCGCGTCAGCAATTCGCTCATCGGCTCCCCCAACGCGGTACCCGGTGGGGAGCTTCCCCGATCAGGCGAAATGTGACAACGGCTACCAGATGTCGGACATCATCACGCCCACCCGACCGAGCAGCCGGCGGGTGAGCGGCAGGCTGATGCCGATCACGCTGGACGGGTCGCCGTCGACGCCGTCCACGAACCAGCCACCGCGCCCGTCCAGGGTGAACGCCCCGGCCACGCCCAGCGGCTCGCCGGAGGCCAGGTACGCCTCCAGCTCCTCCTCCGTCGGGGTGCCGAACCGGACCCGGGTCGCCTGGTGGTCGGCGACGCGCGCGGTGACCCGCCCGTCGACCACGCGCAGCACGGCGTGCCCGGTCAGCAGGGTGCCCGTCCGACCGGCCATCCGCCGCCACCGCTCGCGCGCCACCTCGACCGAGCCGGGCTTGCCCTCGACGTCGCCGTCCGGGGTGAGCAGCATCGAGTCGCAGCCGACGACCACTGCGTCCCGCTCGTCGCCGGCGACCGCCTCGGCCTTGGCGACGGCGAGGGCGGTGACCAGCTCGTCGGGTTCGGGGTCGGGCAGCGCGGCGGCCACCGCGTCCTCGTCCACGCCCGACACGCGGACCACGGGTTCGACGCCGGCGTTGCGCAGCACGGTCAGCCGGGCGGGGGAAGCGGAAGCAAGCACGAATCGCACGCCCGGAACCCTAACCGCCGGCGGAACGCGGGCGGCGTCGCGCGCGTCGAACGAGGGGCGATCGGGTGATCCCGGGTCGCGCTGCGTAGAACTACCGATGCGCGCGGCGCGCGGGTTCGGCACCCTCGGTGACGTGGTGCAGCGCCGGGCTCTGGTGGTCCGCCGGACCGACCGGCCCCGCGGTCGGCGGCGGTGGTGGTGGTTCGTGCCGCTCGCCCTGCTGGGCGCGCTGGCGACGGTGGTCGTGTCCACCGACCCGGTCGGCTACGGCGTGCCGCTCTGGCCGTTCGCCAGCCGCTCCGACCAGGTCGAGTACCGGATCATGGACGCCGTCACCGAGTCCGCGAGGGCGCAGGGCGACCCGGCGCGGGTGCCCGGGGCCGTGGCGGCGGACGGCGTCGAGGTGCTGGACACCCACCTGAACCCACCGGGCGGCGGCGTCTGGCTGCGGGTGCGCCTGCACCTGCCGGACGGCGCGCGGTGCCGCGAGGTGATGGTCCTCGGCGACGGCGTCCAGGTGAACAGCCGCCGCGTCGACTGCTGACCTCCCGCCACCGACCCCTGGGCGGCGGTCCGGGTGTGTCAGCGGGGCAGGCCGGATGCGCGCCACGCGCCCGGCCCGTGCGCCAACGGCGGCCGGACCAGGCGGGACCGGTCGGCCCAGGACGAGCGGGGGGCCGGGGCGTCGGGCGCTTCGCCCGTGGTGGCCAGGTTCGCCAGCACTGCGGTCAGCGCGGCCAGTTCGGCGTCGTCCGGGTTGCCGCGCACGACGCTCAGGTAAGGGCGTTCGCTCATAGGGGGATGTTCCCGTGCTTCTTGGGCGGCAGCACCTCGCGCTTGTCGCGGAGCATCGACAGCGCCCGCGCGACGTACGACCGCGTGTAGGAGGGTGGGATGACCGAGTCGACGTACCCGCGCTCGGCCGCCACGTAAGGGTTGCAGAGCGCGTCTTCGTACTCCTGCTGCAACTGCGCGCGCAGCGCGTCCACGTCCTGACCCTCGGCCAGGGCGTTGGCCAGCGTCTTGCGGTGCACGATGTTCGCCGCGCCCTGCGCGCCCATGACGGCGATCTGCGCCGTGGGCCACGCGAGGTTGACGTCCGCGCCGAGGTGCTTCGAGCCCATCACGTCGTACGCGCCGCCGTACGCCTTGCGGGTGATCACGGTGACCAGCGGCACGGTCGCCTCGGCGTAGGCGTAGATCAGCTTCGCGCCGCGCCGGATGATGCCGTTCCACTCCTGGTCGGTGCCCGGCAGGAAGCCCGGCACGTCCACGAACGTCAGCACCGGCACGTTGAACGCGTCGCAGGTCCGCACGAACCGCGCGGCCTTCTCCGAGGCGTCGATGTCCAGGCAGCCCGCGAACTGGGTGGGCTGGTTGGCGACGATGCCCACCGAGCGGCCGTCCACCCGGCCGAAGCCGACCAGGATGTTCGGCGCGAACAGCGGCTGGACCTCCAGGAACTCGCCGTCGTCCAGCACGCGGGTGAGCACCTCGTGCATGTCGTACGGCTGGTTCGCCGAGTCCGGGACCAGGGTGTCGAGTTCGCGGTCCAGGTCGGTGACCGAGTCCTCGACCGCGCCGGCCACCAGGTCGTCCGGGGTGTCGAGGACCGGAGCGTCGGACAGGTTGTTGGCGGGCAGGTAGGACAGCAGGTCCTTGACGTAGGCGACGGCGTCCTCCTCGTCGCCCGCGAGGTAGTGCGCGTTGCCGGACTTGGTGTTGTGCGCGCGCCCGCCGCCCAGCTCCTCGAAGCCCACGTCCTCGCCGGTGACGGTCTTGATCACGTCCGGGCCGGTGATGAACATGTGCGAGGTCTGGTCGACCATGACCACGAAGTCGGTCAGCGCCGGCGAGTAGACGTGCCCGCCCGCGTTCGCGCCCATGATCAGCGAGATCTGCGGGACGACGCCGGACGCGGCCACGTTGCGGCGGAAGATCTCGCCGTAGAGGCCGAGCGAGACGACACCCTCCTGGATGCGCGCGCCGCCGCCCTCGTTGATGCCGACGATCGGTCGGCCGGTCTTGATCGCCAGGTCCATGACCTTGACGATCTTCTCGCCGTACACCTCGCCCAGCGAGCCGCCGAACACCGTGACGTCCTGGCTGAACACGCACACCGGGCGGCCGTCGACGGTGCCGTAGCCGGTCACCACGCCGTCGCCGTAGGGGCGGTTGCGGTCCTGGCCGAAGTTGGTCGAGCGGTGCCGGGCCAGCGCGTCCAGCTCCACGAACGAGCCCGGGTCCACCAGCAGGTCGATCCGCTCGCGTGCGGTCTTCTTGCCCTTGGCGTGCTGCTTCTCCACCATCCGGGCGGACCCGGCGTGCACGGCCTCGTCGTTGCGGCGGTGCAGGTCGGCCAGCTTGCCGGCCGTGGTGTGGACGTCCGGCTCCTCGCCGATGGGGGCGGTCGCACTGCTCATGACCGGGCAGCTTAACCAGGATCACACCGCGAAGTGACCGGCGAGTAGCCCACCTCACCCCGGGGTGTTGACCTCCACCGCGCTGGAGGTTGCAGGCTTGCCCGGCGGCCCGCCCCACCTCCACACCGCTCCGACGAAGCGGGTGGGGCGGGCCGCTCCTACGCTGCCGGTGTGAGCACGCCACTGGACGCCGCAGACCTCCGCCGCCGCCTCGTCGGCCCCTACGCGCAGCTCGACGTGGTCGCCTCGACCGGCTCGACCAACGCCGACCTGCGCGACACCGCGCGGGACCGGACCGTCCTGATCGCCGAGGAGCAGACGGCGGGCCAGGGCCGGCGCGGTCGCGGCTGGGTGTCGCCCGGCGGCGGCCTCTACCTCAGCGCCCTGTTCGCGCCGACCGGCGTGCCGGCCGCCCGGCTGCCGTGGCTGACCCTGCTGGCCGGGGTCGCGCTGGTGCGCACCGCCGCGTCGGTGGGCGTCGAGGCGACCCTGAAGTGGCCCAACGACCTGCTCGTCGGCGACCGGAAGGCGGCTGGGGTGCTGGCCGAGATCACCGCCGGGCACGCCGTCGTGGTCGGCATCGGCCTGAACGTCGCCGCGCTGCCGCCGGAGGTCGCGCCGGGCGTCGGCGGGCTCGCCCCGACCGCCCTCGGCGAGCACGCGCCCGGTCCGGTCGACCGCGCCGAGGTCGCGGTCACCCTGCTCACCGAGCTGGACCGGCTGGAACGGCTCTGGCGCGACGCGGGCGGCGACCCCGTCGGCACCGGCCTGCTGGACGAGTACCGGGCGCACTGCGGCACGATCGGCCGGTCGGTCCGGGTGGAGCTGCCCGGCGGCCACCTGGCCGGCACGGCCCGGTCGGTCGGGGCGGACGGCACGCTCGCGCTGCGCGACGACGCCGGCGCGGACCACGTGGTTTCCGCCGGGGACGTGGTGCACCTGCGGGTACGGTGAGGCCCGGCACCCGCGCCTGGCGAAAGGACCGTCGTGGCCTACCCGGACGACCTGCTCGGTCCGAGCGAGCACGTCGTGATCCACAAGCACCCGCACTGGAAGGTGCTGCTGCTGCCGGCGCTGGTGCTCCTCGTCGTGGTCGGCGCGGCGGCGGCGCTGGCGGTGTGGGCGGCCGACCTGTCCTGGGCGTCGACCGCCTGGCTGGTCATCGCCGCCGTGGCGGCGGTGCTGGTCGCGTGGCTGGTGCTGACGCCCGTGGTCCGCTGGCGCACCACGCACTTCACCATCACCAGCGACCGCGTGATGTACCGGGAGGGCGTGCTCAAGCGCACCGGCCTGGTCATCCCGCTCACCCGCGTCTCCAGCGTGCGCTTCGAGCACGGCCCGCTCGATCGGGTGCTGGGCTGCGGCACGCTGATCATCGAGTCGGCGTCGGACGAGCCGCTGGAGTTCGACGACATCCCCGACGTGGAGCGGGCGCACTCCCTGCTCTACCGGGGGATCAACGACAACCCGGACGACGATTTCCAGCCGGAGGACAGGGTCAGCGATGGGCGCGCGTGAGGTCGGACTGCCGGACCGGGTCGTCGGCGGGGGGTTGCCGGAGAGCGTCACCATCTGGGAGGTCGGTCCCCGCGACGGCCTCCAGAACGAGAGCTCGACCGTCCCGGTCGCGGTGAAGCTGGAGTTCCTGGACCGGCTCGCGGACGCGGGCGGCGCGGTCCTGGAGGCGACCAGCTTCGTCCACCCGAAGTGGGTGCCGCAGCTCGCCGACGCGGAGGAGCTGCTGGCCGGCCTCACCCGGCGGCCCGGCGTCGAGTACCCGGTGCTGGTGCCCAACGAGCGCGGCCTCGACCGGGCGCTGCGGGCGGGCGTCTCGCACGTCGCGATCTTCGCCAGCGCCACGGAGACCTTCGCCAACCGGAACCTGAACTCCACGCTGGACGAGCAGTTCGGCATGTTCGACCCGGTGGTCGCCCGCGCCAAGGCCGAGGGGCTGCGGGTGCGCGGGTACGTGTCGATGTGCTTCGGCGACCCGTGGGAGGGGGCGGTGCCGCGCGAGCAGGTCGTCGGCGTCGGCAAGAGGCTGCTCGACATGGGGTGCGACCAGCTCTCGCTGGGCGACACCGTCGGCGTCGCCACGCCCGGCCAGGTCACCGGCCTGATCAGCGGGTTCGACCGGGTCGACCAGTTGGCCGTGCACTTCCACGACACCTACGGGCAGGCGCTGTCCAACACCTACGCCGCGCTGCTGGCCGGCGTGCGGACCGTCGACTCGTCCGCCGGCGGCCTGGGCGGCTGCCCCTACGCCGAGTCCGCCACCGGCAACCTCGCCACCGAGGACCTGGTGTGGATGCTCGACGGCCTGGGCATCGCGCACGGCGTCGACCTGGACAAGCTGTGCGACACCAGCGCGTGGATGGCCGAGCGGCTCGGCCGCCCGAGCCCGTCGCGGGTCGTGCGGGCGCTGCGGGGCTGAGGCCGTCCGGTCGCGGCGGCGCTCCGGCCGTCGCCGCGCGCCGGTGCGCCGGTCGGCCGTGACCGGCCGGGTGCGCTCGGTGAAAATGCGCCCGACCGGGTGGGAACCGGGCCGCGCGTCGCAACGTCCAACGCGCGACCGACGACCATGCCCGGCGACGGCGCAGACCGGAGGTGGCCGTGTGACGACCGATCACCGCGCCCAGGTTGACGAACTGCTGGCCGACTACCGCCGCAGCCGCGACCAGCTCGCGTCCGTGCAGCGCGACCTGGCGGGCATCACCGCGTCGGCGACGAGCCCGGACGGGGCGGTCACCGCGACCGTCGGCGCGCAGGGCGCCCTGACCGACCTGGAACTCACCGACGCCGCCTACCGGCTGCGCCCCGCGCAGTTGGCTCAGGTCGTCCTGCGCACCGCGCAGGAGGCGGCGGCACGGGCCGCCGAGCGCACCTACCGGACGTTGAGCCCGGTGCTGCCCGCCGGCACCGACCCCGAGGCGCTCGTGCGCGGCACCGCCGACCTGCGCCCGGACGAGTTCGCGCCCCCGCCGGTCGAGCGCCGCCGCCGCGCCGTCGAGGACGACGAGGACTTCGAACAACGCGACTGGCTGAACGTCGAGACCTCCGGGGGACCGCGATGACCGGCTTCGAAACCGACCTCGCCAGGATCGAGGCCGGCGCGGCGGACTTCGGCACGTTCGCCGAGCGGGCCGGGAAGATCTTCGGCGACCTGGGCGGGGCGCTCGACGCGCTGGGCGCGTGCTGGGGCGACGACGCGGTCGGCCGGAGCTTCGCCTCCTCGCACGTGCGGCCGTCGTCCGACGCGCTCACCGGGCTCGGCGACCTCGGCAAGGGCTTCGACGGCGTCGGCGACCGGTTCGCCGAGACCGCCCGCACCTACCGCGCCGCCGAAGGCGGCAACAGCGCCGCCTTCCGCGCGGTCTGACACAGGGGGCACCGAGATGGGCATCGAGCTGCCGGCGGAACTCGCCGAGGTCGCCGCCAGGGCCGGCGTCACCTGGCCGCAGGCCGACGAGGACAAGCTGCGCTCCTCCGCCGCCGCGTGGCGCGAGGCGGGCGCGAAGCTGGGCACGCTGGCCGGCGAGTCGGACGGCGCGGCCGGCAAGGCGCTGTCCGCGATGACCGGCGCGACCGGCGACGCGGCGCGCGCCCACTGGAACGGCTTCACCGCGCCCGACGGCAGGCTCAACGCCACCGCGCGCGGCTGCACCGCCGCCGCCGACCGGCTCGACCACGCCGCCCAGCAGGTGGGCGCGGCGAAGGTCGAGCTGGTGCGCGAGCTGGTGAACCTGGCGAAGAACACGGACGCCGCGAACCAGGCCGCGTCCGCCGGCCACCCGACCGCCCTGCTCGGGCTGGACGCGGTGCTCAAGGGCGCGGCGGCCAACGTCAGCCACGTGACGAACACCCTGACCGACGCGATCCGCCTGGACTCGGGCGTGCAGGTCGGCGGCCCGCCGCCGGTGAACGCCAACCCGGGCGTGCACGCGCCGGTCGACGTGCCCGTCCCGGTGCGCGAGCGCGGCAACGGCGGCCTGCTGGACAACCTCCTGGGCGGCGGCCGGCCCGACACCGGCCAGGACGGTTCCGGCGGCCAGGGCAGTGCGGGACAAGGCGACGGCGGCCGGCAGCCCGGTGGTCAGGGCCAAGGCGGTCAGACTTCCGGCGGTCCTGGTCAAGGCGGTCAGGGGTCCGGCGGCCAGGGGCAGGGCGGCCAGGGGGGCGGGGGCCTGCTCGGCAACCTGCTCGGCGGCGGTTCGCAGGGCGGCGGCGGATTGGTCGGCGACCTGGTGGGCGCGGTCGTGCCGCCCGTCGCGGCGGTCGTGGAACCGGTGCTCGGCACGGTCGGCGAGGTCGTGGACGGCGCGGTCGACACCGTGGACCGGACCGTCGAGGGCGTCACCGACACCGTCGACCGGGCTGTCGAGGGCGTCACCGACACCGTGGACCGCGCGGTGCACGGCGGGGCGGACGGGCCGCCCGGACGCGGTCACGACGACGGCGCGGGCAGCGCGCCCGGCCACGGCCCGGATCGCGGTCCCGGCCTGGTGAACCAGGTGACGGCCCCGCTGACCGGTGGTGCGCCGCTGACCGGCGGTGTGCCGTTGCCCGGTGGCGCTCCGGTGGGCGGTGCCCCGGTCGGTGGCGGTCCGCTGGACCTCGGGCCGGTCGTCGACCCGGTGGTCCGGGCGGCGGACACGGTGACCTCGTCGTCGGCGGCGGTCCTGGACCGCCCGGTGCTGCCCGTCGAGCCGCACGCCCCGGCCCCGCAACCGGCCGCTCCCGCCGCGACCACCCCGCAGGGGCCCGGTTTCGGCGCTCCCGGCGGCGTCCCGTCCGGACCGGTCGGCGGTGCGGTGGCCGGTGGTGCGGTGGCGGGTGCCCCGGCGGCGGGTGCGGCAGCCGGTCCGGTGGCCCACAACGCGACCGCCCAGTCTCCGGCGACCCAGTCCCCGGCGACGCAGACCGGTCAGCAGGGCCAAGGGCAGGCGCAGCAGGCCGGCGGCCAGCGCGCGGACCAGCGCGGCCCGGCGCTGACCAAGGACGCCGGCCAACTCCCCGGCCAGGCACCGCAGTCCGGCCAGGCGACCCAGGGCGGTCAGTCCGGCTCGGGCAACCAGGCCACCCAGGCGAAGGACGGGGGGCAGGCCGTCCAGGCGAAGGACGCCGCCCAGGCCGCCAAAGACGCGGCGCAGGCGGCGAAGGACGTCGCGGCCAAGGCGCGCGACGACGCCGCGCTGGGCTTCGCGGTGCTGCCGCTGACGACCGGCGGGCGGGACACCCTCGTCCGGGGCGGTCCCGGAGCGGTGCCGGCACAGGGCTTCCCGGACGCGGGCACGGTCACCGGCGGCCGGGGCTTCCCGGCCGGGTTCGGGCCGGTGTCCGGTGTGCCGGGTGGCGGCCAGGGTGCGGCCGTCGTGCCCACCGAGGTGGTCGCGGCGCAGCGGGCCGGGCAGGGGGCGCAGCCGTCCGACGAGTCGGTCGCGCTGTTCTTCCTGCACGTGTTCCCCGGTGGCACCCTGCCGCCCGCGCAGACCGCGCCCTCCCGGCAACTGCCCGCGCCGCCCGAGGAGCGGGACTTCGCGCCCGGCCTCCGGTTCGAGCCGCAGGGCCACCCGGACGGGCACCTGGTCGACGCGTCGGCCCGGCAGCGGCCGAGGCTCGCGCGCGCTCCCGGCGGCGTGCCGGGCGCGGCGCTGGTCGCGGGCTACGACCCGCAGGCCGGGATGCACGAGCGGGACTGGGACCGGCGGTTCCTGGTCCGCCCGGACCCGCCGGAGTACGCGTGGCCGCCCGCCGAGCTGTTCCCCGAGGGCGGCTACGAGGCCGGGCAGCCCGGCGTGCTCGCGGCCGGCGTCGAGCTGGACCGGTTCGGCGGCCCCGAGGGCCGGGTGCTGTCCGAGTCGGGCACGCCGTTCACCTGCCGCTCGCTGCCGCCCGCCGCGCTGGGTGCCGGGTACCGCCGGTACCGCGTGGCGCGGGACCTGCCGGTGTGGTTCACGCTGTCCGCCGAGTGGTTCGGGCAGGAGGGCGGCGGCGTGCGGTACCGGACGACCTACCCGGTGGCCGACCTGGTCGCGCTGGGCTACCTGGAGGAGGTCCGATGAACGCCGAGTCCGTCCAGGGCTGGCTGCTCGCCGTGGGTGTGCCCGCCGAGGTGGTGTCGATCGGGGCCGAGGCGGACAACGCCTGGTGCCTGGTCGCCGACCACGAGGGCGTCGAGGTGTTCTGGCGCGAGCAGGGCAACCGGTACGACTGGGCGCGCTTCACCAGCGAGGACGTCGCCTGCCACTACCTGTTCGGCCGACTGGTGTGGGCGCAGGTGGTGCGCGGCGCGGTGGGCCTGCTGCCCCAACCCGCGCCCCCGGCGACCGACCCCACCGCGCCCGACCCCACCGCGCCCGCAACGGCGACGGCGACCGAAGCGCCCGCCGCGACTGCTGCACCAGCCGCACCAGCCGTCGAGCAGTCCGCCGCGCGGGGAGCTAGCGGGGCGTGAGGTCCGAACGCCAGGTCACGCCCACCACGTCGTCGGCCTTCGGCACCGGCAGGTAGACGGCGAACGTCGCGGGCCGGGCGGTGGACAGCTCCAGCCGCCCGCCGTCCGCGTCCACCAGCGCCCGCGCCAGCGCCAGCCCCACGCCGGTCGAGCCGCCGCCGGACACGCCGCGCTCGAAGATGTGCCCGGCCAGCTCGTCGGGCACGCCCGCGCCGCCGTCCGCGACCTCCACCACCACCGTGCCCTCGTCGCTGCGCGCGGACACCACGACCTGGCCCTCACCGTGCCGCAGGGCGTTGTCCAGCAGCACCCCGATGGCCTCGCGCAGCCGCGCGGGCGTGGCGCGGGCCAGCAGCCCCTCGGGCACCCGCACCCGCAGCGCCCGGCCGACGCCGCGCAGCGGCTCGCGCCACTCCTCGGCGATCGCGGACAGCTCCGCGCCGAGGTCCAGCGGCTCCGCGCCGACCGCCCGCGCCGCGCGCGCCGCCGCCAGCAGCTCGTTGAGCACGCCGGCCAGCCGCTCCGCCTGCTCCAGCGCCGCCCGCGCCTCGGCCGCCGTCTCCGGGTCGGGGTGCTCCGCCAGCGCCTCCAGCCGGAGCTGCAACGCGGTCAGCCGGCTGCGGAGCTGGTGCGACACGTCGCCGACCAGCTCGCGCTCCCGCTGCACCAGCAGCGCCAGCGCACCCGCCGAGCGGTCCAGCGCCTCCGCGACGAGGTCCAGCTCGGGCACGCCGTGCCGCCGGTCGTCGCGCCGGAAGTCGCCCGCGCCGAGCCGGGCCGCGCGCACCGCCACGTGCCGCAGGGGCTTGGCGAGCCGGCGCGCGGTCACCGTCGCCACCACGGTCCCGGTGCCCACCGACAGCACCACGAGCAGCACCACGAACGCCGCCACCTGGTACTGCGAGGTCCTCATCGGCCCGGAGGACACCTCCAACCGCACGGTGCCCTGCTGCGCGATCGGCACCTCGACGGCCAGCGCGTCCTCACCCGGCGACATCCCGAACTCCTGCCGCCCGCCGCCCGAGGTGACGACCAGGTGCCCGCCGGTCGGCACGCCGACCTCCAGCGGGGCCAGGTCGATCGCGTGCCCGGCGGCGATCTGGTCGTCCACGGAGGCCGCTATCCGCTGCGCGCGGGCCTGGAGGTCGGCGTGCGCGCCGTCGTCCACCAGCCGCAGCGCGGCGTACCCGAGGGGGATGCCGAGCGCGAAGCCGGTGACCGCGACGGCCAGCAGGATCGCGCGGAGGATGCGGCTGCGCACGTCAGTCCGCCGTGTTGAACCGGAAGCCGACGCCGCGCACGGTGGCGATGCGGCGCTCCATCGACCGCACGTCGCCGAGCTTGCGGCGCAGCCACGACATGTGCATGTCGAGGGTCTTGCTGCTCTTCAGCTCCGGGTCGTTCCACACCTCGGAGAGGATCTCGTCGCGGTGCACCACCTGCCCGGCCCGCTGGATGAGCACCCGGAGCAGCTCGAACTCCTTGTTGGCGAGCTGCACCTCCTGCCCGTCCACGGTGACCCGCCGCGCCGCGAGGTCCACCCGCACGCCGTTGACCTCCAGCGTGCCCGGCGCGCGGCGGCGCAGCAGGGCCCGGATGCGGGCCATCAGCTCGGCCAGCCGGAACGGCTTGGCGACGTAGTCGTCCGCGCCCGCGTCCAGCCCCACCACGAAGTCCACCTCGTCGGACCGGGCGGTCAGCATCAGCACCGGGATGCCCCGGCCGCCCGCGCGCAGCCGCCGGCACACCTCCAGCCCGTCCATCCCGGGCAGGCCGAGGTCGAGGACCAGCAGGTCGATGCCGCCGTGCGCGGTCGCCTCCAACGCCCCGGGGCCGTCGCCGACCACGTGCACCTGGTACCCCTCCCGCTGCAACGCGCGGGACAGGGGCTCCGCGATGGCCGGGTCGTCCTCGGCCAGCAAGACCACGCTCACGGCACCCAGCGTAGGCGTGGCACGATCCCCGCGTGTCCACCGATCTCACGCTGGCGTTGCGACTGGCCGACGCCGCCGACGCCATCACCACCGCCCGGTTCCGCGCCGGCGACCTCGTGGTGGCCCGCAAGCCCGACCGCACGCCCGTGACGGACGCCGACGTGGCGGTCGAGGACGCGATCCGCGAGGTGCTGGCGGGCACCGGCGACCAGGTCGCGGGCGAGGAGCGCGGCGGTGTGGTGGGCGCGGGCCGGACGTGGGTCGTGGACCCGATCGACGGCACCAAGAACTTCCTGCGCGGCGTGCCGGTGTGGGCCACCCTGATCGCCCTGGTGGTGGACGGGACGCCGGAGGTCGGCGTGGTCAGCGCGCCCGCACTGGGCCGCCGCTGGTGGGCCGCCGCCGGGCGGGGCGCGTTCACCCGGGACGCGACGGGGGAGCGGGCGATCACCGTGTCGGGCGTGGCGGACCTGGCGGACGCCTACCTGTCGACCACGCACCTCGGGTCGTGGGTGGAGCACCACTCGCGGGAGGCGTACCTGCGGCTGGTGGACGCGTGCTGGGAGAACCGGGCGTTCGGCGACTTCTGGCAGCACTGCCTGGTGGCCGAGGGCGCGATCGACGTCGCCGCCGAGCCGGTCGTGAACCCGTGGGACGTGGCGCCGTTCCAGGTGCTGGTGCGCGAGGCGGGCGGTCGGTTCAGCGACCTGTCCGGGGTGGACCGCTTCGACGGCGGGAACGTGCTGTCCACCAACGGCCTGCTGCACGACGCCGCGCTCACCCTGCTGGGCGGCGGCACCGGGACGCCCGCCTAGGAGTGGCCCAGGTTCTCGTCGTCGGCCGAGTCGTAGGAGCGCTTGGCGCGGGGGCGGGCGTCGGCTTCGGGGAACACCCACTTCTTGTAGCCGTACCAGCGGAACGCCATGGCGATCAGGGTGCCGACGATCTGCGCGCTGACGAAGTCGGCGACCTCCTCGCCCAGCCGGCCGACGTGCGGCTCCTGGAGGTGCAGCAGGTAGCGCGACACCCACAGCGGCAGCGAGTTCAGGGCGATGCCGAGGCCGTTGACCAGGAAGAACAGCGCGGCTTCGTGGTGGCGCTCCCGGCCGCCCCTGGTCCGGAAGGACCACTCGCGGTTGAGCACGTAGGACACGATGGTGGCCACCAGGGTGGCGACCACCTTGGCCGTGACGGGCTTCTCGGCGAGCACCGTGGTCTTCAGCACCAGGAAGATGGCGGTGTCGATCACGAAGCAGGTGCCGCCGACCACCGCGAACTTGAGCAGCTCTCTGTGCTTGAGCGCCAGCGAACGCAGGGGCTCGGGCAGGCGGCGGACGACGCTCTCGACTACGGACACCCGGTCGAGTGTACGGAGAACGGGCGGAAACGCTGATCAGGCGACGTCGCGCCGGTCCTCGGGCCGGGCCCGCAGCGGGCGCACGTCCGGCCGGGCGTCGGCCTCCGGGAACACGAACTTGCGCATCGCCCAGAACTTGAACGCGGTCGCCAGCAGCATCCCGATGATCGAGCCGCTGACGAAGTCGGCGAACTCGCTGTGCAGGTCGAGGAAGTGCCGCGACACGGTCAGCGGCGCGAGGTTCACGCCGATGCCGATCCCGCTGACCACGAAGAACAGCGCGGCCTCGTGGTGCCGCTCCCGCCCGCCCCTGGTGTGGAACGACCACTCCCGACTGAGCACGTAGGACGAGATCACCGCCACCAGCACGGCGATGGCCTTCGCGGTGACCACCTTGTCCTGCAGGATGGTCAGCTTCAACGCGTACCAGATGCCGTTGTCGATGAGGAACGTCGTGCCGCCGACGACGGCGAACCTGATCAGCTCCCGGTGCTTGTTGGCCAGGAACCGCACGGGCTCGGGGAGGCGGCTGAAGATCCGGCGCACTAGTGGCAGCACCGGGGCAGCCTACCGACGCCGGCCCCGGTCGATCACCGAGGGGGCCGGCAGAACCCCGGTGGCAGCAGGTCGCCCAGGCCGGGCGGCCACCACGTCGGCGCGGGCGCGCACGGCGGCTCCAGGCGCGTCGGCGGCGCGGTGGTGGGCGGTGGGTCGGTGGCCGGTGGCGGGGTGGTGGCCGGCGGTTCCGGTGTCCCGGTCGACGGCGGGACCGGGTCGGTCGTGGGCGGCTGCTCGACGGTCGTGGTGCCGGCGGGCGGCTCCGACACGGGCGTGGTCGGCGGGGTCGTGGTGGTCGGCGGTGCCGTCGTGGTCGTGGTCGGCGTGGTGGTGGGCGTGTCCGGCTCGTCCACGGGCGGTTCGGGCGCCTGGTCGTCGTGGCCGGGGTGCTGCCAGACCGGCACGGTGACCGACTTCGAGGCGGAGCCGAGGGTGCCCGTCACGGTGACCTGCCCGCCCCGGTGGGGCAGGCCGAACGCCCACACCGACAGCCGGAACGACTCGCCGCGCGCCAGCTCCCGCTCGCACACGACCTGCTGCCGGCCGCGCTCGCAGTCCGGCCGCAGGCCCACGAGCACGATGTCCTCGTCGGCCTCGACCACCAGCCGCAGCGTGCCTGGTCGGCCGCCGGTGTTGGTGGCCTTGATGTCGATGCGGGGGTCCCAGAAGCCGTGGTGCCACTTGTGCGCCCGCAGGTCCAGGTCGTCGTCCACGGGCCGGATCTCGACGTCCAGCCGGATGCCGACGGAGATCGTGGTGCCGGCGGACACCGTGCCGTTGATCGTGCCGCCCACCGCGTCCTGCGCGGCGAGCAGCCGGAAGACGAACGTGGCGGACCCACCGGGCGCGAGGCCCTGCGCGGTGGCGCAGGTGATCGCGCCCTCGCCGGCCGGGCACGGCACCGTCTCGTCGGCCGCGCCGTCGACCTGCAGCAGCCGGCCGCCGACCAGCCGCGCGGCCGGGCCCACCGACCGCACGCCGGGCGGCAGGACGAGCGCCGCGCTCGCGGGCTGCGATGTCGTCCCCCCGGTGTTGCGCACGGTGATCGGCAGGTCGACCGGCGGCGAACCGGGCGTGAGCGCGAACCCGCTGGGCACGGTCGGCACCAGCGAGGGGGGCGTCGGTCCGGGTTCGGGCTGGGGCTGCGGTTCGGGCTGGGGCTGGGGCTCCGGCGTGGGCGTCGGGGTCTCGGATGTGGTCCCGGGGGTGGGCGACGGCGTGGGCGACGGCGGGTCGACGGAGGTCGCGGGTGGCGGCGGCGCGGTCTGCGCCGGGGACGGCGGCGGGGTCTGCCGGGTCGTCTGCACCTGCGTGGTCGGGGGTGGCGACGGCTGCGCGGCGGGCGGCTCGTCCCCGCCGCCGGACGCCAGCCCGATCGCCACCGCGACGGCCAGCGCCGCGACGGAGGCGGCGGCGCCGAAGAGCTGCCGGGGCGCGGACCCCGCCGCGCCCGCGACACCGCCCGCGCCGGCACCCACGGCCACCGCCGTGGCGGCCTTCGCGGTGGTGGCCGTGGCGGCCAGGTAGCCGCCCGCGCCCAGGCCCAGCACCAGCGGCGCGACGAACGCGCGCAGCGCGCCGTTCACGTCGGCCAGCTCGGCGGCCAGCCCCCGGCAGTCGGCGCACTCGTCCAGGTGCGCCTCGACCTGGGTGGTCTCCCGCTTGGACAGACCGCCCCGGGTCCACGCGCCCAGCCGGTCCGCGGTGGCGCGGCAGCGCTCGGCCCGGGTCTCGGCCAGGTGCACCTGGAGGTACGCCTGCTTCAGCCCCTCGCGCGCCCGGTAGGCCAGCGCGGACACGCCGTTGGCGGTCAACCCGAGCAGCGGCGCGACCTCGGCGGGGGACTGGCCCTCGATCTCGGTGTGCCACAGGACGGTCTGCCAGCGCTCGGGGAGCCGGGCGAACGCCTTGGCCGCCATCGACCGCTCCAGCCCGGCCACGGCGGTGTCCCGGAACGGCACCGAGGTGGCCTCGGCCCCGGCCACGGCGGTGACGTCGTCGGCGAGGTCGAGCTTCTTGTCCCGGCGGGTCTTGTCGTAGGCGGTGTGCCGCAGCGCGGTGAGCAGGTAGGCGCGGAACGCCGAGTCCGGGCCGCGCCCGGCCCGCAGGGTGTCCAGCACCTTGGCGAACGCGTCCGCCACGAGGTCGTCGGCCTCGGCGGCGGAGCGGGCGAGTTGTCGGGCCAGGTTGTAGGCCGCGCCCACGTGGCGCTCGTAGAGCTGCCCGTAGGCGTCGATCGCCCCGCCGCGCACGGAGTCGATCAGCTCCGCGTCGCTCGGTCCCTGGACTTCAGCAGGAACGGTCGCCACGTGTTTTCCCTCCTCGCGCGCCCAGTGTGACCTACGGCGTAGCGGACCGTCACCCGGAACCCCCCAACCGGGGCGGTGGAGTGCCGTCATGGATCAGCCGCCGCGACGTCCCGTATTCGTATCCCGAGGTCGAGGAGGCATCCGGGTGGGTGTGCGGGAAGCAGCCGCCGGCGAGGCCGGCAAGCCGGCGATGACGCGCCGGTCCGGCGCGGACGGCGCGCGGGCGCTCCGGTCCAGGTGGCGGACGGCGAGCATGGCGGCCGGGTGGTCGTACCCGGCCGACTGGCCGCTGGCCGAGGTCGACGAGGTGTGCGCCGCCGTGCTGCGCACCGCCGACCCCGGCGCGGAGCTGTACCGGTTGGGCGGCGCGCGGGCGGAGGCGGGCGCCGGGCTGGCGGAGACCCTGCTGGACCTGGCCGCGCTGCACGCGGTGGTCGGGGAGCCGCCGGGCTCCACCGGGATCGTCTCGCCCGACGTCGACGCCGTCCCGTCCCGGATGCTCCGCGCGACCGCGCTGGGCTGGGGCGACGTGATGAGCAGGCAGGCGTCGACCTGCGCGGCGGACAACCCGCTGACCGGCCTGGCGACCGGCGCGTACCTGCGGACCAGGCTGCGCGAGGTGTACGCCGAGGCGCGCACCACCGGCCACCAGGACCACCTGCTGGTGCTCGTCGCGCTGGACCTGAGCCGGACGTCCGGCTGGTCGCGGGTGGTGGCGATGACGCTGCTGGCGGACGCGCTGCGGGAGGTGTTCGACTCGGGCCAGACCATCGCGTCCCTCGGCCCGTCGTTGGCGGCGGTGCTGGTCAGGAAGGACGACCGGCTGCGCCGGACGGTGGGCAACCTCAGGCTGCTGACGGCCGATCGGCTCGCGGTGGACCCCCACGTGGCCCCGACCGGACCGGCGGAGGTTTGGCTGGAGGAGCTGCCGGCCACCTATGAGCAGGCCGCCGAACTGTTGGCCGGGCTCGGGCGCTGATCCACCCCCTGTCCAGCGCCCGCCCGTTCCTCCACGCCGAGACCCGCGACGTTCCCCCCACGTCGCGGGTCTCTTCTTTTCCCAGGTCACCCGTGTCTGCGTCGGTCGCCTCGGACTGCCCCCGCTGCTCCCGGGACGGACCGGTTGACAGGTCGGCGACCGTTCTGGTCTTCTAGTGTCTTAGTTGAGTAGAACACTTCAGGAGGCGGGTGGTGGAGTTCCGCATCGACCGGTCCAGCGGGCTGCCGGCGTACCTGCAACTCGTGCGCCAGGTGCGGGAGGCGCTCAGGCTCGGCTGGTTGGGGCCGGGCGACCGGCTGCCGACCGTGCGCGACGTGGTGGCGAGCAGCGGTGTCAACGCGAACACCGTGCTCAAGGCGTACCGCGAACTGGAGATGTCCGGCCTGGTCGAGGCACGCCAGGGCTCGGGCACGTTCGTGAAGGCGGGGCTGGGCACGACCGACCCCGAGGTGATGGCCGTGCTGCGGGCGCGGCTGGCCGACTGGGTGCGCGGGGCGCGCGCGGCCGGCCTGGAGGACGAGGACATCGACGCGCTGGTGCGGTCCGTGGTGGCCGCCGGCGAGAACGAGGGGGAAGGGGTGGGGGTCGGATGACCACTGCCGTGACGGGAACCGTCGACGAGTCCGCGACGGCGGTGCGGGCGGACGGCCTGGGCAAGCGCTACGGCGCCAAGTGGGTGTTGCGGGGGTGCGCGTTCGAGCTGCCGGCCGGGCGGGTGGCCGCGCTGGTCGGCGCGAACGGCGCCGGCAAGACGACGCTGATGAGCGTGCTCAAGGGCCTGCTCAACGCCGACGAGGGCACCGTGCGCACGGCGGGCCGGGTGGCGTTCGTGGCGCAGGAGAAGCCGGTCTACCGGCGCTTCACCGCCGCCGAGATGCTGGAGGTCGGCAAGCGGCTGAACCTGGTGTGGGACCAGGACCGCGCGGTCCGCTGGCTGGAGCGCTTCGAGATCCCGCTGACCCGGCCGTGCGGCAAGCTCTCCGGCGGCCAGCAGGCGCAGGTCGCGTTCGCGCTGGCCATCGGGGCGCGGCCGACCGTGCTGATGCTGGACGAGCCGCTGGCCAACCTCGACCCGCTGGCCCGCCGCGAGGTGACCGCCGAGCTGCTCGCCGAGGTCGAGGAGACCGGCATGACGGTCCTGCTGTCCACCCACGTGGTGGCGGAGCTGGCCGGCGTCGCCGACTACCTGCTGCTGCTGGCCGGCGGCCGGTTGCTGGCCGGGGGAGACGTGGACGAGCTGCTCACCCGGCACGCGTCCTACGCCGGTCCGACCGCCGACGCCCCGCCCGTGGCGGGCGCGGTCGTGCAGGCCCGGCACACCGGCACCCAGTCGACGTTCCTCGTCGAGCTGCCCGGGGGGCAGTCCCGGCCGGCGGTCGCCGAGCCGTGGGTGCAGCGGCCGGTGACCTTGGAGGAGTACGTGCTCGCGCAGCTCGCGGTCACCAGGAAGGGGCACGGTGCATGAGCGCCACCACAACGTCCACGCCCGTGCGGCGGCGGACCGGGATCGGCTGGGGTGACCTGGCGTGGCTGACCTGGCGGCAACACCGCTGGGCGGTCGTGGCCCTCGGCGGGCTGGTCGTGCTGGGGTCGGCGTTCAGCCTCGTCATGGCCTCGTTCTCCGGCCAGGCCGACGCCGACGTGCCCGCGTTCTTCCGCGAGGTCATCGGCTTCACCGCCACGGGCCGGAACATGGTGATCCTCTCCACCGTGTTCGGCGGGCTGGTCGCGGTGTTCTGGGCCGCGCCGCTGCTGGCCCACGAGTACGAGCAGCGCACCTACGTCCTGGCCTGGGGGCAGGACCTCTCGCCCACGCGGTGGCTGGCGGGCAAGGTCGTGCTGCTCGTCGTGCCGGCGGTTGCCCTCGCGGCGGGCCTCGGCGCGGCCACGACGGTGCTGCTGCGCGCGGTGAACGCCTGGGTCGCGTCGACCCGCGCGACGCAACAGGTGTACCTGCCGTTCGGGCCGTTCGGGTCCGACGCGTTCGAGGCCGCGCCGCTGATGCAGGCCGGGTACGCGCTGTTCGGGTTCGCGCTGGGGCTGGCGCTCAGCGCGGTCTTCCGGCGGACGCTCGTCGCCATGGCCGTGACGCTCGGGGTGTTCACCGTGGTCCGCCTGCTGATGGCCAACGTGTGGCGACCGCGCTTCTGGTCGCCGGAGCGGTTCGTCGAGCCGTTCCCGCAACCCCTCGACGAGCTCATGACGGCGGAGTCGGCGCTACAGGACTCCCTGCGGGTCGGCAGCGGCTTCCTCGACGCCGCCGGTAACGAGGTGCGGCTGCCCATCTGCTCCGGCGAGACCGAGGCCACCTACAACCAGTGCCTCCGGGAGAGCGGGATCGTCTCGTACTACGTGGACCACCACCCCGTCGACCGGTTGGTGCCGTTCCAGCTCTTCGAGTTCGCCCTCTACGGGCTGCTGTCGGCCGGGCTGCTCGTGCTCGCCTTCGGGCTGGTCCGCCGCGCGTACCGGCTCTGACCGACCCGGGTCGCCGCAGCGCGGACGGCCTGCCGGGGGAGGTCCCGCGCGCATCGGGGGCGCGCGGGGCCTCCCCCGTCCCACCCCGCCGCACGGCGTGGTCGGCGGCCTCCGTTCGCGCAGGTAGGATTCGCTTCCCGTGGACTCCCGAACTCGTCTCCCGGTCGTCGGCATGATCGGCGGCGGGCAGCTCGCCCGCATGACCCACCAGGCCGCGATCCCCCTCGGCCAGTCGCTGCGGGTGCTCGCCCAATCGGACTCCGACCCCGCCGCCCTGGTCGCGCGGGACGTCGAGTACGGCGAGCACACCGACCTGGACGCGCTGCGGGCCTTCGCCAAGTCGTGCGACGTGCTCACGTTCGACCACGAGCACGTGCCGCAGGAGCACCTCAGGGCGCTGGTCGCCGACGGCGTCAAGGTGCACCCCGGCCCGGAGGCGCTGGAGCACGCCCAGGACAAGCTGGTCATGCGGGTGAAACTGGCCGAACTCGGCGTGCCGGTGCCGCCGTTCAGCGCGGTCGGGTCCACGGCCGACGTGCTCGGCTTCGGCGCGCGGCACGGCTGGCCGTGCGTGCTCAAGGCGGTGCGCGGCGGCTACGACGGGCGCGGCGTGTGGATGCTGAACACCCCGCAGAGCGCCCAGCGCGTGGTGCCCGAGCTGCTCGCCGCCGGCACCCCGCTGATGGTCGAGCAGTGCGTGCCGATGCGCCGCGAGCTGGCCGCCCTGGTGGCGCGGTCGCCGTTCGGGCAGGGCGCGGCGTGGCCGGTGGTGCAGACCGTGCAGAAGGACGGCATCTGCGTCGAGGTGCTCGCCCCCGCGCCCGGCACGACCGGCGAGCAGGCGCAGGAGCTGGCGCTGCGGATCGCGTCCGAGCTGGGCGTCGTCGGCCTGCTGGCCGTGGAGCTGTTCGAGACGGCGGACGGGCTCGTGGTCAACGAGCTGGCGATGCGCCCGCACAACTCCGGCCACTGGACCATCGAGGGCGCCCGCACCTCCCAGTTCGAGCAGCACCTGCGGGCCGTGCTGGACTACCCGCTGGGCGCGACCGACCTGGCCGCGCCCGCCGTCGTGATGGCGAACGTCCTCGGCGCGGAGCAGCCGCCCGAGATCGGGACCGACGAGCGGCTGCACCACCTGTTCGCCCGGTTCCCCGACGCGCACGTGCACCTGTACGGCAAGGCGGAGCGACCGGGGCGCAAGATCGGCCACGTGACGCTGCTCGGGGAGCGGCTGGACGAGGTGCGGGAGCGGGCCCGGCTCGCGGCGCACTGGCTGTCCGACGGCGTGTGGCTGGACGGGTACGACATCCACGGAGGACAGCAGTGACGTCAGTCGGCGTGATCATGGGCAGCGACTCGGACTGGCCGGTGATGAAGGCCGCCACCGAGGCGCTGGCCGAGTTCGACGTGCCGTTCGAGGTCAGCGTGGTGTCCGCGCACCGGACGCCGCAGCGGATGCTCGACTACGCCGCGTCGGCCGCCGGACGCGGGTTGCGCGTGATCATCGCGGGCGCGGGCGGCGCGGCCCACCTGCCGGGCATGGTCGCGTCGGCGACGGTGCTGCCGGTGATCGGCGTACCGGTGCCGCTGAAGTACCTGGACGGGATGGACTCCCTGCTGTCGATCGTGCAGATGCCGGCGGGCGTGCCGGTGGCGACCGTGTCGGTCGGCGGCGCGCGCAACGCGGGCCTGCTGGCGGTGCGCGTCCTGGCCGCCGCCGACCCGGCGCTGCAGGAGCGGATGGCCGCGTTCCAGGAGTCGCTGGAGCGGCTGGTGCTGGAGAAGGACGAGGCGCTGCGCGCGTCGCTGTAGCCCGGCGTAGTCGGTTCGGGCCCTGTTGCCGACCGCACAGGGCCCGAGCCGGTGAACGCGCGCTAACATCTCGGTAGAGGCCCTACCGGGAGGTAACTTAACGTGGACCCGAGTTTCGGTACCTACCAGCTCGCCGAGGAGCACGAGGCGCTGCGCGAGGCCGTCCGGGCGCTCGCCGACAAGGAGGTCGCGCCGCACGCGGCCGACGTCGACGAGCAGGAGCGCTTCCCGGTCGAGGCGCTCGACGCGCTGGTCAAGTCCGGTTTCGCGGCGGTGCACGTGCCCGAGGAGTACGACGGCCAGGGCGCCGACTCGGTCGCCACGTGCATCGTGATCGAGGAGGTCGCGCGCGCCTGCGCGTCGTCCTCGCTGATCCCGGCCGTGAACAAGCTCGGCACCATGCCGATCCTGCTGTCCGCGTCGGAGGAGCTCAAGCGGCAGGTGCTGCCGTCCATCGCGTCGGGCGAGGCGATGGCGTCCTACGCGCTGTCCGAGCGCGAGGCCGGGTCCGACACGGCGTCGATGCGCACGCGCGCGCGGCTCGACGGCGACCACTGGGTGCTCAACGGCACGAAGTGCTGGATCACCAACGCGGGCGAGTCGACCTGGTACACCGTGATGGCGGTGACCGACCCGGACGCGCCGAAGAAGTCGCAGGGCATCTCGGCGTTCGTGGTGCACAAGGACGACCCGGGCTTCGTCGTGGGCTCGAAGGAGCGCAAGCTCGGCATCAAGGGCTCGCCGACCCGCGAGATCCACTTCGAGAACTGCACCATCCCGGAGGACCGGATCATCGGCGAGCCGGGCACCGGCCTGAAGACCGCCCTGCGCACCCTGGACCACACCCGCCCGACCATCGGCGCCCAGGCCGTGGGCATCGCGCAGGGCGCGCTGGAAGCCGCCATCGCCTACGTCAAGGACCGCAAGCAGTTCGGCAAGGCGGTCGCCGACTTCCAGGGCGTGCAGTTCATGCTCGCGGACATGGCGATGAAGATCGAGGCGGCCCGGCACATGGTCTACGTCGCGGCGGCGAAGGCGGAACGCGGCGAGCCGAACATCGGCTTCATCACGGCGGCGGCGAAGTGCTACGCGTCGGACGTGGCGATGGAGGTGACGACGGACGCCGTCCAACTGTTCGGCGGTGCCGGCTACACCCGCGACTTCCCGGTCGAGCGCATGATGCGCGACGCGAAGATCACCCAGATCTACGAGGGCACGAACCAGATCCAGCGCGTGGTGATGAGCCGCGCGCTGCTCAAGGGCTGAACCTGTTCAGGTAGCGGGGTTCTCACGGAAGATCGCAGGAATTCCGCTACCTGACTGGTCGCACTGGATGGTGAAGCCGTTCGCCGTTGTCAGCCTGACGAGTCCTCCCCCGCGCAAATGACAGCCCGGTGGGAGCAGGCACCTGATGACATCGGAAGGGGCGCCCTCCGTGCGCACCCGAAGGTGTCAGGCGGTCTTACCGACTTTGGTGGACGGGGCTTCGACATGGTCGAGCAGCCACAGGGCTCCGTTTCTGATCGAGATCGCGTTGTGCATCAAGTCCAGCACGAACTGGCCGGCGACCTCGTCCGGCAGCTTCTCGATCTCCGAGTCGTGCAAAGCCAGAAACGTCGTCGCGCACATCCGGCTGGTGCGCTTGTTGCCGTCCATGAACCGTGGGCGTTCGCCACCCCGTGAATCAGAACGGACGCCTTCTCCAACAGCGTCGGATAGGCGTCCGTTCCGAAGATCGAGTGCAGTGGGCCTGAGCTGCGATGGAGCTGTCACCCGACCGGCTGATTCATGACCCGTCCGCCGCTCAGGTACAGGTCCTTCTGCCCGTCATCGCCTGCGTGGGCTGACGTCCGGAGAACCAGGTCCGACGGACCTGGTCACACCTGGGCGGTCAAGTACTCGGCCAAGCGGTCGTAGCTGGTGTTTGCCCCGTCCTTCATCCCGGTCTGCAACGCGCGGTCGCGGGCTTCTCGGGTCGGGTACTTCATCGTCTGCACGACGGTGGTCTGCTCGCCGTCGGCCACGAAACGGGTCGTGTTCACGGTTTCCGGCCAGTCCTCGCCCCACGCCTCGGTCTGCACGGTCTCCGAGTGCGGCGTGACCGACAGGTACTCGCCGGTCATGCTCATCTCGGTGCCGTCCGCCCTGCGCCACACCATGTGCCACGTGCCGCCGGGGCGCAGGTCGACCTCGCAGACCGGCATCGTCCAGCCGTCCGGGCCGAGCATCCAGTGCACGATGTGCTCCGGCTTCGTGAACGCCTCGAACACCAGCCGCTGGGGTGCGGCGAAGGTGCGGGTGACCGCGACCTCCACGTCGGTCGGCGTGCTCCACGCGGAGGCGGTGTCAGTGGTCATCTTCCTGCTCCTTCATCCGTTCCAGGTACGCGTCCAGGCGGCGGTGGCTGTCGTCCCAGAACCGGCGGAAGCCGTCGGTCCACTCGGCGACCTCGCGCAGCGGGGTGGCGTCGAGCGCGCGGGGGCGCCACTGGGCGTCACGACCGCGCGTCACGAGCCCGGCCCGCTCCAGCACCTTCAGGTGCTTGGAGACGGCGGGGCCGCTCATCGCGAACGGCTCGGCCAGTTCCTTCACGGTGGCCGCCCCCTCGGCCAGGCGGGCCAGGATGGCTCGTCTGGTGGGGTCGGCCAGCGCGGCGAACGTGGTGCTCAGCGGGTCGTCTGCCATTGTCACCTAACCTACTGGTTATCTAACCACTTGGTTTTGTATACGCCTGTCGGGATGCTGTCAACCCCGCCCGCGCATCCGAAAGTTGTTGAAGATTCATATAGCTTGGGGAAGGAAGGTCCACCGACGGAAGGACGGCGCATGGTTCGGGACGTGGCAGCTCTCATCGGGCGCATCGGCGTCGGCGTGGTGTTCATCGCGCACGGCTGGCAGAAGCTCACCGAGTGGGGGCTCGACGGCACCGCCCAGGCGTTCCAGGGCATGGGCGTACCGCTCCCGACGGTCTCCGCCTGGTTCTCCGCCCTGGTCGAGCTCGGCGGCGGCGCGCTGCTCGTCGCGGGCGCGGCGCTGCCGGTCGTCGGCGTCCTGCTGGCGATCGACATGGCCGGCGCGCTGCTGATCGTGCACCTGCCCAACGGCCTGCTGGGCCAGGGCGGCTACGAGCTGGTGCTCGCGCTGGGCGTGGCCGCGCTCGCGCTGGGCTTCAACGGCGGCTCGCTCACCGTCGACCGGCTGGTCCGGCGCAGCAGGCAGACCGCCTAGCGCCGGCTCCGACGCGACGGGCGGACGGCCGCCCGTCGCGTTCGCGCGCGGTCCTAGCCGACCAGGTCGAGGGTCGTCTGCTCACCGGTCCGCCGCGCGGGCAGCAGCTCCGCCTTCGCGTTGGTGCACTGCACGAGCGACCCGCCGCCCGCCAGCACGGCCAGGAAACCGTTGAGCAGCCCGTCCGGCTGCGCCCACTCCAGGGTGGACAGCACCCGGGTGTCCGGCCCGATCCCGAGCGTCGTCGCGCGCTGCCGCGCCTCCGCCACCACTTCGTCCACAGTGGACCGACCGAGCGCCGGGGCGGTGCCGGGGAGGGGCCCCCACGGCGTGAAGTCGTCGCCGTGCAACCGCACCTCGTCCACGTAGTCGAGGTCGGCCCCGCAGCCGAGTCCCATGGGGTGCAAGGACACCGTCGCCACGGCGTCCGCTCCGGGCGCGGCACCGCCGGGCGGCACGAACGCCACCTTCACGCCGGCCGGGTCGTCGGTCACCACCGCGCCGCACCACCACGCCCCGAGCAGCACGCCGGCGGTCTGCCAGTGCGCGGGCAGCAGCACCGCCACCGGGTCGCCCGCCTCGACGTCCAGCTCGTCGCGCAGCCAGTTGGCCGTCTTCGCCGCCCAGTTCGCCACGGTCGCCCGCGACAGCTCGACCCGCGAGCCCTCGGCGTCGTCGTAGTGCGTGATCAGCGGACGGCCGGGACCTGCCGCGAGCAGCGGCGTCAGCAGGGTTTCCGTGACGGTCATGGCACCCACCCTGCCATCCTGGCGCGCGCCGGCCCAGCCCGGGTCAGTCGACGCAGGGCGGCCCCTGGGCGAGCGCGCGGCGCGGGCCGTCCAGCGTCACCAGGCCGCCGCCGGCGAACCTGCCCACCGACGTCGTGGTCGGCACCGTCGCGGTCGGCGACGGCGCGGGCGTCTTCGCGCCCAGCACCTCCGCCACGAACGCCCGGACCTGCTCGCGGTCCACCGTGACGATGCTCTGCCCGCGCTCGTTCACCGCGCCGACCCCGGTCACCGGGATGGTGGTGAACTCGACGTTGCCGCCCGCGAGCCCCTGCGCCTGGCCCGCCAGCGTGGCGAGGTCGAGCTTGTCGTCCACCACCACCGACTTGGACATCGCGTCCAGCAGGCCGGTCATCCGGCCCTGGTCGGCCAGCGTCCCGGCGGAGAGCAGTTGCGACAGCGCGGACTTGAGGAACACCTGCTGGCGGGTGATCCGCCCGAGGTCGCCGTTCGGGATGTTCTTGCGCTGCCGCACGAACGCCAGCGCGTCGCCGCCGGAGACGGTCTGCACGCCGGCCCGGAAGTTCGCGCCCGAGTCGGGGTCGCTGGTGGCGCGGTTCAGGCACACCTCGACGCCGCCGACGACCTGGGTCAGCAGGTAGAACCCGTAGAGGTTGACCTCGGCGTAGTGGTCCACCCGGACGCCGGTCAGGTCCTGCACGACCTGCACCAGCGCGCGCCGCCCGGCCTGGTCGCCGAGCTTGGTCCGCTCCTCCAGGTCGTGGCCGCCCTCGGCGGCGAGCCGCTCCATGGTGTAGTACCGGGTCAGGCCGTAGGCGGAGTTGATCTTTTCCTCGCCGTGGTCCGGGATCGGCAGGTAGGTGTCGCGCGGGATGGACACCGCGTGCGCCTTGCCGCCGTTGCGCGGCACCCGCACCACGATCACGGTGTCGGTGTTCACCGTGTCGGTCGCCTCGGTTCGCAGCTCGCGCAGCACCCGGTCGGGCAGCGGGCGGCCCTGCGCGTCGGTGCGGCTGTCGCTGCCGACGAGCAGGATGTCCAGCGCGCCGTCCTCGGCGGGCGGGGCGTTCGGGATGTCGGACAGCGCGCTGATCACGTCCGTCGTGTTCACGCTCCCCTGGACCCGCTTGAGCGTCGCCCAGCCGTACCCCGCCACGACGAGCACGGCTGCGGACAGCAACGCGACCAGCGCGCGCCCGGTCATCACCGCGGCCTTCACGGGCGGTCCTCCTAGTCTGCGCGGCCGGTTGCACGGCCGTGTCCGACCAGGCTAACCACCTGCCGCCGGTCGGACGCGACGATCACCGGGCGGCGGGGCTGTCAGTTGACGCAGACCACACCCTGGGCGGTGATCGGCGGAGCGGACGAGGAGGTCGGCGCGATCGTCGTGACCACGCCGGCCGACGAGGTGTCGGACTCGTCCGCCTGGGCGAAGTCCGCGCCCACGTAGACCCGGACCTGCCCTCTCGGCACGGAGTCGTCCTCGGTGGCCTCGGCGTTACCGCCCAGGGCGGAGATCACCCGGTCGGCGCCGGCCCGCTCGCCGGTCGCGTACCGCACGACGGTGCTGTCCAGGTAGTCGCCGCTGATCGCGTCACCGCGCTGGAAACCCTTGCCCACCAACGTTTCCAGCACGCCGATCGCCTTGCCGGCGACCCCGGAGGAGTTGACCACCTGCACGGTGATGGCCGACGGCGGCGGACCGGTCGGCGTGGTGGCCGGCGCGGACGAGCCCGACCTCGGCGCGGGGTCGGTGGCCAGGCCCTTGATGAACTGGCGCACCGCCGCCGGGTCGACCGGCAAAACGTTGCCGTCGCTCCACGTGTCGGTCGGGTCGCCCACCGGGATGGTGCGGAACTGGATGTTGCCCGACACCAGGCCCTGCATCTGCTCGGCGAACTCGGTGATGTCCCACCGCTCGCTGAGCACCACGGACCTCTTCACCGCCGTCACCAGGTCGGCGAGCTTGTCGAAGTCGGTCAGCGTGCCGGTGGACAGCACCTTGCGGGCCAGCGCGCCGATGAACACCTGCTGGCGCACGATCCGGTCCAGGTCGCCGCCGGGCAGGCCGCCGCGCTGCCGCACGAACGACAGCGCGTCCGCGCCCGCGATGGTCTGCGGCCCGGCCGGGAAGTCGGCCCCCGAGTCGGAGTCGCGGGTGGCCTGCTTCAGGCACACCTCCACGCCGCCGATGGCCTGCGTCACCTCGTAGAAGGAGGCGAGGTTGACCTCGGCGTACCGGTCGACGGTGACCGCGCCGCCGGTCAGCCCCTCGATGGTCTTGATCAACGTGCGGCGGCCGGCCTGGGTCGACTCGCGCTCGATGCGCGCCTCGTCCGCGACGCCCTCGTTGCGCAGCCGCTGCGAGGTGTCGTTCTTCTGCCGCAGCATCGCCGAGTTCAGCTTGTGCTTGCCGAAACCGTCCGCGATCTCCACGTACGCGTCGCGCGGGAACGAGATGGCCACGGCTCGCGTGCCGTCCTGCGGGATGTGCACCAGGATCATGGTGTCGGTGTTCAGCGTGCCGTCCGCCACACCGCCGTTCAGCAGCGCCAGCACCTCGTCGGACAGGGGCTTGCCCTGCGCGTCGGTGCGGCTGTCCACGCCGACCAGCAGGATGTCGATCGCGCCGTCCAGCGGCTTGCGCGCCGCGCCCTGGTCGGTGACCGACGACGGGATGACGTCCGTGGTGACGATGTCGTCGGTGATGCCGCGCAGGTAGGTCCACCCGTACCAGGAGACGAGCAGCACCGAGGCCGACAAGAGGGCTGTCAGTGAACGCCAGGTGACCACTAGGACACGCAAAGCAGCCGGTCTCGCGGCCGATTTGGGCGGACTGGTGTCCACTGGTGGTGCCTCCCCCGTGTCCCGCGACTGCCGTCCCAGGTTAGTGGCGGGCCGGGGTTCCGGCCTGCTGTTCCACTTAATACGGGAGACGCTGTAACGACAGGGTGGGTTGCACGGCTAAACACCGTGACAGACTTGCGGTGGACGACGGTTGTGGAAGGGCATTGACCATGCGCGTACTGGTGACGGGTGGGGCCGGCTTCATCGGCTCGCACTACGTGCGGGAGATGGTGGGCGGCGCTTACCCGGTCTACGCGGACGCCGAGGTGGTGGTGCTGGACAAGCTCACCTACGCCGGGAACGAGGCCAACCTCGCCCCGGTGGCCGACGACCCCCGGCTGACGTTCGTCCGGGGTGACATCTGCGACCGCGAGTTGGTGACGGACCTGATGGGCCGAACGGACGTGGTCGTGCACTTCGCGGCCGAGTCGCATGTGGACCGGTCCATCTCCGGCTCCGCCGATTTCGTGCTGACGAACGTGCTGGGCACCCAGACGCTGCTCCAAGCGGCCCTGGAGGCGAACGTCGCCAAGTTCGTGCACGTCTCCACCGACGAGGTCTACGGCACCATCGACGAGGGCTCCTGGACAGAGGAGCACCTGCTGGAGCCGAACTCGCCCTACTCCGCCTCCAAGGCGGCCTCCGACCTGCTGGCGCGCTCCTTCCACCGGACGCACGGCCTGCCGGTGTGCATCACCCGGTGCTCGAACAACTACGGTCCGTACCAGTTCCCGGAGAAGGTCGTCCCGCTGTTCGTGACCAACCTCGTGGACGGCCGCAAGGTCCCCCTCTACGGCGACGGCCTCAACGTCCGCGACTGGCTGCACGTGGACGACCACTGCCGGGGCATCCAGCTCGTGCTGGAGGGCGGCCGGGGCGGTGAGATCTACAACATCGGCGGCGGCACCGAGCTGACCAACCGCGAGCTGACCGAGCGCCTGCTCGCCGCGACCGGCCGCGACTGGTCGTCCGTCGAGCCGGTCACCGACCGCTTGGGCCACGACCGCCGCTACTCGGTCGACATCACCAAGATCGCCACCGAACTGGGCTACGCGCCGAGGGTCGACTTCACCGCCGGCCTGGCCGCCACCGTCGAGTGGTACCGGGACAACCGGTCGTGGTGGGAGCCCCTCAAGCAGCGCGCCGCGCTGGCCGGCTGATGCTCGCGCTGCTGGTACCGGGCGGGCGCGGCCAGCTCGGGCACGACCTGGTCGCCGCCGCACCGGCCGACGCCCTGGTGCACGCGCCGTCGTCGGCGGAGCTGGACGTCACCGACGCCGGCGCGGTCTCCGACGCGGTGGCCTCCTTCGCCGCCTCCGCGCGGGACAACGGGCTCAGGCCGGCGGTGGTGAACGCCGCCGCGTACACCGCCGTCGACGCGGCGGAGACCGACGAGGAGCGCGCGTTCGCGGTGAACGCGGTCGGCGCGGGACTGCTGGCCGAGGCGTGCCGCGAGCACGACGTGCCGCTGCTGCACGTCTCCACGGACTACGTCTTCCCGGGCGACGGCGCGCGGCCGTACGAGCCCGACGACCCGACCGGCCCCCGCTCGGCCTACGGGCGCACGAAGCTGGAGGGGGAGCAGCGGGTCCTCCGGACGTGGGAACGGGCGTGGGTCGTCCGGACGGCGTGGCTGTACGGCGCGGGCGGGCCGAACTTCGTCCGGACGATCGCGCGGCTCGAAGGCGAGCGCGACCTGCTGTCCGTCGTGGACGACCAGCGCGGCTCGCCGACGTGGTCGGCCGACCTCGCGGCCGGGCTGGTCGAGCTGGCCGCGCGGGTGGTGCGGACCGGGCCGCAGGCGCGCGTGCTGCACGCCACGGGCGGCGGCGAGACGACGTGGCGCGGGTTCGCCCAGGCCGTGTTCGAGGAGCTGGGTGCCGACCCGGAGCGGGTGAAGGCGTGCGGCACGGCCGACTTCCCGCGCCCCGCGCCGCGCCCGGCGTACTCGGTGCTGTCCGGCCGGGCGTGGGCCGAGTCGGGCCTGACGCCGCTGCGGCCGTGGCGGGCGGCCCTGCACGAGGCGTTCGCCACCCGCGCCCTGCCCTGAGCCGGCTTTCGGACCGCTCCTAGGCTTCCCGCCACCGCACGCACGTCGGACGCGCGGCGGTGGCGAGGAAGTCCTTCAAGGCCGCGCCCAGCACCTCCACGGGCACGCCCGAGCCCGCCGGGTGGTCGACGTGCTCGGAGCGGTGCTCGGGGGAGCCGGGCTCGCCGTCGAGGGTCGAGTAGTCGTGCTCCGGGTCGGCGTAGGTGAGGTAGCCGAAGCCGCCGTGGACGGCGGCGGCCACGTCGTGGTCGGGGATCTTCGTCCGGCCCGGTGCGCCCAGCAGCCCCTCGGTGTCGTCGAGCAGCGGGCGGTCCCCGTGCTCGACGACGGCGGGGCCGGCACCGGGCTCGGCGAGGCGGCGCAGCAGCGCGTCCACGTCCTCGGGGGTGTCCACGGTCATCTCGTCGGCGGTCTCGCCGCCACCGGGGTCGTCGATCGGCCACACCGCGGTGAAACTCATGGGCGGCATCATCGCAGTGAACGCGCTGAGTGACCACCTGAGACGGGTGTTGCGCCGTTGGAGTGGAGGTGGCTTGTCGCACTGGTTTTGCGGACAAACAATGCGAGAACCTTTCCGGCATGTCCGACCACGGGCGACTTCCCGATGTCTCCGCGCAGCGCTCCGATGGTGAGCGCCAGCGGTTCTTGCGCCGCGTCTGTGCCGTGACGGGTTCGCGGCAGATCTCGTGGGGTGTCCTTACCGGTGCGGCGGTGGAGCGCCCGGTGCGGACTTCCTAGCGGCCCGCGCCGCTGCCCCCGGTCCGGCCGCGGAGAAGTCGGGGCCGAGGTCGCGCACGGCTTCTCCGAGCGTCTCGATTGGCTGCCGTCGACACCCGGTGGGGTGGCGGCCGTGCCCGGTCGGGTGGAGGCGGCGCCGCACCCCGGGCGCGGCACCGGCCGGGGGCGCGCGAACCCGGATCTGCGCAGGCACCGGGTCACGCGGGCCGGCGTCTGCGCAGGACCGCGAGGAACGCCGACCAGGTCGACCGGGGGACGGTCAGGGCGGTGCCGGGGTTCTTGCTGTCCCGGACGGCGACGGCGGACCGGGTGTGCGCGACCTCCACGCAGTCGGAGTTGCCGCCGCTGGAACTCGACTTCCGCCAGGTGCCCGGGATCAGCTCCGGAGTTCCCATTCGCTGTGCTCCTCTTCGGTGTAGCGGCGAAGCAGAGCCAGTGAATCGTGTTGGCTCAGAGCGACACCACAGAGATGGTGGAACGCGAGCCTATACCGGTCGACGTCTTTTTCTTCTTCGAGAAAGAACGTTCCACTCAAGTGGTCGATGGCCACCGTTCCGCTGCCGTCGTCGAATCGGAAGCAGGAGAACGGGACGCCCATTGCCATGTGTTCGCCCGCGCGGTTCGGCACCACCTGGAACTGGACGTTGGGCAGCGCCGCGAGGCCGATGAGGTGGCGGAGCTGGGCGACGTGCGCGTCGCGCCCGCCCATCGCCCGGACGAGTGCCGCCTCGGCGACGACCGCCCAGACGGACAGCGCGCCGTCCAGCACGCGGTCCTGCCGCCTGCCGCGCAGCTCCACCCGCTGCGCCAGCACGTCCTCGCCGATGTCGGGGTGACCGGCGCGGATCACCGCGCGGGAGTAGCCGGGGGTCTGCAACAGGCCCGGGACCAGGTCGACCTGGAACGCCGACACCGCGACCGCGTCGGTCTCCAGGTCCACGAACTCGATGTTCTCCGGGTTGGCCGCGTCGTCGTAGCTCTGGTACCAGCCCCGGGCCCTGGCCGTCCGGGCGAGGTCCACCATGCTGGCCACGGTCGCCCGGCTCGCGCCGTACAGCTCGCAGAGCTGCCGCACCTCCTCGGGTTTCGCGCCGAGCCGGCACAGCTCGATCTTGGTGATCTTCGGGTGTTTGCACCCGATGTGCGCGGCGGCGTCGTCAATGCCCACGCCCGCGTTCACGCGCAGCTGCCGCAACCGCCGGGCGAGCCGGCGCTGTCTCGGTGTCATCGCGTCCCCCGATCGCGTGATCTTTGGAAATTCGTTCCACCTGAGGAACCGTCGAATTCGTCGAGCCGGTGCACCGGCGGAATAAACTTCCACGAATCGACGCGCAACGCGAACGCGGGGGCCGGTGTCGCCCGCCGGCACCCCGACCGCCGGCACCCGCCCTCCGGACGCCGCTGCGGGCGGCCGTCACCGCCGGGCGGCAGCCGCCAACCGGTACGCCTCGACGGTCTTCTCCGCCGTCCTGCGCCACGTGAAGCCCGACGCGTGCGCCCGTCGCGCGGCCTGGTCCGCCGGGTCCGGCGCGGTGCCCAGCGCGTCCACCAGGGCCTGGCCGAGCGCGTCCGCGTCGCCCACCGGCACGTGGACGGCGTGGCCGCCCGCCACCTCGCGCAGCGCCGGCACGTCCGTGCAGACGACGGGCACGTTGCAGGCCAGCGCCTCCAGCACCGGCAGCCCGAAGCCCTCGTCGCGCGACGGCAGCGCCAGGACCGCCGCGCCCGCCACCACGCTGCGCAGGTCGACGTCGTTGAGGTAGCCCGTGCGCAGCACCCGGCCGTCCGCGCCGGCGTGGCCCGGTCCGGCGAGCACCAGCGGCGGCAGGGCGGGGTGCGCGGCGTGGGCGTCCACGAGCGTCGCCAGGCCCTTGCGCGGGCCGCCGGCACCGACGAACAGCACGTACTGGGCGGGCAGGCCCAGCCGCGCGCGCAGCCCGTCGCCGGGCGGGCGCGCGGCGAACCACGCCGGGTCCACGCCCAGCGGGGTGACCACGACCTTGTCCGGGTCGACCTCGAACCGCTCGGTCACGACCCGGGCGACCGCGTGGGTGGGTGTGCACACCACGTCCGCCCGGAGCGCCGACTTGCGGACCAGCTCGGGCAGCCTGCGGTCGGAGTGCGGCAGGTCCTGCGGCGCGTCGAGGAACGCCAGGTCGTGGATCGTCGTCACGCCGCCCGCCCGGATCGACGGCGGCAGCACGAAGTTGGTGGCGTGCATCACGTCCGTGGGCCCGGCCAGGAACTCGACCGGCGGGAACGGGCCGCGCAGCCAGAACTCCCGCAGCAGCCGCGCCGACACCGGCAGGCCGCGCGCGGTCACGTCGTGCGGCAGCACGGTCCGCAGCGCCCGCCAGCCCCGCAGCGTGAACGCGACCGCGCGGACGTCGACCGCGTCGCGCATCGACGCCAGTTCCTCGGCCAGCGCCGAGGTGTAGCGGCCGATCCCGGTCCGGTGGCCCAGCAGCGGGGTGCCGTCGATCAGCACCTTGAGCGGCTCAGCCACGGCCGCGCAGCTTCTTGAGGACGCGGCCGGTGGCGCGCTTGGCGACCTCGGTCGCCCCGCCCTGGTTCAGGTACTCCCGCACCAGGCGCACGTCGCGTTGCAGCTTCTCCTTGCGGCCCAGCGGCTGGTTGCGCACCATGGGCGCGACGCCCGGCAGCCGGTCCGCGGCGGGCCGGGGGTGCCGGCAGAAGTCGACCAGCGGGGCCAGGACCGCCTCCCAGGTGAAGCGCTCGCGGACGGCCGCGATGCGCTCCGCGCACCCGGCGGCGAAGTCCTCGTCGTAGAGCACCTTCTCCAGGGCCGCCGCCAGCGCGTCGGCGTCCTCCGAGGGCACGACCACGCCCAGCCCCTCGCGCTCCACCAGGTCCGCGAAGGAGTCGCCGTCCGTGGTGACGATCGGCAGGCCCGCCCACAGGTAGTCGAGCACCCGGGTGCGGAACGCGAACGTGGTCTCGACGTGCTCGTAGTGCGTGGTGACACCGCAGTCGGCGTCCAGCAGCCAGTTCTGCCGGTCCTGGTAGGGCACCCACGCCTCGTTGAAGAACACGGTCTCGCCGGTCAGGCCGAGGCTCTCGGACAGGGCGCGGGTCTGCCCGGCGATGCCCATGTCGGGCACCTCCGGGTTCGGGTGCTTCATGCCCAGGAACACCAGCCTGGCGTCCGGGCGCGTGCCGCGCAGCCGGTCCACGGCGTGGATCAGGGTCAGCGGGTCGAACCAGCTGTAGACGCCGCCCGCCCACAGCACGACCTTGTCGTCCCGGTCGATGCCCAGGGCGTCGCGCAGACCGGGTCCGGTGCGCTGCGGCGGCTTGCCGGACAGGCCGAACGGGGCGACGGCGAGCAGCGACTTCACCGTGGGGTCGGTGTCGTAGAGGGCGGGGGTGAGCCGGCCCATGGCGGCCAGGTGGCCGAGCCAGAAGTGCCGCTGCCGCTCGGACGCGCAGAGGAAGAAGTCGCCGCGCGCCAACTGGTTGGTGAGCACGCGGGTGACGCCGACCAGGTCCTTCTCCCGCTGCTCGTCGGTCGAGTCGCGGCCCTGCTCCAGCAGTTCGAGGTGCATCGGGTCGTAGATGTCGCAGACCACGATCTTGGTCGAGCCCGGCGTCCTGAGCTGCGGCAGGAACTCCAGCGCGTGGCCCTGCAACACGATCACGTCGGCCCACACCAGGTGCGGGTCGACGTCGCGCGGTCGGATGCCCTGCACCTCGAAGGGCGCGTCGGGCGGCGCGCACAGCGGGTTGAAGGTCACCAGCCGGACCTGGTGCTCGTCGGCGAGCACGTCGGCCATGTTCCACGCCCGGATCGCCGGCCCGGCCATCTTCTCCGAGATCGCGTCGCCGGTCACGATCAGGACGCGGCGCGGGCGACCGTACAGCTCCTCGATGCCGAACACGTCCACCAGCACGTCGTGCGCGGCGAGGTAGCGCTCCAGCGGGTACGCGGGCTCCAGGGCCTTGCGCATCAGCGGGACCAGGTCCGCGTCCGACACCCGGCGCGCGGCCTGCTCGACCGCGCGGGACTCGGCCAGCCGGGGCAGCAGCTCGACGAACTGGTCGATGGCCAGGAAACCCGCCAGCGCCTGGCGCGGCACGGGGACCGGTGCGGCGTCGTCGGCCGGGTCGGCGGGCCGACGGGTGATCTCGAGCTGGCGCGGGTCGATCTCGCCGCGCGCGGTCGCCCGGCGGACCACCAGGGCCAGCGCGGCGGGCAGCGCCCTGGCCAGGGTCTCGTCCGAGGCGTTCTTGTAGAGCGCGGCCAGCGCGTTGCGCTCCAGCAGGAACAGCTCGCGGCTGATGTCCACTGTGGACATCGAGGCGTGGTGCCTGTGGTAGGTCAGCGACGTCGGCTCGTAGCGCACCCGCCAGCCGCGCAGGTTCAGCCGCCAGCCGAGGTCGACGTCCTCGTAGAACATGAAGAAGCGCTCGTCGAACCCGTCGAGCTCCTGGAACAGCCGGGCCCGCACGACCAGCGCCGAGCCGGTGCCGAACAGGACGTCGCGCGGCACGTCGTGCGTCCCGTCGTCGGGCCGGCCGGCGTGCCGCTTGTAGCCCATGCCGAACCAGGTCAGGCCGGCGTCCACGAAGTCGATGGCCCGGCCGTCCCAGTCCAGCACCTTCGACGCCACCGCGCCCACGGTCGGCTCGGCGCGCAGCACCCGCACCGCCGCGCGCAGCCAGTCCGGGTGCGGGCGGGCGTCGTTGTTGAGGAACGCGAGCACCGTGCCGGTCGCGTGCCGCGCGCCCAGGTTGCAGCCGCCGGCGAAGCCGAGGTTGTCCGGCGCGTCGACGACCAGGGCCTGCGGCACGGCGGCCCGGACGCGCTCCGCGCCGCCGTCGCCCGAGGCGTTGTCGACGCACACCACCTGGAGCTTGTCCGCCGGGTAGTCCAGGTCGGCGAACAAGGAACGCAGGCAGGTGATGGTGTCGTCGGTGCCCCGGTAGTTGACCACGACCACCGACACGTCAGGCAGGCTCGCTCGCTCCACGCGCTAAGCCTGCCTCATGGCGGTGCCGGGCACGTGACGAAGGTGGCTCACGCCTCCGATCCGCCGTCCCCGCCCGCGCCGGTCCGGCCGGCCTCGCCGGCGTCCCCGTCCCCGCCCTTGTCGGCGCCCTTGTCGTCGTCCTCGGCCGGCGGCGCGGGCAGGCTGTCGCGCTGCCACTCGACGGTGACCTTGATGTGCGCCTCGGCGGTCGACTTGGCGATCGCCAGCGCGGCGCTGGAGCCGACCTTCAACCCGATCTCCACGGCCACCTTGTCCGGCCGGGGGTCGGGCATGGACCCGATCTTCGAGGCGACCGCCCGCGCGACCTTCCGGGCCCGCTCGATGCCCGCTTCGAGCGTCTCGTCCATCTTCTCCACGGCGGCGTCCCAGCGCCGGCCCGCGCGCACCGGCCCGTCGTGCTCCTCGTCCAGCTCGAACGGCACCAGGTCGCCGTCCTCGGTGCGCACCTCGACGTACTCCGCCACGGGACTCCTCTCGACAGACCGGGCCGGTGGGCGGCCCGGAGGGCACCTCCCGATCATCCCCGTCCGGCCCCGGTCCGGTCGACCACACCGCACAATTGCGCTCACCGGCCCGGTGGCGGCGTTCGGGTCGTCACCGGCCCCGAAAGTCCACAGTGGACGGTGAGTCGACGGTTCTGCGCTACCTGCCCGCCCACTCCCGCCACACGGCGGCACGGGACACCGTCGCGCGGCGGCCGATCGCCACCCGCTGCGCCACCACCGCCGGCAACCGGAGCAGCACCTCCGCCAGCACCTGGAGGCGCAGCGGCAGCCGGAAGTTCGCCGGCTTCGGGCCACCGCGCCACGGCAGGACGGCGGTCAGCGCGGCGAACCGGGCCACCTGGGCGAGCGCGACCCCGGCCGGGGCGCAGCGCAGCAGCATGAGCAGCCGGTTGCGCTCGTTCCAGCGGTGGAACAGCCGCGAACCGGGGTCGGTGCTCGCGCCGTGCCGGTGCCGCACGCGGGCCGGGCCGACCGACACCACCCCGTGCCCGGCCAGGCGCAGCCGGAACGCGGTGTCGGTGTCCTCGTAGTAGCAGAAGAAGCCCCTCGGCACGCCACCGCAGGACCTGAGCACGTCGGTGCGCAGCAGCGCCGCGCCGCCGCAGAACCCGAACACCTCGCGCCCGGCGAGCACCAGGTCCGCGCCGTGGCCGTCGGCGGTCAGCCGGACGCCGACCGACTGCGTGGCACCGTCCGCGAGCAGCAGCGACGACGTGGCCGCAGCGGCTCCCGGTGCCGCGCGCAGGGCGTCCTCCAAGTGGCCCAACCAGGAGTCCTCCGGCGCGGCGTCGTCGTTCAGCCAGGCGACGAACTCGGTGTCCACGCGCGGCAGCACGGCCGCCAGCGCGCCCGCGTACCCGGCGTTGCGCGGCAGCCGGACCACCGCCGGCGCGCTCGGGTGGGCCGCGACCAGCGCGGCGGTGCCGTCGTCGGACGCGTTGTCCAGCACGAGCGCCCGGTGCGGGCGCTGGCGGGCCAGGGCGTCGAGGCACGCCGTGACGTGGTCCCGGCCGCGCCACGTCACCACGACCACCGTCGTGCTCGGGAGGGACACGGCGTGAGACGGTACGCGACATGCCGAACCTGGTGGTGCTCGCCGAGCAGCTGCTGGCCCCCGTCCCCGGCGGGACCGGCCGCCACACCCGCGAGCTGGCCGCCGCCCTGGCCGCCACCGCCCCGCCCGGGTGGGAGGTCACCGGGGTGGTGAGCAGGCAGGCCGACGTGCGCGCGGCGCAGGTACCCGGCGTGCACGGGCCGCGCGTGCTGCCGCTGCCCCGGCGCGCGCTGATCGCCGCCTGGGAGCACGGGGTGCCGTACTGGCCGGGCGGCGACGCCGTGCACGCGCCGACGCCGCTCGCGCCGCCGCGCGGCCGGGTGGTGGTGACCGTGCACGACGTCGTCCCGTGGACCCACCCCGAGACGCTGACCGCGCGCGGGGCGGCGTGGCACCGCAGGGTGATCGGGCGGGCGGTGTCCAAGGCCGCCGCGATCGTCGTGCCGACCGCCGCCGTCGCGGAGGAGCTGCGCCGGCACGCGCCCGGGTCGGCCCCGGTGCGGGTGGTGCACAACGGCGTGACCGGGTTCCCGGCCGAGCGCGCCGTGCCCGACCTGCCCGACCGGTACGTGCTGGCCGTCGGCACGATCGAGCCGCGCAAGGGGTTCGACGTGCTGGTCCGGGCGACCGCCGAGCTGGGCGTGCCGCTGGTGGTCGTCGGGCCGCAGGGGTGGGGCGGCGTGGACCTGCGCGCGCCGCACGTCCGGCTGCTCGGGCGGCTGACCGACCCGGAGCTGGCGCACGTGCTGCGCCGGGCCGCCGTGCTGGCCGCGCCGAGCCTGGCCGAGGGGTTCGGGCTGCCGGTCGTGGAGGCCATGGCGGCGGGCGTGCCGGTGGTGCACTCGGACGCCCCGGCGCTGGTCGAGGTCGCGGGCGGGGCCGGCCTGGTCGTGCCGCGCGGCGACCGGGCGGCGCTGGTGGCCGCGCTGCGCTCGGTGTGGCGGGAACCGGAGGTCGCCGACCGGGCGGTCGCGGCGGGTCTGGCCAGGGCCGAGGCGTTCACCTGGGAGAACGCCGCCCGCGCGGTGTGGGACGTGCACCTGTCGCTCGGTCGGGCGCGTCCCGTTTGAGCCATTCCCCGGCACCCGCCGGGCCGCCACCCGTACTCTTCTGCGCGTGTCATCCGTCGAACCCAGCGTGCTGATCGACGCCACCGCCGTGCCGACGGACCGGGGCGGGGTCGGGCGGTACGTGGATTCGCTGGTCGGAGCGCTGGACGCGGACGGCGCGCGGCTCAGCGTCGTGTGCCAGCCCCGGGACGCCGAGCTCTACAACCGGGTCGCGCCCCGCTCGCGGGTGATCACCGCGGCCGACGCCGTCGCCACCCGCACCGCGCGGCTGACCTGGGAGCAGACCTCGTTGCCGCGCCTGGCGTCCCGCCTCGGCGTGCAGGTCGTGCACTCGCCGCACTACACCGTGCCGCTGGCGAACCGGGCGGCGTCCGTGGTGACTCTGCACGACGCCACGTTCTTCACCGACGCCGTGCTGCACTCGTCGGTCAAGGCGCGGTTCTTCCGGGCGTGGACCAGGGCGGCGCTGCGCCGGGCGGCGCTGTGCGTGGTGCCGAGCCGGGCGACGGCGGACGAGCTGGCCCGGGTCGCGGGCGCGGACCGGCGGCTGCTGCACATCGCGCAGCACGGGGTGGACACCGAGCGGTTCCACCCGCCGACGGCGGCCGAGGTCGCCGAGGTGCGGCGGTCGCTGTCGCTGGGCAGGGCGCCCTACGTGGCGTTCCTCGGGGCGCTGGAGCCGCGCAAGAACGTGCCGGCGCTGATCCGGGGCTTCGCGCAGGCGTGCCGGGGCCGGACCGACCCGCCGACGCTGGTGCTGGCCGGGCAGCCCGGCTGGGACGGCCAGGTGGAGCGGGCCCTGGACGCCGTGCCGCACCGGATCAGGGTGATCCGGGCCGGCTACCTGCCGTTCGGGCAGCTCGCGGGCTTCCTCGGCGGGGCCGAGGTGGTGGCCTACCCGTCGCTGGGCGAGGGGTTCGGCCTGCCGGTGCTGGAGGCGATGGCGTGCGGCGCGGCCGTGCTGACCACTCGCCGGCTGAGCCTGCCCGAGGTGGGCGGGGACGCCGTGGCGTACTGCGGGGTGGGAGCGGGCGACATCGCGGCGGCGCTGGGCGAGCTGTTGAGCGACCCGGCCCGGCGGGACGCGCTGGCGACAGCGGCCCAGGTGCGTGCGAAGGACTTCTCCTGGTCCACCTCCGCCGCCCGCCACCGCCTGGCCTACGAGCGCGCCGCCCGCTCCCACCGCCGCTGATCCCGGGCGCGGCCCCGCACCCCCGCCGTGGTCGGGTCTTCCCCAGCCTCGCCCACCTCCGCCGACACGAGCGCCGGACCGGGGTCCTCCACTGGCGCTCGATACCCCCCAGGGGTATGGTTCGACGCATGGACGCATCCTGGAGGACCGCGATCTCGGCGACCCTGCACTGCCTGACCGGCTGCGCGATCGGCGAGGTGCTGGGGATGGTCGTCGGCACCGCGCTCGGCCTGCCCACCTGGGGCACGATCGTGCTGGCCGTCGCCCTGGCGTTCTTCTTCGGCTACGCCCTCACCCTGCGCGGCGTGCTGCGCGCCGGCGTCGGCTTCCGCACCGCGCTCAAGACCGCGCTCGCCGCCGACACCGTCTCCATCCTGGTGATGGAGGTCGTCGACAACGGCGTCATGGTCGTCGTGCCGGGCGCGATGGACGCCGGCCTGGCGACCTGGCTGTTCTGGGGCGCGCTGGCGTTCTCGCTGGCCGTCGCGTTCGTGCTCACCGTGCCGGTCAACCGGTGGCTCATCGCGCGCGGCAGGGGGCACGCCGTCGTGCACCACCTGCACCACCACTAGGGTGGCCGCCGTGACGCGCTACGGAGACGGACTGGCGGTCGTGACCGTCACCTACTCGCCCGGGGACACCCTCGACGGCTTCCTGACCACGTTGGCGGGGGCCACCACCCGGCCGTTCACCGTGGTGCTGGCCGACAACGGCTCCACCGACGGCGTGCCCGAGCGCGCAGCCGCCGAGCACGACCACGTGACGTTCCTGCCGACCGGCGGCAACCTCGGCTACGGCGCGGGCGCCAACCGGGGCGTGGCGTCGCTGCCCGACGACGTCGGCTGGGTCGTCGTCGCCAACCCCGACCTGTCCTGGGGGCCCGGCAGCCTCGACACCCTGCTGGACGCGGCCGAGCGGTGGCCGCGCGGCGGGGCGTTCGGGCCGCTGATCCGCGAGCCGGGCGGCGCGGTGTACCCGTCCGCGCGGCAGCTGCCCGCGCTCGGCCGGGGCCTCGGCCACGCGGTGTTCGCCAAGGTCTGGCCCGCCAACCCGTGGACCACCGAGTACCGCCAGGAGAAGACCTCCGTGCAGGAGCGCACGGCCGGCTGGCTGTCCGGCTCGTGCCTGCTGCTGCGCCGCGAGGCGTTCGACTCGGTCGACGGGTTCGACCCGAGGTACTTCATGTACTTCGAGGACGTGGACCTCGGCGACCGGATCGGCCGCGCCGGCTGGCTCAACGTGTACGTGCCGGACGCCGAGGTCACCCACATCGGCGGCCACTCCACGGCCCGGTCGTCCACCCGGATGCTGGCCGCCCACCACAGCAGCGCCTACCGCTACCTCGCCGACCGGCACCAGGGCCCGCTGTGGGCCCCGCTGCGGCTCGCCGTGCAGGCCGGCCTGGGGCTGAGGCTGAAGCTCGTCACCCGCCGCTGACCCCGACCAGGCCGGGGCGGCGTCACATCGCGCGGTAGTCGCGGGGTGCGAAGCGCGGCGCGAAGCGGGGCTTGCGGGCACCCGACAGCTCCACGTACCGCACGGCGCGGTGGCGCTGCGGCGCGTACGGGGTCAGCAGCTCGGCCATCCCGTCGTCGTCCAGCGGACGGCCCAGCAGCGCCCAGCCGACCAGGCCCGCCAGGTGGAAGTCGCCGAAGCTGACCGCGTCCGGGTCGCCCCACGCGCGCTGGGCCACCTCGGCGGCCGTCCACACCCCGATTCCGGGCACCTTGCGCAGCAGCGCCCGACCCCGGTCGCCGCGCAGCTCGGCGGCGGCCTCCAGGCGGTGCGCCACCTGGGCGGCGGCGACCAGCGCGCGGCGGCGCGCGCCGTCCACGCCCGCCCGGTGCCACTCCCAGTCCGTGATGCCCAGCACCGCCCGGGGCGTCGGCGGCACCCGCATCCCGGCCGGTGCCGGACCCGGCGCGGGCGTGCCGAACCGCGTGCACAGCTCCCGGTACGACCGGTGCGCCTCGACCACCGTGACCTTCTGCTCCAGCACCGCCGGCAGCAGCGCGTCCCACACCCGCCCGGTCGAGCCCAGGCGCAGCCCCGGCCGCCGGCGGCGGGACTCGGCGACCAGCGGGTGGTGGCACTCGAACGCCGCGTCGTCGTCGTCCGCGCCCAGCAGCGCCGGCAGCCGGTCCAGCAGCCAGTCCGCGCCGTCGCCCCACGCGTCGGCCACCACGTCGTCCGGCCTGGTCACGTGCAGCGTGGCCGGGCCGGACGGGGTGTTCGCGGTCAGCCAGAGGCCGCCCGCCTCGCGGTACGCGACGTCACCCGGTCCCCGCCGGAGCGGGCCGAGCACGCCGGCCACGTCCAGCGGGAACGGGGGACGCCACGTCCTAGGCATCGGTGGAGAACCGCACCCCTGCCTCGGGCAGCACGACACCCGGCCACACCCGCGCGCCGCCGATCAGCTCGCAGCGCGCGCCGATCACCGCGTTGTCGCCGATCACCGCGTCCGACACCACCGAACCGGCCTGGACCAGGGCGTTCGCCCCGACCACGCTCCGCTCGACGCGCGCCCCCTCGCCGACCACGGCCCCGTCGAACAGCACCGAGCCGTCGACCACCGCGCCCGCCGCGACCGTGCAGCCCGAGCCGACCGTCGCACCGCCGGTGAGCACCGCGCCCGGGTCGACGGTCGCGCCGTCCAGCACGATCGCGTCACCCACCGGCGCGGGCAGCGCGGCCGACGGCGCGACGCCGCGCACCAGGTCCGCCGAGCCCCGCACGAACGCCGCCGGCGTGCCCAGGTCGAGCCAGTACGAGGTGTCGACGTGCCCCTGCAACCGCGCGCCGGACGCCAGCAGCCCCGGGAACGTCTCCCGCTCCACCGACACCGGCCGGCCGGTCGGGATCGCCTCGACGACCTCGCGGCGGAACACGTAGCAGCCCGCGTTGATCTGGTCGGTCGGCGGGTTCTCGGTCTTCTCCAGGAACGCGGTGACCCGCCCGTCGGCGTCGGTCGGGACGCACCCGAACCGGCGCGGGTCCTCCACCTTGACCAGGTGCAGGGTCACGTCGGCCTCGGACGTGCGGTGGGTGTCGAGCACCGCGCGCAGGTCGACGCCGGACAGGATGTCGCCGTTGAAGACCATGACGTCGCGCTCGCGCAGCTTGTGGGCCACGTTCCGGATGGCGCCGGCGGTGTCCAGCGGCACCTCCTCGACCACGTACTCCAGGTCGAGCCCGAGCGCCGACCCGTCGCCGAAGTGCTCCTGGAACACCTCGGCCTTGTACGACGTGCCGAGCACCACGTGCGTGATGCCCACCTCCCGGATCCGGGACAGCAGGTGGGTGAGGAACGGCACCCCGGCCGTGGGCAGCATGGGCTTGGGGGCGGACAGGGTCAGTGGCCGCAGCCGGGTCCCCTTCCCCCCGACCAGAACCACCGCCTCGGCGCCTTGCAGCTCCGACATGCCGTTTTTCCTCCTCCGCTTACTTCCACCCGTAGTTGCGAATACTCTGGCATGAGCACCTTGACGACACGGTCCCAGGTCCGGGTCGACGAGCGTCACCGATCGGTACCGCCGGCGCGTTCCCGCCGGCCCAAGGCAACGCAGGAGAGATCCGGATGGACCCCCGCGCTCGGGCCGACGCGGCGCTGGCCCGTGCTCGTGCACGTGGCATCCACGTCGTGACGCCGGACAACATGACGTCGCCGATGGACTCGTCGGCCACCCAGCAGATCCCCCGGTCGATGGTCGACGCGGCCGACCCGCGCACCGCCGACCCGGACTCGACCATGGTCCTGTCGGCCCACGTGGCGGCCGGCCGCCCGGCCCCGACACCCCCGCCCGCACCGGAACCGCTGCCGGAGCTGCGCGTGGCCCCGGGCCCGGTGCCGACCGTGCAGCAGGTGGAGACCTCCCGCCCGACCCTGTCCCAGCGCCTCTCGGGAGGCCAGGACCACCGCACCCAGGGCTTCAGCCAGCGCCTCGGCGGCGAGGGCTGACGAGCGGGCTCGGCCTGATCTGCGCCGAGGGCTGATCTGCGCCGAGGGTTGATCGGCGGTGAACGCTGATCCGGGTCGAGCGCCGACCGGTCCCGAGGGCTGATCGGCGGCAGCAGGTGATCGGCCGAGCGAGCGGGCGGTGCGAGCTGCGGGCGAGCGGGAGCCGCCCACCTGCGCGGATGCCGAAATTGTCGGTGTGCCGTGGGACGATCGAGACCGGGGGCCGGCGGCCGGCCCCCGCACCGCTCGCGGCGAGCCACGCCGGGCGTGAGCCGGGCGTCAGCGGAGGCGGGTCAGGGCGGCGTCGATCATCGGGTAGAGGTCGTCCACGTTCGACGGCATCGCGTCCAGCGGCCACCACTGGAGGTCGACCGACTCGGCGCTGCGGGTCGGCTGCGCGTCGACCGGCGCGCGGACCAGGAACCGGACGTCGAAGTGCCGCGTCGGCACGCCCAGCGAGCACGTGATCGGGTGGACGTCCAGGTGGATCGGGGTCGGCTCGATCCGCAGCCCCCGGATGCCGGACTCCTCGGTGGCCTCCCGCAGCGCCGCCCCGGCCAGCGTCTCGTCGGACGGCTCGCAGTGCCCGCCGAGCTGGAGCCACCGCCCCACCCTCGGGTGCAGGGTGAGCAGCGTCCGCTCCCCGGTCGCGTCCAGCACCAGGGCCGACGCGGTGATGTGCCCCGGTTCGCACGCCCGCCGGCAGCCGTCCTCGCGCGCGGCCAGGAAGCCCAGGTAGGCGTGGCGGAGGGCGTCCTGCCCCCGGTCGCGGGGCTGCCACGCGGTCAGGACCGACGTGGCGTCGGCGTGCAGGCTCACAGTGCGACGAACCCTTCGTCCAACGCCCGGGGCGGGCGGGGCGCCAGCGGCTCGGTGGGGTGCCCCACCGCGACCGCGCCCAGCGGTTCCCACGACGGCGGCAGGTCCAGCACGTCGCGGACCACGTCGGGGCAGAAGATCGTGGACGACACCCAGCACGAGCCCAGCCCCTCGGCGGCCAGCGCCACCAGCAGGCCCTGCACGGCCGCGCCGCCGGCGATCGTGAACATGGTGCGCTCGGCCGCCGCGCGGGCCGCGTCCGGGTAGGCGTGCGCGCCCTCGGCGACCAGGAACGGCAGCACGACCTCGGGCGCGTCGCGCAGGAAGTCGCCGCGCGCGAGCCGGCGGTCCACCTGGTCGGCGGTGAAGCCGTCGCCGCGCAGGTCGGACGCCCACCGGTCGCGCATCGCGGCCAGCAGCGCCACCCGCCGCGCCGTGAGGTGGACGAACCGCACCGGCCGGGTGTGGTGCGGCGCGGGTGCGGTGAGCGCCGCGCCGACGGCACGGCGCAGCGCGTCGGCGTCGACCGGCTCGTCGGTGAACGACCGGACCGACCGGCGCACGAGCACCGCCTCGGCCCGGCCGCGCGCCACGGCCTCCTCCACGCCCAGGTGGAACAGGTCGTCCACGCCGGGGCGGACCAGGTCGCGGGCGGTCGACCCGTCGTCGACCACGGCCAGGCCGCGCACCACGGCGACCGGGAGCGCGCCGAGCTTGCCCTTCACCAGGTCGGCGGCGGCGGCGATCTCGTCGGCGACCGCGACCTCGGTGACCACCAGCTCGTTGCCCTGGCGGTCGACCGCGCCGGCGTAGCGGTGCAGCACGGTGAGGCCGGCCGCGCCGATGGCGGCGTCGGTCTGGCCCACCCGCCACGCCCGGCCCATGGTGTCGGTGACGACCACGGCCACGTCGACGCCGAGCGCGGCCTTGAGGGAGGCCCGCAGCGCGGCGGCGGAGCCGTCCGGGTCGACCGGCAGCAGCGCGATCTCGTCGCCGGCGACGTTGGAGGCGTCCACGCCGGACGCCGCCTGCACGACGCCGAGCCTGTTCTCGGTGATCAGCGTCCGGCCCCGGCGGGCCACGACGCGGACCGCCTCGGCCTCGACGTGCGCGCGGCGGGCCGCGTCCCGCTCGTCCGGGTCGGCGGGCACCCGGACCAGGCGCCCCTCCACTTTGGACAGCACCTTGCTGGTCACCACGACGACGTCGCCGTCGGCCAGCCACGGCGCGGCGGACGCCAGCGCGGCGGCCAGGTCGTCACCGGGGCGGAACTCCGGCAGGCCCGGCACGGGCCGCACTTCGAGCGAGCCGGTGGCGGAGTGGTCGGCCCCCGGTCGGTCGGGGGCACCGGCGTTCGCCGGCCCGCCGCCGACCCGACCGGTGTCGGCCGGGTCGGCGTGGGCCGGGCTGGTGCCGGCCGAGGTGGTGCCGGCGGGGTCGGCGTTGGCGGGGTTGGTGCCGGCCGGGTCGGTGTGCGACGGGGTGGTCGTGCTGTGCTCAGTCAAGCGGGACCCCGGCCAGTTCGAGGGCGGCGCGGGCCATCGCGGCCGTCGCGTCCACATCGGACATCAGCAGCGGCACCGCGCGCACCGCCACGCCGGGCACGTCGCACCGGTCGCCGGTGTGCACCAGCCAGCCGTCCAGCACGCCCTTGTCGGTGGTCTTGCGCGAGCCGTAGTGCCTGCCGACGGCCTCGGCGGAGGTCTCCACGCCGATCGCGGTCAGGCAGGCGTCGGCCATCCCGCGCAGCGGCTTGCCGCCGACGATGGGGGACAGGCCCACCACGCCGGCCTCGGTCTTGCGCAGCGCGTCCTTCACCCCCGGCACGGCCAGGATCGTGCCGACGCTCACCACCGGGTTCGACGGGGCGATCAGCACCGCGTCCGCCTCCAGCACGGCGTCCAGCACGCCGGGGCCGGCGGTGGCGGTGTCCGCGCCGACCGACGCGAACGACCGCGCGGGCAGCGCGGCCCGGTGCTTCACCCACCACTCCTGGAAGTGGATCGCGCGGGTCTCGTCGCCCTCGTCCACCACGACGTGGGTCTCCACCCGGTCGTCGGACATCGGCAGCAGCCGCACGCCGGGCTGCCAGCGGTCGCACAGCGCCTCGACCACGGCCGAGAGCGGGTAGCCCGCGCGGAGCATCCGCGTGCGCACCAGGTGCGTCGCGATGTCCCGGTCGCCGAGCCCGAACCAGGACGGCTCGGCCCCGTACGCGGCGAGTTCCTCCTTGACCGACCACGACTCGCCGGACCGGCCCCAGCCGCGCTCGGCGTCGATGCCACCGCCCAGGGTGTACATGCAGGTGTCCAGGTCGGGGGTGATCCGCAGACCGTGCATCCACACGTCGTCCCCGGTGTTCACCACCGCGGTGATCTCGTGACCGGGCGCGTTCAGCAACGCCTTGAGGCCGACCAGGAAACGCGCCCCGCCGACCCCGCCCACCAGTACGACAACCTTCACGGGTCGCCATCCTCCCACCGGGTCCGGGCACCCCGGCACCCGGACCGGTTCTCTCGCCGCCACAACGACCGACGCCCTGCGGCACCACACACCGAATTGACGCGGCCCGCCGGGTGCCGGGTCGGATTCTGCCGCGCGGCGCGGTGCCGACCGAGCGAATTCGGGCGACGGGTGCGCCCGGGTCGGGCTAGTAGCGCCAGAACATGAACGTGGTCTGGCCGTACTGGGCCCACAGCGTTTCGCCGCCGACCAGCATGAACACCGCGTCCGCGAGGTCGAAGAAGACCCGCGCGATGGTCGGGAACCCGATCAGCACGGCGAAGAGCACCAGCGGTGCCCACGGCCGGGCTTTCGCGCCGAACTGCTGCGCCTGGTAGGACATGAACGGCTCGATCACGCCCCACCCGTCCAGGCCGGGGATCGGCAGGATGTTGAGCACGAACGCGAAGATCTGGAGCAGCGCGAGGTAGGACAGCGCGGCGGACAGGCCGGCGGGCGGGTTGAACAGGAGCACCGACAGGCTCAGCAGCGCGCCCAGCACGAGGTTGCTCAGGGGGCCTGCCAGCGAAACCAGCGATTCGACCCGTTTGTTGCGCAAGGCGTGGTGGTTGATCCACACCGCGCCGCCGGGCAGCGGGATTCCGCCGAATGCGAGCAGCACCAGCGGCAGCACGATGGACATGATCGGGTCGGTGTAGCGGCGGATGTCCAGCGTCAGGTAGCCCTTCGCCTTCACCGCGTAGTCGCCGCCGCGATAGGCCACGATCGCGTGGCCGAACTCGTGCAGGCACAGCGAAACCGCCCAGCCGCCGAGCACCAGCAGCACGGTGCCGGCGATGAGGGCCGGTTCGGACTCGTCGAACAGGGTCAGCACGGCGCCTGCCACCGTCACCGCGAGCAGGCTGAGGAACAGTGGACTCGGTCGCACCGCTGATCGCTTCACCCTTCCAGTGTGGCCTCCCCGATCCGGTGGCCCGCAGGGGCGGGCTTGGGCCATCCGCGCAGCCGTTATCGCCCAACGTGCCGCCCGAATCACCGTCTGTGCTGCTAGTCAAGGGTTTTGCGGCCAACCGCGCGAATATCCCCCGTCCTGTGGACTCGGCTTGACCGGGTGTTGTGACACAGGTGTAATCACATCGGTGTCATTCGTCGTTGTGGGGACGGCGAGTGGTGTCCGCCAACCGGGGAGAGCGGAAGGCGAGGAGGCGGACGGTATGCAGGAATTCGACGGGGGTCGCAACGTGGACGGGGACGCGTCGGCACGGGAGCCGGCGGCGTTGATCGATCTGTTCGACGCGACCGATGAGCAGGACTGGCAGGAGCGCGCCTTGTGCGCGCAGACCGACCCCGAGGCGTTCTTCCCGGAGAAGGGCGGCTCGACCAGGGAGGCCAAGCGGATCTGTCTGGGTTGCGAGGTGCGCTCCGAATGCCTGGAGTACGCGTTGCAGCACGACGAGCGCTTCGGCATTTGGGGCGGGCTGTCCGAACGCGAGCGGAGGAAGCTCAAAAAGCGCGCCGTGTGATCCGCTTCGTGATCGCGCCGGCTTACCGTGGGCGTTCCACGGCGTAGTCGGACGAACGAGGTGCGGTAGTTGACGAGCGGTGCCACTCCGCGGTTGCGCACCGCGCCCGTGCTGGCTGTCCTGGTGTGCCACGACGGTGAGCGGTGGCTGGGCACGGCGCTGTCCGCGCTGCGCCGGCAGCGACCCCGGCCCCGGCACGTGGTCGCGGTCGACACGGGCTCGCTGGACCGCACGCCCGAGCTGCTGGCCGAGGCGTCCGAAGGTCCCGATCGGGTGATCGACGGGGTGCTGACGCTGCCCCGGGGCACCGGCTTCGGCGAGGCGGTGCACGCGGCGGTCGAGCACGCGGTGCAGCGGTGGGGCGACCCGGGCGCGTGGCTGTGGCTGCTGCACGACGACTGCGCGCCCGAGCCGGACTGCCTGTCGCTGCTGCTCACGGCGGCCGAGGTGTCGCCGTCGGCGGCGGTGCTCGGTCCGCTGTCCCTGGACTGGGCCGACCCCCGGCTGGTGGTCGAGGCGGGGGTGTCGACGGACTCGTCGGGGCACCGGCAGACCGGGATCGGCGGCGTCGCCGCCGCGTGGTCCGGGTCGTTCGAGCAGAGCACCGAGGCGCTGGCCGTGCCGTCGGCCGGCTCGCTGGTCAGGCGGTCGGTGTGGGAGTCGCTGGGCGGCTACGACCGGCGGCTGCCGCTGCTGCGCGACGACGTCGACTTCGGGTGGCGGGTCAACCTGGCCGGCCACCTGGTGCTCTCGGTGCCGGTTGCGCGGATGCGGCACGCGCGCGCGGTCACGCGCGGGCAGCGCCGCCTGGACGCCGCCGCCGCCCGGCCCGGACCGGCGCTGCGCGGCGTGGACCGGGCGCACGGGCTGCGCACGTTCCTGGTGAACTGCGGCACGGTCTCGTTCGCGCTCGGGCTGCCGAGGCTGGTCGTGCTCGGCCTGCTCCGGGCGCTGGGCTTCGCGCTGGTGCGCCGGTTCTCCGACGCGCACGCCGAGCTGGGCGCAGTCGGCTACCTGCTCGGCGGGCGCGCTCGGCTGCGGGCCGGTCGGGCCGCGCGGCCGGTGCGGGGTGTCGTCCGCGGACTGTCCACCAGCCGGGTCACCCGGCTGCGCAACGCCGCCGGCAGCGCCTCGGCGTACCTGATCCGGCGGCGGGTCGAGGCGGACGCCGCGCTGGGCAGGCTGCCCGAGCACGACGTGCGGCCGGCGGCCTGGTCGCCACCGTCCGAAGTGGAGCGACGAGCGGTCGGGCCGTCCGCGCTGCCCGCCGGCGTGCTGTCCCGCCGGCGGCCGGTCCGGGTGACCGGCGGGCTGCGGTTGCCCGCCACCACCGTGCCGGTGGAGGCGGTGCTGCCGGGCTCGCTGCGCCCGTCACCGCGACCGCGCCCCTCGCCGGTGCCGCGCGGTGCCCCGCCGCCGGTGGTGTTCGTGGAGGTCGACCGGGCGCGGGTGCTGCGGTCGCTGGTGCTCGGGCCGCCGCTGCTGCTGGTGCTGGGGCTCGCCGTGTTCGGCGTGCTGGCCAACGCCGGGCGGCTGGGGCTCGACCTGTCCGGCGGCCGGCTGCTGCCGGTGCGGGACCTGGCCGAGACGTGGTCGTCCTACCTGGCCCCGTGGCACCCGGTGAGCGGCGGCACCACCGCCCCCGCCCCGGCGGCGCTGGCCGTGCTGGGGACGGTGGGGGTGCTGTTCGGCGGACCGCCGGCGCTGGTGGCCGTGCTGTTCCTCGGGGACGCGCCGCTGGCCGGTCTGACCGCGTACCTGGCGTCCTGGCGACTGCCCGTGCGGCGGCCGGTGCGCGCGCTGGTGGCGGCGGCCTACGCGGTGGTGCCCGCCGCCACGTCGGCCGTGGGGCAGGGCCGGCTGGACGTCGTGGTGGTGCACGTCCTCGCGCCCCTGGTGTTCGCCGGGGTGGCGGCGGTGCTGCGCGGCGGGACCGGGGCCGCGTGGCTGCCGGTGGCCTCCGGGACGGCGCTAACGGTCGCGGCCCTGGGGGCGTTCTCACCGCTGGTGCACGGGCTGGTGGTGCTGGGGGCGCTGGTCGGCTTCGTCGTGGTGCCCGGCCGGGAGGGCGACGGGAAGCGGCGGGTCGCCGGGCTGTTCACGGTGGTGCTGCTGCCGATGGCGTTGCTGCTGCCGTGGCCGGCCGTGGTGCTCCAGAACCCGTCCGTGGTGCTGCACGGCGTGGGCGCGCACGCGGACGACCCGCAGGTCGGGTTGGTCGACCTGGTGACGCTGCGACCCGGCGGGCCCGGGGCCCTGGCGTTCGTCGGGGCGCTGGTGGTGCTGTTCGCGCTCGGCGCGGCGGTGGCGCGACCCGCCCGCGCGATGCTGCCGGGGGCGGCGGTGGTGGTGCTGGCGGGGTTCGCGGTGGTCGTGCTGCGGACGGTGTCGGTGACGCCCCTGGTCGGCGGCCCGTCGTCGCACGGGTGGACCGGGGCACCGCTGGTCGTCGCGTCCTGGGGGCTGCTGTGGGTGGTGCTGGCCGCCTGCCGGCGGGACGCGGTGCCGGTGCCCCGGGCCCGGCTCGTGGGGGTGGTGGGCGTGATCGGGGTCGCCGGGATGGCGTGCCTGGGTGTCGCGGGGCTGCGGTCCGGGCCGTTGACGGCGTCTGCGGCGCGGCTGCCGTCGACGGTGGAGCAGGAATTGGCCCGGACCGGGCGGTCGGTGCTGGTGCTGAGCCCGCTCGACGGGAGCGGAGGACCGGCGCGGCAGGTGGCGGGGCGGTTGCCGGCGTTCGGGGACGACGACCTCGTGCCGGTGGTGACCGCCGCTGCTCGGTTGCAGCGGTGGAACCGGGACCTCGTGAGCGGGTCTTCGGGGTCTTCGGGGCCTGCGGGTGTGGATGGCTCTGCCGGGTTGGATGGCTCTGCGGGGTTGGACGGGTCTGCGGGGTTGGACGGGTCTGCGGGGTCTGTGGGGTCGGCGAAGGTGGCGTTGGCGCAGGCTGCGGCGGCGGGGGTGGCGTTCGTGGTGCTGCCGGACCGGGTCGCCGCCCAGCGGCTGGAGGACGCCGTGGGGGACCTGGTCGGTGCCGCCCCGCCGATGTCGGACGGGCGGCCGGTGCTGCGGGTGCAGCTCGCCGCCGGGAACGCGGTGCTGCTGTCACCCGAGCTGGCCCGTCGCGCCCGCACCGGGGGCACCCCGCCGGACTCGCTCGGCGTCCCGGGCATCGCCCCGGTCGAGGCAGGGCCGCCCGAGGTGGGCGTCCGGGTGTCGGACGGGCCCGAGGGGCGGCTGCTCGTCGTGGCGGCGGAGGAGGAGCCCGGGTGGGTCGCGGTGGTGGACGGGCGACCGGTGGCCGTGGTGCGGGCGTGGGGACACCTGGTGGGGGTGTCAGTGCCGGAAACGGCGTCCGAAGTGCGGGTGGAGGCGTCGGGAACGTTGCGTGAACTGCTGCTGCTGGTTCAGGCGGCGGCTGCGCTGTTCACGGTGTTGACGGCTGTTCCGTCGCGGCGGCGGTGAGGGTGGGTTCCAGAGCGGCGCGGAGCGTGTGGTGCGGTGCGGCGGGTGTGGAGCGGCGCGGAGTGCGTGAGCGCGGGTTTTAGAGCGGCGTGAAGTGTGTGAGCGCGGGTGGGCGGGGAGAGGGTTTTCAAGCGGCGCTCGCCGCGCGGCAGGCCGCCGGGGGAGGGCGTCGCTTCCTCCCGTATGGCCTGGTCAAAGACAACCACAGGCGTCAAGGGGATCGGGCTGCCGTTGTGGGTGCGGTTGCGGGCGATCCCCTTGACACCTGCGGTTCCCTGCGGGCAGGCCATACGGGAGGAAGCGCAGCTGGGGGTGTGGGGGAGCCCTGGATCGGAGGGGTTAAGAGGGCGGGTGTGCGTGGGTGGGTGTGTGGGCGGCTTGGGGTTAGTCGCCGTCGATCACGTCGGGGTCCAGACCTAGGTAGTTGGCGACCTGTTCGACCAGTACGTCGTGCACCAGGTCGGCCAGGTCCGCGCCGTCCTTCGCGCGGGCCTCCAGGGGGCGGCGGTAGAGGACGATTCTCGCCCTTCGGTCCGTTCCCGCCGGCAGGAGGCGGGCCAGGGGGACGTTGCCGTCCTCCACTATGTCGCCGTCCTCGGCCGCCGCCTGCACGTCCGGCACGTCGTCCACGGCCACGTCGAGCTGCGTCAGCTCCGTCCGCCACCTCGCCTCGATGGGCTCCAGGGCTTCCAGCACCAGCGAGTCGAACCGCTCCGCCCTGCTCCTCGCGGCCGGCAGGGTCGCCGGGTAGAGGGGGCCGCGCAGACCTCGGCCGTGACGGTCGCGGTTGCGCCGGCGCGGGTTGCCCTGTCGTCGCGAACCTCTGGCCATCACCACGGGGTAGAGGGTAGTTGGCGGGGGCGACAGGCTGTCGGCGACCTGCGGACTTGCCGAACTCGACCGCCGCGCCGGAGGTAATCCAACACACCTCAGCCGCGACGCGATATCGTCCCCGCCGTGCGGAGCGTGAGACGGTGCTCGCGAACCGGGTGCGCTAACCCGGCAGTCGCCACGCTCACGTACGCCTATGCGGACTCCACGGCGGTCGTCGGGCCCCTGGCCACCTACTCCGAACCGCACAGCTACGACCTGTGCGAGGAGCACGCCCTGCGGCTCACCGCGCCGCGCGGCTGGGAGGTCGTCCGCCACCAGGGCGAGTTCCGGGCCCCCGAACCCACCGTGGACGACCTGACGGCGCTCGCCGAGGCGGTCCGGGAGGCCGGGCGGGCCGATCGGCCGGTGGACCCGCCGGAGGTGCCGGCGGGCACGGTCAGGCGTGGTCACCTGCGGGTTCTGCCCGATCCGAACGAGGACTGAACGTACCGGGCACGGCTCGTGCGCGCGCGCCGGTAGGCTTTCGACGCCCACGTCAAGAGCCAAACCGGGAGTGTGGCTGTGCGCGATCTGTCCGGCATCGTCAAGGCTTACGACATCCGCGGTGTCGTCGGGGAACAGCTTGACGCGGAGGTCGTCCGCGAGTTCGGCGCGGCGTTCGCGCGGCTGGTCGGCGGCCCCGCCGTGGTCATCGGCCACGACATGCGCGAGTCCTCGCCCGGCCTCGCCGCCGCGTTCGCCGAGGGCGTCACGCGCCAGGGCGTCGACGTGGTGTCCATCGGCCTGGCCAGCACGGACATGCTCTACTTCGCCTCCGGCAAGCTCGACCTGCCGGGCGCGATGTTCACCGCCTCGCACAACCCGGCGAAGTACAACGGCATCAAGCTCTGCCGCGCCGGCGCCGCCCCGGTCGGGCAGGACAGCGGGCTCGCGCAGATCCGCGCCGACGTGGAGCAGGGCGTGCCGGACGCCGAGGGCGTCGCGGCGGGCTCGGTGTCCGAGCGCGACATGCTCACCGAGTACGCCGCCTACCTGCGGGAACTGGTCGACCTGTCGGGGTCGCGGCCGTTGCGGGTCGTGGTGGACGCCGGCAACGGCATGGGCGGGCACACGGTGCCGCAGGTGTTCGAGGGGCTGCCGGTCGAGGTGGTCCCGATGTACTTCGAGCTGGACGGCAGCTTCCCGAACCACGAGGCCAACCCGCTGGACCCGAAGAACATCGTCGACCTCCAGGCGCGGGTGCGCGAGGAGGGCGCGGACGCGGGTGTCGCCTTCGACGGCGACGCGGACCGCTGCTTCGTGGTGGACGAGCGCGGCGAGCCGGTCTCGCCCAGCGCCATCACCGCGCTGGTGGCCGTGCGCGAGCTGGCCAAGGACCCCGGCGGCACGATCATCCACAACCTGATCACCTCGCACGGCGTGCCGGAGATCGTCCGCGAGCACGGCGGCAACCCGGTGCGCACGCGGGTCGGCCACTCGTTCATCAAGGAGGAGATGGCCCGGACCGGCGCCATCTTCGGCGGCGAGCACTCGGCGCACTACTACTTCCGCGACTTCTGGCGGGCCGACACGGGGATGCTGGCCGCGCTGCACGTGCTGGCCGCGCTGGGCGAGCAGGACGGCCCGCTGTCCGGCCTGACCTCGGCCTACGAGCGCTACGCCGCGTCCGGCGAGATCAACTCGACGGTGGACGACCAGGCCGGCCGGCTGGCCGCCATCAAGGCGGAGTTCGGCGGCCGGGACGGTGTCACGCTGGACGAGCTGGACGGTCTCACCGTCGGGCTGCCCGACGGCTCGTGGTTCAACCTGCGGGCCTCCAACACCGAGCCGCTGCTGCGGCTGAACGTCGAAGCCGCCGACGCGGCCTCGGTCGCGGCGCTGCGCGACGAGGTCCTGGCGATCGTGAGGGGATGAGCACCGTGGTCGTCCGACTCGACGCCAAGCTGCTGGAGATCCTGGCCTGCCCGTGCCCCGAGCACGCGCCGCTGCGGCCGGGCACCGCCGAGGACCCGCAGGCCGACTTCCTGACCTGCACCGCGTGCGGGCGGTCGTTCCCGGTCCGGGAGGGCATCCCGGTGCTCCTGCTGGACGAGGCTGTCGCGCCGACGGCGGGGTGATCTCCGGTGCTCGACGACAGCCTCCTGGACGACCAGTCCCGCCTCCTGGACGCCGACACCGGCGGCCTGCTGCCGGCTGCCGCCCGTGCCGGGGCGCAGGTCCGGGCCACCGCCGAGGCGGCCGAGGAACTCGGTGTGCGGCGGGTGCTCCAGGACCGGCCCCGGGCGCTGGTGCTGGTCACCCGGCCCGGGGTGGGGCACTCGGTGGCGAAGCTGGTGACCGCGCTGCTCGGGCCCCGGTGCCCGGTGCCGGTGGTGGCCGCCGACGACGTGCCGGCCTGGGTCGGCGCGCTGGACGTGGTGCTCGCGCACACCGAGGACCCCGGTGACGTGGTGCTCGCCGAAGCGGTGGACCGGGCGGCCCGGCGCGGTGCGCGGGTGCTGCTGACCGCCGAGCCGGAGGGCCCGGTGGCGGCGGCCTCGGCGCGGCACGCGCTGCTCATCCCGCCGCGCGTGCCGGTGCCCAGGGGTTTCGGCTTCGCGCGCGGGTTCGCCGCGTGGGCGCTGGCGCTCGACGCGCTGGGCCTGCTCGACGTCGACGTCCAGGCGGTGGCCGACGAGCTGGACCGGGAGGCCGAGCGCGACCACCCGATGCACGAGTCGTTCGTGAACCCGGCGAAGTCGCTGGCCCTGCGGGTCGCCGACCGGACCCCGCTGCTGTGGGGGCTGGACGACCCGGCGACGGCGGTCGCCGCGCACGGCGCGGGCGTGCTGGCCTGCTACGCGGGCCTGGTGAGCGACGTCGCCGGCTACCCGCAGGCGTCGACCAAGTCGGTGCTGCACCGCCGGGCCGTGCAGGGGACGTCCGGCGCGGACCTCTTCGCCGACCCGGACGACGAGCGGGACGGGCTGGTGCGGGTGCTGCTGCTGGCCGTGCGGCAGGGCCGGCAGGCCGAGTACGCGCGGCGGGCCGCGATGGAGACCTTGCCGGGAGCCGACGTGCTCGAACCGGCCGAGGAAGTGACCGGCGGCGACGCGGTGTGTGCCGCGCTGCTCGCGCTGCGGTTCGAACTGGCGGCGCTGTACCTCGGCCTGGCGGCGGGAACGCTGGGCGGGCCGGGGCTGTACGCGCCCGCCGTGTGAGGGGAACTGGCTGTGGAACTGCTGCACAACGCGGTGCGGGCGTACGCGTGGGGATCGCGCACGGCCATCGCCGAGCTGCTCGGGAGGGAGGTGCCGGCACCCCACCCCGAGGCGGAGCTGTGGATGGGCGCCCACCCGGGCGACCCGTCCCGCGTGCTGCGCCCGGACGGCGAGCGCTCGCTGCTGGAGCTGCTCGCCGAGGACCCGGCCGGCCAGCTCGGCGCCCGGTGCGCGGACCGCTGGGGCAGCAGGCTGCCGTTCCTGCTCAAGGTGCTGGCGGCCGACGAGCCGCTGAGCCTGCAAGCCCACCCGTCGGCCGAGCAGGCGGCGCGCGGGTTCGCCGCCGAGGACGCGGCGGGACTGCCGCTGGACTCGTCGGTGCGCAACTACAAGGACCCGTCGGCGAAGCCGGAGCTGGTCTGCGCGCTGACCGAGTTCCACGCCCTGGCGGGCTTCCGCGCGCCGGAGCGGACCGTGGCGCTGCTGCGGTCGCTGGAAGCACCGGACTTCACCCCCTACACCGAGCTGCTGGCCGCCCAGCCGGACGAGAACGGGCTGCGCGCCCTGTTCACCACCCTGATCACGCTGCCGCAGACCGCGCTGGACGCCCTGCTGCCGCAGGTGCTGGACGCGTGCGTGCTGCACGTGAAGGACCGGGGCGAGTTCGACCTGGAGTGCCGCACGGTCCTGGAACTCGGCGAGGCGTACCCCGGTGACGCGGGCGTGCTGGCCGCGCTGCTGCTCAACCGGCTGGTGCTCCAGCCCGGCGAGGCGATCCACCTGCCCGCCGGCAACCTGCACGCCTACCTGCACGGCACCGGCGTGGAGATCCTGGCGAACTCGGACAACGTGCTGCGCTGCGGCCTCACGCCCAAGCACGTGGACGTGCCGGAGCTGATGCGGGTGCTGGACTTCGCGTGCGGCGACATGCCGGTGCAGACCGGCGAGGAGACCGCGCCGGGCCTGTGGACCTACCGGACGCCCAGCCCCGAGTTCGAGCTTTCCCGGCTGGAGGTGGCCCCGGGCGCGCGGCTGCGGGTGGACCACGACGGGCCGCAGATCCTGCTGGTCACCGACGGCCGGGCGCGGCTGTCGAACTCGTCGGGCGCGTCCCTGCCGGTCGAGCGCGGGCAGTCGGTGTGGCTGCCGGCGTCCGACCCGGCGGTCCTGGTCACGGCCGACGAGCCGACGCGCCTTTTCCGGGCGACCTCCGGCACCGTCTAGGGTCTGCGCACTAGGGTCACCCGACGGATCGGGTCACTTTCGACAATTCGGACTTTGGGTGAGGGAGCAGCCGTGTCAGCAGGGGGCGGTACCAAGGCCATCATCGCCGCGCTGGTGGCCAACGCCGGGATCGCGGTGGCGAAGTTCGTCGGGTTCCTGGTGACGGGCTCGTCGTCGATGCTCGCCGAGGCGGTGCACTCGGTGGCGGACACGTCCAACCAGGGCCTGCTGCTGCTCGGCCAGAAGACGTCCCGGCGCCAGGCGACCGCGAACCACCCGTTCGGCTTCGGCCGGGACCGGTACTTCTACTCGTTCGTGGTGGCCCTGCTGCTGTTCAGCATGGGCTCGGTGTTCGCGCTCTACGAGGGCATCCACAAGCTGGAGTCGGCTGAGGAGCTGTCGTCGCCGATCGTCGCGGTGATCATCCTGGTGGTGGCGATCGGCCTGGAGACCTACAGCTTCAAGACCGCGATCTCCGAGTCGAAGCTGATCAAGGGGAACGCGACCTGGTGGCAGTTCATCCGCCAGTCCAAGGTGCCGGAGCTGCCCGTCGTGCTGCTGGAGGACGCGGGCGCGCTGTTCGGCCTGGTGCTCGCGCTGCTCGGCGTCGGGCTGTCGACGGTGACCGGCGACCCGGTGTGGGACGCCATCGGCACCATCTGCATCGGCGTGCTGCTGGGCGTCATCGCGATCATCCTGATCATCGAGATGAAGTCGCTGCTGATCGGCGAGGGCGCCGCGCCGGCGGAGCTGGGCACGATCGTCGACGAGCTGGCGGTGGGCGAGGTGCAGCGGGTGATCCACATCCGCACCCAGTACATCGGGCCGGACGAGCTGCTGGTCGCGGCCAAGATCGCGCTCAGCCCGGGGCTGCCGGCGGCCGACGTGGCGCGGGCGATCGACGAGGCGGAGCAGCGGGTGCGCACCAAGGTCCCGGCCGCCCGGCTGATCTACCTGGAGCCCGACCTGGACCGGTCGCTCACCACGCCGTAGCGGCGCTCCGAACGGCGGAGGGGCCGGGTTCAGCCGAACCCGGCCCCTCCGCCGTTCACGCGGTCACGGCACCTCGTCGGACTTCACGACGGGTTCGGCGGTCGCGCCCTTCCCCTTGCCCAGCAGCGAGTTGCGCCGGCTGTAGGCGAAGTAGACGACCACGCCCAGCGCCATCCACGCCAGGAACCGGACCCAGGTCAGCGCGGTCAGGTTCAGCATCAGCCAGGTGCAGGCGATGATCGCCAGCACCGGCACCAGCGGCACCAGCGGCACCCGGAAGCCGCGCGGCAGGTCCGGCCGGGACTTGCGCAGCACCAGCACGCCCGCCGACACCAGCACGAACGCGAACAGCGTGCCGACGTTGACCATCTCCTCCAGCTTGCCCGCCGGGAAGAAGCCGGCCGCGACGGCGACCAGCACGCCGATGCCGAGGGTGATCCGGACCGGCGTGCCGCGCTTGCCGGTCTTCGCCAGGCCGCGCGGCAGCAGGCCGTCGCGGGACATGGCGAACAGCACCCGCGACTGGCCCAGCATCAGCACCATCACGACCGTGGTCAGGCCGGCCAGAGCGCCCACCGAGATGACCGTGGCCGCCCACTCGACGCCGTTCTCGGAGAACGCCGTGGCGAGCGTGGCGCGGCTGCCGTCCGGCTGCGTCTTGAGCCGGTCGTAGGGCAGCATCCCGGTGATCACCAGCGACACCGCGACGTAGAGCACGGTCACGATCGCCAGCGAGCCCAGGATGCCCCTCGGCACGGCCTTCTGCGGGTTGCGGGTCTCCTCGGCGGTGGTGGCGACGACGTCGAAGCCGATGAACGCGAAGAACACCAGCGACGCGGCGGCGAGCAGGCCGAGGACGCCGTACGTGCTGCCGGAGAACCCGGTGACGAGCGAGAACAGCGACTGCTCCAGCCCGCTGCCCGCGCTGCCGCCGGTCTCGGCGGGCGGGATGTACGGGCTGTAGTTCGACGCCTTGACGTACCCGATGCCCAGCACGATCACCAGCAGCACCACGGCCACCTTCACGGCCGTGATCACCGCGCTGACCCGCGACGACAGCTTGGTGCCGACCGCCAGCAGCACGGTCAGGACGGCCACCAGCAGCAGCGAGCCCCAGTCGACCTCCAGGCCGCCGACCAGGGCCGTGGTCTTCAGGTCGAGCCCCAGTTGCCCCAGCACGGTCTGGAGGTAGAGCGACCAGCCCTTCGCCACGGCCGCCGCGCCGACGGCGAACTCCAGGACCAGGTCCCAGCCGATGATCCACGCCATGAACTCGCCGAACGTGGCGTAGGAGAAGGTGTAGGCGCTGCCCGCCACCGGCACGGTGGAGGCGAACTCGGCGTAGCACAGCGCGGCCAGCGCGCACGCGATCGCGGCCAGCACGAACGCGAGGGACACCGACGGCCCGGCGAGGTTGCCGGCGGTGGAGGCGGTCAGCGTGAAGATCCCCGCCCCGATCACCACCGCGACGCCGAAGACCGTCAGGTCCCACGCGGTCAGGTCCTTGCGCAGCTTGGTGTCCGGCTCGTCGGTGTCGGCGATCGACTGCTCGATCGACTTCGTGCGCCAAAGCCCGTTCCCCGGCACGGTGCTTCTCCTCCTCGTCGAGGGCTGTACGGCTGTTCAGCCTAGAGGTCCGGTGGGTGATCGGTCGGCGAACCCGTGCGGGCTGCCATTTTCCAACCGCCCGCCGCCCCCGGAACCGGCGGGACAGCGCGTCCGTCGGCGTCCAGTGCAGCACCGACCGGCGCGCGCGGACCGCCGTTGCGCGCACGGGCTCGGGTAGTTTGGCCGGTCATGACGGTGCTGTGCCTGGACGTGGGCTCGACCTGGACGAAGGGCGCGCTGGTGTCCGCCGGGGGCGACCTGCTGGGCACGGCGCAGCGGCCGACGTCGCCGCCCGAGGTGCTCGACGGCGTGGCGGCGGTGTGCGCCGACCTGGGCCGGTCGGCACCGGGTCGTGCCGGTCCTCGCGGCGCCGGTCCGCCCGGGGCGGGCGAGGTGCTGGCGTGCTCGTCGGCCGGGGGCGGGCTGCGGCTCGCGGTGGTGGGACAGGAGCGCCTGGTGAGCGCGGAGGCCGGCTACCGGGTGGCGCTGTCGGCGGGTGCCCGGGTGGTGCACGTGTCGGCGGGCCGGTTGGACGGCGCGGGCGTGCGCGCGCTGCGCGCGGCGGAGCCGGACCTGGTGCTGCTGGTCGGCGGCACGGACGGCGGCGACCGCGAGGTGCTGCTGCACAACGCCGCCCGGCTGGCGCGCGTGGCGTGCCCGATCGTGCTGGCGGGCAACGCCGACGCCCGTGCCGAGGCGCGGGCGCTGCTGGCCGCGCGCACGGTCGTGGCGACGGACAACGTGCTGCCCGACGTCGGCGAGCTGGCACCCGGCCCGGCCCGGCGGGCGATCCGCGAGGTGTTCCTGCGGCACGTGATCGGGGGCAAGGGGCTGTCCCGGGGCACCGCGTTCCGCGCGCTGGTCGTGGCGGTCACGCCGGACGCCGTGCTGGGCGGGGTGTCCCGGCTGGCCGCGCAGGACCGCGAGGGAGCGGTGCTCGTGGTCGACGTCGGCGGCGCGACGACGGACGTCTACTCCGCCGTGTCCACTGTGGACGACGACGTGGAGCGCACGGTCGCCCTGCCGCCCGACCGCCGCACGGTGGAGGGTGACCTCGGGATGCGCTGGTCGGCACCGGGCGTCGTCGCCGAGGCGGTCGCGGAGAAGCTGGTGGACAAGGAGGAGGCCGCCGCGCTGCACCGGGAGGCCGCCCGCCGCGCGGCCGACGTGGGGTGGCTGCCGGACGACCCGGCCGTGGACCTGCGCTTGGCGGCCCTGGCCGCGATCCTCGCCACCCGCCGCCACCTGCGCCTGGTGGACGGCCGCCTCGGACCGCAGGGCGCGGGCCTGCTCGTGCTGTCCGGCGGCGTCTTCCGCCACGCGCCGGACGTGGCCGGGGTGGAGCGGGCGCTGCGCGCCGACCCCGTCCTGCGCCCGGTGCTCAAGTCGGCCGCCGTCACCGTGGACCGCGACTACGTCCTGGCCCCCGCAGGGCTGCTCGCCGCCACCGGCCGCACCACCGCCGCCGACCGCCTGCTGGCCGCGAAGTTGGGCTGATCGGGCAGGCCCGCGAAGGTCCGCAGGCCCTCCAGGTCGGGCACCAGCACGTCGCGCCGCAGGTGGCTCACGACGACCCCCGCTTTCCGCAGGTCGCTGAACGCTTTCTCCGCCGTCCGGGGCTTCATGCCGGCCAGTGAGGCGAGCTCGACCTTGGTCAGCGGAACTCCCAGCGTCCAGCCCGCGGCCTCTTCCCGGCCGAAGGTCTGCACCAACTCGACGAGCACCCGCGCCACCCGTTGCGCGGCGGGGTGGGACAGGAAATCGCGGCGGCGCTGGTTGGCCCAGCGCAGCCGGTCGTTGATCACCACCAGCAGTTCCACGAACACGTCGTTGCGCCGGTGCAGGAAGCTCATCAGCTCACCGCTGGTGATCAGCTTCGCCACCACGTCGCCGCACGTCACGACGGTCGCCGAGCGCGGTTTCTGGTCCAGGGCGGCCATCTCGCCGACCAGGTCGCCCGCGACCCGGATGGCGAGCAGGGCGGTGTCGCCCGTCTCGTCGGTGGTCTGCACCTTCACCACGCCGTCGAGCAGCAGAAGGGCGTGGGTGTCCTCCGCGTCCTGCTCGATGACCTCGCGGTCGGCCGCGTACCGCACGACCGTGCCGATGCTCAGCAGCTCTTGTCGCGTGTTGTCGCGGAGGCGACCCAGCAGGCTGTGGCCGGGCCACCCCGGGTCCTGCGCCACCGGGGCCGGCTGCGGCAGCACCGCCGTTGCGGGCACGAGGTCGGCGGAGCCTCCTGCGACCCTTCTCGCCAACCGGTCACGGAGCCGGTCGGCCGGCGCGGTCGACGCGCTGAGGTGCCGGCTGACGGGTGCCGGCCGTGGCGAACCGCCCTCGGGGACCGCCCGGGGGAAGGTGTCGACCCGGCTCAGGATCTCGTCGACCACGGACCCGGGGGTGCGCTCGCGGAGATCTCGTGCGTCCGGCGTGCCGAACGAAGACCCGTCGATCAGCCGGGCGATCTTCGACCCGTCGTCCGGCGCTCCGGTTTCCTCAGGCATTGCCACCTCCGCTCCGGGTCGACCCGCCGGTGTTCCTCCGGAGTCGTTCCAACGCGCCTTTTATCGTGCCGTGGCTGGTGCCCAACGTCTCCGCGATCTCTCCGACCGTGTAGCCGGCCTCGCGGAGGATGACGGCCCGTCTGGTCCGCTCGTCACCGATCCCGGCAAGACCGCGACGGATCTCCAGCCGGGCGATCGCCACGTCGCCCGGGTCCGGTGACCGGGACGTGACCTCGGTCAAGTCGTCCACGAGGACCGAGCGCGCGAACTCCTCGCCGCGCTGGTCGAACTGCCGGCGCCACTTGCGGTAGACGTTGGGGAACGCCAGAACGCAGCCGGTGACGAAGTAGGACTTGAGGCTCGCACCGCCGTCCGGTCGCCAACCGCCGTCGAGGAGCGCTTTCCGCCGGAAGTCCGAGATCGCTTTGACGACCGTGTCGGTGGCCATGCTGACCAGGTCGTCGTACTCCCAGGCGGTCGGGGGCTCGCGCAGCGCGTACCCCCTCTCCGCGCACATGCCGAAGATCGCCTCCGACCTCAGCCAGGCCATCACCACCGCGTACCCGTACTCGGCGAGGGTCTCGGCGAACCGCCGCCACCGCGCGCCGTCGCAGTTCTCCTCCACCAGCAGGTCACGCAGCTCGACTTCGCTCGCGGGGTCGTCCGTGCCAGTCAATCCGGTGCTCCTCGCCCAGCCACCCGGTCCTGAACCGTTCTACGTCGGCGGCTCCGGGCAGCGGCACGCGAAGGTGCGGATCTACGCGGATTGCGGTGAGGGCGTGCCGTTGGCGAGGGCGGCCGACGTACGAACCGGTGTCAGGGCAAGAGCGGAACGAACCCCCGGAGCGGCAAGTGACCCAGCCCCCTCGTCCCCCGTTGCTGAGCACCCGCACCGCACTCGTCCTGCTCCTGGGGCTGGTGTGCGGTGCGGGTGCCGGCGTGCTGACCCACCTCGCCGGGAACAACGCGGCGACGGCGCTGCTCGCCGGCTTGGCCGCAGCCGGGGCGGCCGTCGCGTTCTTCCACTCGCACGTCGACCACGGGAGTTAGCGCGCCTCGGGTTCCGGTGACCGCAGCGGCACCTGGCGGGCCACCGGCAGGACCGGTGCGGGCGGTGGGGTGGCCACCGCTTCCAGTCCTGCGGCGATGGCGACGGCGCGGTCCCACTCCGGGTCGGACGTGTAGTCCTTGTGCCGGTTCACGCCGGCCGCCCAGCGCCGTCCCGGGAACGGGCCGCGCTGGGGGTCCGGCAGCCAGTGGTCGCCGCCGAGCACGAGCGCGCCGGTCGGGCCGCGCAACGCCGGCGGGAGCGCGCCCGTCGTGCCGTCGGGCAGGAACCCGACGCCGAGGAGCATCCCGTCGAACACCTGCCGCCCCCACGTCATGACCGCGCCGCCCAGCGGGTCCGTGCCCCGGCACAGCGCGCGCCACCGCCCGGCCAGGCCGCCCGCCAGCCGCGCCAGCGACTCGTGCGGCACCACCGCCGGGAACGCCCTCGGGTACGCCCACTGCAACTGCGAGCCCGCCGTCACCAGGCCGACCCGGGCCGCGTCGTGCGCGGGCAGCTCCTCCAGCAGCCGCGCCACCGCGACGGCCGCCAGCAGGCTGCCCTGGGAGTGCCCGGCGACGACCACCCGCGCGCCGGGGTCGGCCAGGTGCTCCCGCACCCGCGAGACCAGTTCCGGCACCACCTTCAGCGCGTAGCAGGGCGGTACGACGGGGTGCGCCTCGCGCGGCCAGAACGCCGCCAGGTCGGCCAGGATGCCGAGCTGCCGCGCGGTGTCCGGCCGTCGCGCCGCCAGCCACACCGCCCGCAGCAGCGCCAGCGCCAGCACCGCCAGCACGACGACGCCGACGGCGGTGAACGGCCGGGACCAGCCCGGCAGGTCGACCTCGCGCAGCCGCAGCACCGCCGCCGGCACCGAGCCCGCGACCAGCACGCAGGCGCCGATCAGCACCACGTGGTGGCTGTGCCGCTGCTCCCAGCGCGCCCACCACCACGCGCGCGCCGCCCGCTTCACGTCCCGCGTGCGGCCGGTGTGCAGCAGGGACGCCTCGCGCGCCCACTCCTTGCCGCGCCGCAGCGAACTCCACCGCACCGCGCCGGTCGTGGCCACGACCACGATCCCGGTCACGAGCGCCAGCACCCCGGCCAGGCCCCACAGCAGCGCGATGTAGTCGTACCCGCGCGGCAGCACGCCGTGCCCCAGCGCGCGCCGCAGGGTCAACGCCACGCCGGCCCCGAACCCGCCGCCGATCAGCGCGGCGATCGCCAGCACGGGCGCGGCCATCCAGCCGCCCGCCCACGGCCGCAGGTCGCGGGGCAGCTCCTTCCACGTCCGCCGGGCCAGCAGCGCGGCCGGCACCAGCAGCAGGCCCAGCAGCGCGCACACCAGCGCCACGGCGGCGGCCACCAGCTGCACGGCCAGGTCCGCGCCGGGCAGCCGCACCGGCAGCCGGGTCAGCAGCGCCGCCGAGCCGAGCAGCACCGCCCACGCCACGGCCAGCAGCACCCGCCGGGGCCGGCGGGACAGCACCGCGCGCAGCCACCGGCCGCCCCGGTGCGGCTGCCCGCCGGTCGGGTCGTCCAGCAGCATCGCGGCGAGCGCGGAGAACCCGACCAGCGCGACGCCCGCCACCCACGCCGTGGTCAGCGCGACGCCGTGCCAGCCGGGCGCGACCAGCGGGCCGGGCGGCCCGCCCAGCCCGATCACCACCGCCGCGCCCAGCCCGGCGACCAGGTGCAGCACCCGCAGCGCGGGCACGTCCGGGTCGGTCGCCACGTGCGCGCCGGGCAGCCCGGACGTCCCGACCGCCGAGGCGGGCACGTCCTTGCGCTCGATCCGCCAGTCGACTGCGGAAACCCGGTGCAGCACCACGAGCAGCAGCGCGACGGGTGCGAACCCGACGACCGCGCGCGCCCACGGCACGTCCGACACCCAGGACGGGCCCCCGAGGCACGGCGACCCGGGCGCGAGGCACTGCGCCGCCACCAGGTCCAGGCTGATCACCGCGAGCTGCGCGACCAGCAGCACGGTCAGCAGCAGCGCCGCCAGCCGGAGCAGCGACCGCAGCCCGACGCCCAGCAGGTGCGCGGCGGTCGAGCCGGTCGGCACCGGCGGCAGCATCCAGTGCGCCACGTTCGCCAGCGAGAACGGGAACAGCAGCGCCCACGTCGCCTTGGCCCAGCCGCCCGAGGTCATGCCGCCCCACACGTAGCCCTCGACCACGCGCGTCACCGGCCGGCCGGCGGCCTGGAGCACCGGTCCCGGCGCGGGTCTCCGAAGCCGGTCGGCGGGCCGCACGATGCGCCCGAGGCCGTCCCCGGCCACGTCCACCGCCGCCACCGCGTCCACCAGGGACTGCGGGGTCGTGCCCTGGACGCCGTGCACCCGCAGCTCGACCACCCGTGTGTCGGGGCCGGGAATCAGCACAGAACCTCCAGCGAACATGACGTCGGCCAAGCCATAGTGGTCCATGAGGACCCCAGTCGCAGTCGACCCCGGCTCCCGGCGTGGCGAGCTGTAGGGTCGGGCGAACCCCGAACATGGAGGAATCCGCGATGACCGCCGAGAGGCTCCAGACCCGCAACGGCGTCGATTTCGCCGTCGCCGACCTCTCCCTGGCTGAGTTCGGCCGCAAGGAGATCCGCCTGGCCGAGCACGAGATGCCCGGCCTGATGGCGCTGCGGCGCGAGTACTCGGAGGTCTACCCGCTCAAGGGCGCGCGCGTCTCCGGGTCGCTGCACATGACGGTGCAGACGGCGGTCCTGATCGAGACGCTGGTTTCGCTGGGCGCCGAGGTCCGCTGGGCCTCGTGCAACATCTTCTCGACGCAGGACCACGCCGCGGCGGCGGTCGTCGTCGGCCCGCACGGCACCGTGGAGGAGCCGAAGGGCGTGCCGGTGTTCGCCTGGAAGGGCGAGACGCTGGAGGAGTACTGGTGGACCGCCGAGTCGATGCTGACCTGGCCGGACGGCGGCGGTCCGAACATGATCCTCGACGACGGCGGTGACGCGACGCTGCTGGTGCACAAGGGCGCCGAGTACGAGAAGGCCGGCGTCGTGCCACCCGCCGACGAGAACGACTCCGAGGAGTGGCAGCTCGTCCTGGAGACGCTGCGCCGGTCGCTGGCCGCCGACAACGGCAAGTGGACCAAGATCGCCGAGGGCATCCGGGGCGTCACCGAGGAGACCACGACCGGCGTCATGCGGCTCTACCAGCTCGCGGCGGCCGGCAACCTGCTGTTCCCGGCGATCAACGTCAACGACGCGGTCACCAAGTCGAAGTTCGACAACCGGTACGGCATCCGGCACTCGCTGATCGACGGCATCAACCGGGGCACCGACGTGCTGATGGGCGGCAAGGTGGCCGTGATCTGCGGCTACGGCGACGTCGGCAAGGGCGCGGCGGAGTCGCTGCGCGGCCAGGGCGCGCGGATCATCGTCACCGAGATCGACCCGATCTGCGCCCTCCAGGCGGCCATGGACGGCTACGACGTCCAGGTGCTGGAGGACGTGCTGGACCGGGCGGACATCATCATCACGACGACCGGCAACAAGGACGTCGTGCGCATCGAGCACATGGCCGCCATGAAGCACCAGGCGATCTTGGGCAACATCGGCCACTTCGACAACGAGATCGACATGGCCGGCCTCCAGCGCTACCCCGGCATCCGGCGGATCAACATCAAGCCGCAGGTCGACGAGTGGGTGTTCCCGGACGGCAAGTCGATCCTGGTGCTGTCCGAGGGTCGCCTGCTCAACCTGGGCAACGCGACCGGCCACCCGAGCTTCGTGATGTCGAACTCGTTCTCCAACCAGGTGATCGCGCAGATCGAGCTGTTCACCAAGCACGAGGAGTACGACAAGGAGGTGTACCGCCTGCCGAAGAAGCTGGACGAGAAGGTCGCGCGCATCCACCTGGACGCGCTGGGCGGCAAGCTCACCAAGCTCTCCAAGGACCAGGCCGAGTACATCGACGTGGACGTCGAGGGCCCGTACAAGCCGGAGCACTACCGCTACTGAGCCGCGCGGTGGCGCGGAGCGGGCCGGGTCGGGGACGGTCCCGGCCCGCCCCGCGCCCGGTCAGCTCCACTCGACGCCGATGCCCGCCATGCCCGGCCCGACGTCGGTGAAGTAGGCGCTCACCACGCCGCCGAGCCCGCACAGCAGCTCCTCGACGTCGACCGGCGTCGCACCGGGGTCCACCCGGAACTGCTTGGTGCACCGGGCGGGCAGGGCGCGGCGGTGGAACGCCAGTTGCAGCAGGTAGCCCCGGCACGGTTCGCGGAAGGTCCGGTGGTGGCCCGGCGTCGGACCGCCGGTGTCGTCCACCACGGTGTAGCTGAACACGTGCTCCTCGCCCTCGGAGAGCCGCCGGTCGAACAGCAGCTCGAACGCCAGGCCCCGGGACGCGCCCTGCCGCCGCAGCCGCCCCTGCCGGCAGCCCTCCGCCGGTCTTACCAGGGCGTTGTCGATCACCGACCCCTTGTCGCCCTGGTGCACGGCCAGGTACCGGTCGGGCCCGGTCCGCAGCGCCCGCACGACGAGCCGGGTGCTGATCGAGCGCTGTTCGCGCTGCATCCCGATCAGCACCGTGTCGTGCACGGCGAGCACCTCCAGGTCGGCGTTGGCCCGCGCGCTCTCCGGCACGGCCTCGAACTCGGCCAGCAGCGGCGCGGTCCTGACCCAGTTGTCGGCCAGCTCGGTGAAGGCGGGCCGGGGCAGCCGGGGGCGGGGCCGGTGGCCGACCAGGGTGACCAGCGAGTCGGCCGGCAGCCGGAGCACGGTCTCCAGGGCCCGCACGGTGGCGATCGCGCGCGGCACCTCGGGGTGGCGCAGCCCGCGCTGCCAGTAGCTGAGCGTGGACTGCCCGACCTGCACGCCCTGCTGCTCCAGGTGCGCCCGCAGCCGGGCCAGCGACAGGCCCCGGTGGGCGATGGCGTCGTGCAGCGCACGGTGGAAGGGGCCGTAACGCAGCGTTTCGGCCAGTGCTCCGGGCAACCCCGGTGGGTGTCCCGCCGGCTGGTCGACCGGCCCGGATTCCGCGGTCACCGCGGCACCACCCTTTCGCGCGCGCCCGAATTGGGTTCACCGTAGTCACTCAATCTGGTGAGAGAAAGATCTCTCGTCACCCGACTGGGCGATGTTATGCCGCCGATCGAGGCTTCCCCTCGCCCCCTAGGGTGGTGGCGTGGGAAAACTCGTGGTGATCGAGGGATTGGACGGCGCGGGTAAGCGGACCCTCGCCAAGGCGCTGACCGACGCGCTCGCGGCCGAAGGGCGCAAGGTCGCCACCGGAGCGTTCCCCCGCTACGAGGACGACATCCACGCCGAACTGGTCCGGGACGCGCTGCACGGCCGGCTCGGCGACCTGACGGACTCCGTGCACGGCATGTCCGTCCTCTACGCGCTCGACCGGCGTGCCGCCGCCGCGCAGATCCGCGCCGACTTGGCCGACTACGACGTCGTGCTGCTGGACCGGTACATCGCGTCCAACGCCGCCTACGGCGCGGCCCGCCTCCGCGAGCACGCGGACGGCGAGTTCGTCGCCTGGCTGCGCGCCCTGGAGGTCGACCGCTTCGGTTTGCCGATCCCGGACCTCCAGTTGCTGCTGCGCGTGCCCAGCACCGTCGCCCAGAGCCGCGCCGCGCACCGCGAGACCTCCGAGCAGCGCGAACGCGACGTCTACGAATCCGACGACGACCTCCAGAGCCGCTGTGCGACCGTCTACGACGAACTGGCCGCCGCGCACTGGCTGTCCCCGTGGGAAGTCCTGGACGGCACCGCCGACCTGCGCGTGGAGGCACTACTGGGCAGGTATTTCACCCGATAGTCTCCTGACGTAACGAAACGTGACCGACCTGCCGATGAGTCGCTGGAGAATCCCGCGCGGGTGAGGCGAGGTGGGGCACGTGGAACGGCGACCGAGACCGACGGCCGAGCGGACCCGGGCGGCGACCAGCGGCGATGAGCACTGGGCGGTGCGTGCGGGTCCGACCACTAGTGGGACGATGTCGGGCATGAAGGCACGCGTGCTCGTGGTGGACGACGACCCCGCTCTGGCGGAGATGCTGACCATCGTGCTGCGGGGCGAGGGGTTCGATACCGCGGTGGTGGCCGATGGCGCCCGCGCGCTGCCCGCCCTGCGCGAGTTGAAACCGGACCTGGTGCTGCTCGACCTCATGCTCCCGGGCATGAACGGCATCGACGTGTGCAAGGCGATCCGCTCCGAGTCGGGCGTCCCGATCGTCATGCTCACCGCGAAGAGCGACACCGTGGACGTCGTGCTGGGCCTGGAGTCCGGCGCGGACGACTACGTGGTCAAGCCGTTCAAGCCGAAGGAACTGGTGGCGCGGATCCGCGCGCGCCTGCGGCGGACCGAGGCCGAGCCCGCCGAGGTGCTCCAGATCGGCGACCTGACCATCGACGTGCCCGGTCACGAGGTGCTGCGCGAGGGCAAGCCGATCCAGCTCACGCCCCTGGAGTTCGACCTGCTGGTCGCGCTGGCCCGCAAGCCGCGCCAGGTGTTCACCCGGGAGGTCCTCCTGGAGCAGGTGTGGGGCTACCGGCACGCGGCCGACACCCGGCTGGTCAACGTGCACGTGCAGCGGCTGCGCTCGAAGGTGGAGCGCGACCCGGAGCACCCCGAGGTGGTGCTGACCGTCCGAGGCGTCGGGTACAAGGCGGGCCCTCCGTGACCGGTGCCCGATGAGCGTGCTTGATCCCGCGATCCGCGAGCTGCGGCGGGGGATCGAGCGCGCGCGCCGGCAGGCCGCCGCGTTCGGCGACCTGTGGCGGCGCTCCTTGCAGCTCCGCGTCGTGGTCAGCACGCTGGCGCTGTCCTCCGCCGTGGTGTTCGTGCTGGGCATGGTGCTCCAGGTGCAGATCACCGGTCAGCTCCTGGACACCAAGACCCAGGCGGCGATCCGGCAGACCGAGGCGTCGGCGGCGGCCGTGCAGCCCGACCTGTCCGGCCTCAACCCCGGCCCGGACAGCGTGAAGTCGCGGTTCACCGCCGCGCTGAACAAGATCAACGCGGCGGGTTCCGGCCTGGACGCGACCTCGTCCGGCGCGGGCGCGTTCGAACCCGTGCTGTTCGACCCGGTCGGCGTCGGCTCGGACGGCCTGCCCACGGCGGTCGGCCCGTGGCAGGACGTGCCGCCGAGCCTGGCCAAGATGCTGGAGCGGGGCAGCGCCGGCTGGCAGATCGCCACCGTCGAGCGCAGCACCGGCCGCACCACGCTGCTCGTGGTCGGCAAACCGGTGAACAGCTCCGCCCACCCGATGCACCTGTACCTGCTGTTCCCGCTGACCGGCGAGCAGTCGACCGCCGAGGTGGTGCAGTCGACGCTGGTCGTCGGCGGGCTCGTGCTGCTCCTGCTGCTCGCGGTGATCGCCAACCTGGTGACCAGGCAGGTGGTGCGCCCGGTGCGGCAGGCCGCCGAGATCGCGGAGCGGTTCGCGGACGGCAGCCTGGACGAGCGGATGCCCGTGGTCGGCGAGGACGACGTGGCGCGGCTGGCCGAGTCCTACAACGAGATGGCCGCGAGCATCCAGCGGCAGATCCACCAGCTGGAGGAGTTCGGCCAGCTCCAGCGCCGCTTCACCTCCGACGTCTCGCACGAGCTGCGCACGCCGCTGACCACCGTGCGGATGGCCGCCGACGTGCTGCACGCCTCGCGCGAGCAGTTCCCCGGCGGCCTGGCCCGGTCCACCGAGCTGCTGGTGGACGAGCTGGACCGGTTCGAGTCGCTGCTCGGGGACCTGCTGGAGATCAGCCGGCTGGACGCGGGCGTCGAGGAGCTGGCCGCCGAGCTGGTCGACATCCGGGTGCTCGCGCGCCGGGCGCACGACTCGGTGCGCGCCATCGCCAACAGCAGCGGCACGACCATCGTCATGGACCTGCCCGACCACGAGGTGACCGCCGAGCTGGACTCGCGGCGGGTCGAGCGCATCCTGCGCAACCTGCTGGCCAACGCCATCGACCACGGCGAGGGCCTGCCCGTCGAGCTGACCCTGCGCGGCGACGGCGACGCGGTCGCGGTGACCGTGCGCGACCGGGGCGTGGGACTGCGGGCGGGCGAGGCGGACCTGGTGTTCAACCGGTTCTGGCGGGCGGACCCGTCGCGCAACCGGCGCACCGGCGGCACCGGCCTGGGCCTGTCGATCAGCCTGGAGGACGCGCGCCTGCACGGCGGCTGGCTGGAGGCGTGGGGCGAGCGCGGGTACGGCGCGGTGTTCCGGCTGACCCTGCCGTGCCGGCACGGCCACGAGCTGACCGGCAGCCCGCTGCCGCTGGAACCGGCGGACCTGCCCGCCGTGGTGGCCGAGCCGGAACCCGAGGAGGAGCCGGCCGAGGAGGTCGAGCTGACCGAGGAGGAGATCACCTGGCAGCCCGCGCAGCCCGTGACGGGCGAGCGCGAGGAGGTCCGGTGACCGGCGCGGCGGGCGGTGGGCGCGCGGGTGCGCGGTCCGGAGGGGGAACCAGGGTGGGTGAGGTCCGGTGAAGCGGCTGGTCGCGTTGGTGGCCTGTCTGGTGGCCCTCGCGGGGTGCGCCGCCATCCCCACGCAGACGTCACCCGTCGCGGTGAACCCGACGGCGGGCGGCGCCACCGAGGTCGCGGCCCCGAAGCCCGCCAAGGGCATCGACCCGCTGAGCCTGGTCCGCGAGTTCGTCAACGCCTCCGCCAACCCCGACGCCGACTACGCGGCGGCCAAGGCGTACCTCACCGAGGAGGCCAGGAAGGACTGGGACACCAAGGTCACCCCGACGGTCATCGACACCACGTTCAACACCGTGCCGACGGGTGGCAGCGACCTGCCCTCGGACGCCAAGCACCGCACGGTGCTGCTCCAGGGCAAGAACGTCGGGTCGCTGGAGGTCGACAACTCGTTCGTGCAGCGCGTCGGCGACCTCACCGCGTCCATCGGCATCGAGGCCGACAAGGACGGCGAGTGGCGCATCGCCGACCCGCCGGACGGCATCTACGTGCCCCTGGTCGGCTTCCAGGCCAACTACCGCCGGGTCACCCTCTACTTCTACAACCCGGACTTCAGCGTCCTGGTGCCCGATCCGCGCTACGTCGTGGTCACACCGTCGACGTACATCCCGCGCCGGGTCACCGAGCTGCTGCTCAAGGGGCCCGCAGTCGGCCTGCGCGGTGCGCTGTCGACCGCGATCCCCAACGGCGCCGCGCAGCGCAAGGACACCCACGAGAACGACGAGGGCGCGCTGGAAGTCGACCTGACCAAGGTCGGCGACCTCACCGCGCAGGCGCGCAAGCTGGTCGTGGCCCAAGTTGTGAGGTCGCTGGCGGGCGTCACCAGCAGCCGCATCCGCATCCTGGTGGAGGGCGCTCCGATCTCGGCCGACCAGATCGAGTGGCGGCCCGCCGACGTGCAGTCCGGCGAAGCCCTGGTCACGCCGGACGCCGACCTGAGCGGCCTGGTGGTCAGCGGCGGCGTGGTGCGCAGGCTGGCCACCGGCGAGGCGGTGCGGGGCCCGGCCGGCACCGGCGAGTACCAGGCGGTCAGCGCCGCGCAGTCGCTGGACGGCACGGAGCTGGCCCTGGTCAGCCGGGTGGACGCCAAGACCGTCCGGCTGCGGGTGGGCAACGTGGAGGACGCGCTGGCTGCGGTCGACCTCCCCGCCTCCACCCTCACCCGGCCGTCGTGGCTGCTCAGCGGCCGGCCGGGGGAACCCAGCGGCGAGGTGTGGACCGTGGTCGACGGCGCGAACGTCGTGCGGGTGAACCGGACCGACGCCGGGTGGACCGCGAACGCGGTGAACGCCTCCGAGCTGACCCTGTTCGGCGGGATCACCGAGCTGCGGCTGTCGCGGGACGGCACGCGGGTCGCGGCCGTGGTCGGCGGGCGCCTGGTGGTGGCGGCGGTGGTGCGCGGCACGGACTCGTCGGTGTCGCTGCGGCTGCCGCGCAACCTCCAGCCGACCGTGCTGGGCACGGCGGTCGTCTCGGTGGACTGGTTGGCGCAGGACGTGCTGGTGGCGAGCACCTCGCTGGCGTCGTGGCCGATCGCCAAGGTGAACGTCGACGGGCTCAAGATCGAGCGCTACAACACCTCGAACCTGACCGTGCCGGTCAGCTCGGTGGCCGCCGCGCCGGGGCGCAACGTGGTGGCGGTGGACCAGAGCGGGGTGTGGAGCGCGGGCGACGTCGGCGACGTGTGGCGGGCGAGCACCACGATCAAGGTGGAAGCGGGCGCCCAGGCTTTCTACCCGGGTTGATTCCTGAGAACCCCGCGCCCGGGGTTCTCAGCCCGGTGTCCGCGCGCCCCGGAAATCGTCGTACCCCGCCGGCACGCTCGATCACGTGCTGATCAACCTGCTGTTCCCGCCCCGTTGTGCCGGCTGCCGGGCAGAGGGCGCGCACTGCTGCGCGCCGTGCCTCGCCGCCTTCGGCCCGCCGCGCCGCGTCCAGGTGCCGGGGAAATGCCCGCCGGTGTTCGCACTGGCCGATTACCGGGGGCCCGCCCGGGAACTCGTGCTCGCCCTCAAAGAGCGCGGCCGGCGTGACCTCGCACCCGTGTTGGGCGCGTTGGTCGCGGCGGCCGTGCCGGAACTGCCGGGCCATCCCGGCGGGGGCCGGAATTGGTGGTTGGTGCCCGCCCCGTCACGCCGCGCCGCCGCCCGCCGGCGCGGCGGCTCCCACTTGGTGGGAATCGCGCGGTGTGCGGGTCTGCCGGTGGCGCGGGCGCTGGCTTTCGCGCCCGGCGTGGTCGACTCGGTGGGGCTGGGCGCGGCGGCCCGGCGGGCCAACGTGGCGGGTCGCGTGCGGCTGGCCCGCACCGGCCTGCCGCCGCCCGGGTCGGCCGCTCTGGTGCTGGACGACGTGGTCACGACGGGTGCGACGGTCGCGGCCTGCGTGTCGGCGTTGAAGAGCGGCGGGTTCCGGGTACCTGCCGTCCTGTGCCTGACGTCGACTCGCGGATCCCACCCACACGGGTGATTCTGGTGGGGAACCCATCGGCCCGTTCGGCCGTTGGCCGGATATGAGGCGCGTGCGGAGGCTGTTCGGCGCAGTCACCCAGCCGACGACTGTCGGCAGGTGGCTCGGCTGTTCGGGTGAGCCTGCGCCCGCGCGTCGTCGGAGCGCGCTCGCCTGGCGCACTGCCGGTGTCCGCTTTTCGTCGCTCAGCGTCACGACCAGAAAATCATGGAGTTCCCCCGCCCCGGGGGCTGTCGCAGCGGCGAATACCGGGCTAACGTGCACCGCTATCAGCGTTCCCGGCACGCGGGGAGGAGGCGAACAGCCCATGACCCTGGCGCCGGTGGAGCGCTGAGGACAACCCTCAGCGACAACCCGCGAAGGCGATCGCGGGATCGGTGCCGCAGCGATCCGAAGCCAAAGCTCGCAGCAACGCGAGGGAGGTCGTGTATGGACATCGTCGTTAAGGGCCGCAACGTCGAGGTGCCCGATCACTACCGGGTGCACGTCGTCGAGAAGTTGTCCCGGCTTGAGCGTTACGACCGCAAGGTCATCCGCTTTGACGTGGAACTGTTCCACGAGCCGAACCGCAGGCAGTCGAAGAACTGCCAGCGCGTGGAGATCACGGGCAAGGGTCGTGGCCCGGTGATCAGGTCGGAAGCGTGCGCCGGGGACTTCTACGCCGCCCTGGATTCAGCGGTCACCAAGTTGGAGAACCGGCTGCGCCGCTCGCACGATCGCAGGCGGGTGCACCACGGGCGACGGGGCCCGACATCGGTCGCCGAGGCGACCAGCGGACTGGCGGCGCCGCCCCCGGTCCTCTCCGAGCACGACGGACAGGCGCAGGGCTTGTGGCTGGGGCACACCGCGGTGCTCGAAGCCACCGACGAACCCGAACCGGCCTTCGGGGGCATGGCGGAAGTGCCCGCGCAGCAGCGGTGGGAAGAGGGCGTCGAGGACAACCTGCCCGGCCAGATCGTGCGCGAGAAAGAGCACACGGCCAAGCCGATGACCGTGGACCAGGCCCTCTACGAGATGGAGCTGGTCGGCCACGACTTCTACCTGTTCTCCGACGCGGACTGCGGACGTCCGAGCGTCGTCTACCGCCGAAAGGGCTTCGACTACGGCGTGATCAGGCTGGCCTGAGGGAGCCGGCCCCCACCACACACGTTGGCGGTCCCCGGCGTCCCTCTGCACGCCGGGGACCGTGACCCGCGCCGACACGGCGCACAGCGCCGCACCCCCCACCCCGCAACCTCACCGGACCGGCGGGCGACGTGCCGCACCGAGCCGTCGCGTGCGAACCCGCCGGCCCGCGCCCGCTACCCCGGTCGCCCTCCGCCACGGGTGGCGACGAGGGCGAGCGCCGGGCCGTGCGGGTGGTCGCGGTCGTCGAAGGCGATTCCGTCCACCTCCCACCCCAGGTGCGCGAGCGCGCCCAGCAGGTCCTCGCGCGACAGCCAGTTGGCGCGGGCCGCGCTGCCGCCGCCGAACCCCTTGAGCTCCAGTCCGCTCGCGTACTCGAACCGGTGCAGGGTGTGCGCGTAGCCGGCGTGCTCCGCCGCCTCGTGCGCGGTGAATGCGGGGCCGCAGCAGGTCGCTGCCCGTCATCACGCCCTCGTCGTAGTAGTGCGTCCACAGCACGAGCCGCGACGACACCCGCGCTGCCAGCGCCAACGCCTCCACCGGCGACCGCAGGTGGTACAGCACGCCGCTGGCGAAGCACACGTCGTACCGGTCGGGGGTCACCCGCATGTGCTCCAGGAAGTCGCCGAGCAGGAACCGCGCCCCGGTGATCCCGAGCAGCTCCTTCACGACCAGGCACTTGAGGTACGCGGTGGTCTGCGCCTCGATCGCCACGACCGACGCGCCGGCCTTCGTCAACTGGTAAGTGTGCCCCGCCTCCAGCGGTCCGAGCTCCAGCACCGACCGGCCGGCCACCGGACCGAGGTGCTCCAGCGCCCACGCCACCCGCGCGTCGGCGAACAGCGGGACCGGGCCGGACGTCACCCCGTCGAGGGGCAGCGCCGAGGACCACGTCCCGGCGAACAGGTCCACCGCCACCTGCGGCGACGGGCCCACCCGCACGTACCGGTCCAGCACCGACGAGCCGGCCGGGGGAGTGCTCGCGGGGCTGGTCGCGGCCTTGATGCGGTCGAGGAGGGAGCGCAGCGGCATGGGGCGAACCCGGTGCCGCCGGTTACCGCGCGGGGCGTTCCCGGCAAGGTCGTCACGCGGCGTTCCGCACCCCTTCCTACCTGTGTCTGTGCACACACCTTCACGACTTGCCTACGATGGCGGGTGGTGGGGGTCCGCCATGGCCGTGGTGGACCGCTGGAAGGCGCCCGTGCGCGGGCGCGACGCGATGAGGTAATGAGGTCGACCCGAGATGGTGCTGTCCCGACTGCTCCGCGCCGGCGAAGGCAAGATGCTCAAGCGCCTGCGCAACATCGCAGCGCACATCAACAACCTCGAAGACGATGTCGTCGACCTCTCCGACGCGGAGCTGCGCGCCAAGACGGAGGAGTTCAAGAAGCGCCACGCCGAGGGCGAGTCGCTGGACGAGCTGCTCCCCGAGGCGTTCGCGGTGGTCCGCGAGGGCGCGAAGCGCACCCTCGGCCAGCGCCACTTCGACGTCCAGCTCATGGGCGGCGCGGCGCTGCACCTCGGCCAGATCTCCGAGATGCGCACCGGTGAGGGCAAGACCCTGACCTCGGTGCTGCCCTCGTACCTCAACGCGCTCGCGGGCGAGGGCGTGCACGTCGTCACGACCAACGACTACCTGGCCAAGCGCGACGCGGAGTGGATGGGCCGCATCCACCGCTTCCTGGGCCTGACGGTCGGCGTGATCCTCTCCGAGATGACGCCCGAGCAGCGGCGGGCCGCCTACCAGGCGGACATCACCTACGGCACGAACAACGAGTTCGGCTTCGACTACCTCCGCGACAACATGGCGTGGAGCCAGGACGAGATGGTCCAGCGCGGCCACTTCTTCGCGGTCGTCGACGAGGTCGACTCGATCCTGATCGACGAGGCCCGCACGCCGCTGATCATCTCCGGCCCGGCCGACCAGTCGTCGCGCTGGTACGTCGAGTTCGCGCGGCTGGCCACCCGGATGAAGCGGGACGTCCACTACGAGGTGGACGAGCGCAAGCGCACGATCGGCGTGTCCGAGCAGGGCGTCCAGTACGTGGAGGACCAGCTCGGCATCGAGAACCTCTACGACTCCACCAACACGCCGCTGGTCGGGTACTTCCAGAACTCGATCAAGGCCAAGGAGCTGTTCACCAAGGACAAGGACTACATCGTCCGCAACGGTGAAGTGATGATCGTGGACGAGTTCACCGGCCGCGTGCTGGCGGGCCGCCGCTACAACGAGGGGATGCACCAGGCCATCGAGGCCAAGGAGGGGGTGGAGATCAAGGCGGAGAACCAGACCCTCGCCACGATCACCCTCCAGAACTACTTCCGGCTCTACGCCAAGCTCGGCGGCATGACCGGTACCGCCGAGACCGAGGCGGCCGAGTTCCACCAGACCTACAAGCTCGGCGTGGTGCCGATCCCGACCAACCGGCCGATGCAGCGCCAGGACCAGCCCGACCTCGTCTACAAGACCGAGGAGGCGAAGTTCGAGGCGGTCGCCGAGGACATCCTCGAACGGCACGACAAGGGCCAGCCGGTCCTGGTCGGCACGACCAGCGTCGAGCGCTCCGAGTACCTGTCGAAGCTGCTGGTGCAGAAGGGCGTGCCGCACGAGGTGCTCAACGCCAAGCACCACGACCGCGAGGCGCTGATCATCGCCAAGGCCGGCCGCAAGGGCGCGGTCACGGTCGCCACGAACATGGCGGGCCGGGGTACCGACATCGTGCTGGGCGGCAACCCGGACATCATCGCCGACCACGAGCTGCGCGAGCGCGGCCTCGACCCGGTGGCGAACCCGGAGGAGTACGAGGCCGCCTGGTCGAAGCTGATCGAGGACATCACCACCGAGGTGAAGACCGAGGCGGAGGAGGTCCGCGACGCGGGCGGCCTCTACGTGCTGGGCACCGAGCGGCACGAGTCGCGGCGCATCGACAACCAGCTGCGCGGTCGTTCCGGCCGGCAGGGCGACCCGGGCGAGTCGCGGTTCTACCTGTCCCTCAAGGACGAGCTGATGCGCCGCTTCAACGCGGCCATGGTCGAGAACGTGATGACCCGCCTGCGGGTGCCCGACGACGTGCCGATCGAGCACAAGATGGTCACCCGGGCGATCCGGTCCGCGCAGACCCAGGTCGAGCAGCAGAACTTCGAGATCCGCAAGAACGTCCTCAAGTACGACGAGGTCATGAACGAGCAGCGCAAGGTGATCTACGCCGAGCGGCACCGCGTGCTCGCCGGCGAGGACCTGCGCGAGCAGGTCGAGCACATGATCACCAACGTGGTCGGCGACTACGTGGACGGCGCGACCGCCGACGGGTACGCCGAGGACTGGGACCTCGACAAGCTGTGGACGGCGCTCAAGACGCTGTACCCGATCACGCTGGACTACAAGGCGCTGCTGGAGTCCGACGACGAGGACCTCACCAAGGAGTCGCTGAAGGCGAAGCTCCAGGAGGACGCGCTGGCCGCGTACCAGGCCCGCGAGGCCGACATCGACGGCCGGGTCGGTCCGGGCGCGATGCGCGAGCTGGAGCGCCGCGTGCTGCTGTCCGTGCTGGACCGCAAGTGGCGCGAGCACCTCTACGAGATGGACTACCTCAAGGAAGGCATCGGCCTGCGCGCCATGGCGCAGCGCGACCCGCTGATCGAGTACCAGCGGGAGGGCTTCGACATGTTCAACGGGATGCTGGAGGCGCTCCGCGAGGAGGTCGTCGGCTTCCTGTTCAACCTCCAGGTCGAGGCCGCCGAGCCGGAGCCCGCCCCGGAGCCCCCGGTGCAGGTGTCCATCGCGGCCGGTGCCGGCGCGCTGACCGGCAGCCGGGCCCGTGCGCGGGCGGCGGCAGCCGCGGCGGCCCAGCAGGAGTCGTCGGTGCAGGACGCGCCCGCCGGCCCGGCGCTGGCGCAGCTCGCCGGCGGCGACGCGATCCCGCCCGCGCTGCGCGGCAAGGGGCTCGACCAGCGGGGCGGCCAGCAGGGCCTGACCTACAGCGGCCCGTCCGAGAGCGGTGACGCGGAGACCAGCGGCGAGGCGCGGCAGGCCGGCGGTGGCGGCGGCCAGGGCACCCGCAAGGAGCGCCGCGCGGCGGCCCGCGCGCAGGAGAAGGCGAACCGCAAGGGCCCGCGCCAGTAGGGGACGTGCGCTGCGAGTGCCGCCGGGCCGAGGGTCCGGCGGCACTCGCCGTTTCCGCTCCGGCCGACGTGCGCTGGAACCGTCACGGCAGCACGTGGAACTCGGTGCACCACCACCGGTCGTCGGCCCACTCGATGCGGGCGGCCAGCGCGCGGACCCGGCCGCGCCCGCTGACCAGCACGCCGGACAGCTCGGCGGCCTGCCCCGAGGTCGGGCACAGCCGGGTCACGCCCAGCCGCGCGGTCCGCAGCACCGCTGCCGCCCGCCCCACCCCGGCCTCCGCCGGCGCGGCGAGCACCCGGGCCACCTGGCGGTGCGGACGCCGACCGGACACCGCCTCGACCACGGCGGTGACCAGCCGGTGGGCCCGGCGGTGCGCGGCGGGCGTGCGGGCGCGCAGCACGCGCACGGGGGGTGACATGCTTCAACCGAGCCGCCGGAGGCCGGCGGCGTACCGGGATCACCTGGTGGAGGTGGGTGTGCGCGGTCTGGTGCTGGACTTCGGCGGGGTGCTCACCGACCACGGCGACGACCCCGGCGTGGACGAGCCGCCGCTGGTCACCGCCGCCCGGCAGGTCCGCCGGCACGGCCTGCGGACCGCGATCCTGTCCAACGCGGACGGCCTGTGGGCACCGCCCGAGCCGTGGCGCGACCTGTTCGACGCGGTGATCACCTCCGGCGAGGTCGGGTACGCCAAACCGGACCGCCGGATCTACCTGCTGGCCGCCGCCCGGCTCGGCCTGGAACCGGGCGGCTGCGTGTTCGTGGACGACCTCGCGGTCAACGTCCGGGGCGCGGCGGCGGTCGGCATGGTCGGTGTGCACCACCGGTCGGTGCGGTCCACCCTCGAGGAACTCGAAGTGCTGTTGGAGGTCCCCCTCCGGGGTTAACCGGTGACCGTGCGCTGAGCGGCGACCACTCGTGCGGTGAATTGCCGGTAATCCGCACGGCGACGTACGTTCGGACCAGTCGGAATCGAACGCACATCTCCACAGCGGGCACGACGGGTTTTCCGGTGTTCCGCGACTTCGGGTCGGCGGGCCGACATCCGTGCGGGCGTACTGCGAAGCCGGGATCAGCGTGGGAGGGGACCGGCGATGTCGCCCACAGGTGGTCCGGGCCGCCGACGTGGAGCACCGGGGGCCGATCGGGACGGCGCACGCCGGGCACTCGCCCGGCCGGCTGTGACGTCGGGTCGCCCACAGTGAAGCGGCGCGGGTGTCGGAGCGGCCCTCCGGCGCCCGCGCCGCGACCGGCTCCGGCGGGTCGCGCCCGGGTCAGCGGGCGACGACGGCCCGGCGGACCACCTCGAAGCACAGCACAGCCGCCGCGCTCGCCACGTTGAGCGACTCCACGCCCGCCGCCATCGGGATCGACAGCCACCCGGCGATGAACGGCCGGACGTCCTCGGAGATCCCGTCGGTCTCGCTGCCCAGCACGTACGCCGCGCGGTCGGGCAGGTCGGCGCTGTAGATGGTGTCGGACGCGCCCGCGTCCAGCGCGAACAGCGGGTACCCGGCCTCGGACAGCTCGGCCGCCGCCTCGCCCGCCGTCGCGCACTTGAGCACCGGTGCCCGGAACGCCACCCCGGCGGACGCCTTCACCACCAGCGGGTCGATCGACGCCACCCCCCGGCGCGGCACGACGATCCCGTCCAGCCCGGCGGCCGTCGCGGTGCGCAGGATCATGCCGACGTTGGCCGGCGTGGTGATGCCGTCCAGCAGCAGGATGCGGCTCGGCCGCCGCTCCAGCGCCCGCCCGAGCGGCAGCATCCGGGGCGCGACCACGTCGGCGAGCACCCCCTGGTCGTGCCGCCCGTTGCCGGCCAGCACCTTCACCCGCTGCGCGGTGACCCGCTGCACCGGCACACCGCGCCGGTTCGCCGCGTCCACGATCTCCTTCGCCGCAGGCCCGCGCGCGTTGTCCGCGAGCAGGACCTTGTCGACTTCGAGCGAGGCGTCGTCAAGCGCTTCGAGCACCGGCTTGCGGCCGTACACGGTGATGAACCGGTCCTTGGGGGAAATCACTGTGTCATCTTGCCCCGACTCCGTCGGGGCGGCGGGGCCGCCTGGAAGTCGGCCCATCGCGCCGCCTTCCACCCCGATCACGCTTTTCGATCGGGGTGGAAGGCGGCGCGACAGGCCGACGCGGCCCCGCGTGGTGGTCGGGTTCTAGGGAGTGGTGGGCGCGTTTGAGGGAAGGGGAGGGTGGTTGCGTGGGGATGGGGGGTGGGGGTAGCACCCATTTGGGGCTTGCTTTGGGGCTGTCAATCATGATGATCGTCACATGGACCCGCGCAACGTGGCGCACCGTCTGCTGGCTTCCGGCCGGGAGGCGGACGTCTTCCTGCGGTCCGACGGGCTGCTGGTCAAGCGCAGCCGCGTCGGGCGCGACCTGGAGCCCGAGGCCCTGCTGATGCGGCACCTGCACGCGCGGGGCATCCCGGTGCCCCGGGTGCACGACGTCGCCGGCACCGACCTGGTCATGGAGTACGTGCCGGGTCCGCGCATGTCGCAGGAGCTCGACGCCAAGCCGTGGCGGGCGGGTGCGCTCGGGCGGGAGCTGGCCGACCTGCACCGCTGCCTGGACGCGGTGGAGGCGCCCGACTTCCTGCCCGGCGAGGGGTGCCTGCTGCACCTGGACCTGCACCCCGGCAACGTGGTGCTCGGCCCGGCGGGGCCGGTGGTGGTCGACTGGGCCTGCGCGCAGCGCGGCGACCGCCGGCTGGACGTGGCGCTGAGCTGGCTCGCCATGGCGGTGGCCCCGCTCAAGCCGTTCAAGCGGCTGGCCCGGTCCCGGCTGGTGCGCGGGTTCCTGTCCGGCGTGGACCGCGAGGCGCGGCGCGCGATGCCCGCCGCCGCGGAGATCCGGCTGGCCCGGCACACCCGCGACCCGATCGAGGTCAGGGCCGTGCGCAGGCTGGTGGAGAGCTGCAGCGACTAGCCTGGCAGCCATGCCCGACCGCCTGTCCGCGCTGGACGCCTCGTTCCTGTACCTGGAGGACTCCACGACGCCGATGCACGTCGGCGGGGTGGCGGTGTTCCGCCGGCCGAAGGCGGGCTTCGACTACGACGGCCTGGTCGACCTGATCGAGCAGCGGTTGGCCCTGGTGCCGCGCTACCGGCAGAAGGTCGTGCACGTGCCGGGCCGGCTGGCCCGCCCGGTGTGGGTGGACGACCCGGACTTCGACGTCACCTACCACGTGCGCCGGTCCGCGCTGCCCCGGCCGGGCAGCGACCAGCAGCTCCACGACCTGGTGGCGCGGCTGATGTCGCGCCCGCTGGACCACACCCGGCCGCTGTGGGAGACCTACCTGGTCGAGGGCCTGGCCCGGAACCGGTCGGCGGTGATCACCAAGACGCACCAGGCGGTGGTGGACGGCATCGGCGCCCCGGAGATCGGCCAGGTCATCCTGGACGTGTCGGCCACGCCCCGGCAGCCGGTCGAAGCGCTGTGGATGCCGCAGCCCCAGCCCAGCGGCCTCCAGCTCGTCGCGGACGCCGTCGCCGAGGCCGTGCAGCGGCCCGGCGAGCTGGTGGAGAACGTGCGCAGCGCGGCCATGGACACCGTGGCCACGGTCCGCAAGGTCGCGGGCGCGCTGGGCGGGCTCGCGTCGGCCGTGCGCACCGCCGCCACGCCCGCGCCGGGCAGCCCCCTGAACGTCCGCATCTCGCCGCAGCGCCGCTTCGCGGTGGCCCGCACCCGGCTGGACGAGTTCCGCGCCATCCGCCGCGCGCACGGCGGCACGGTCAACGACGGCGTGCTGGCCGTGCTGTCCGGGGCGCTGCGGAACTGGCTGCTCTCGCGCGGCGAGGTGGTCACCGCGCGGACGACCATGCGGGCGATGACCCCGATGTCGGTCCGGGACGACGACGCGCACGGCAGCCAGGTGTCGGCCTACCTGGTCGACCTGCCGGTCGGCGAGCCGAACCCGGTTGTGCGGCTGCACCACGTCAGCCACGCCCTGCGCGCCCACCAGGAGTCCGGCCAGCAGGTCGCCGCGCAGACCCTGGTGAAGTTCTCCGGGTTCGCGCCGCCGACCCTGCACGCCCTGGGCGCGCGGGCGGCCAGCTCGTTCTCCCGGCGGCTGTTCAACGTGGTGGTGACCAACGTGCCCGGTCCCCAGGTGCCGCTCTACGCGGCGGGGGCGAAGATGACCGAGATGTTCCCGGTCGTGCCGCTGGCCAAGAGCCAGGCGCTGTCGATCGGCGTCACCTCGTACGACGGTGGTGTGTACTTCGGCCTGAACGCCGACCGGGACGCGATGTCCGATGTGGACGTCCTGGCGGCGATGGTCGAGGAGTCCGTGGAGGAACTGATGGGAACGGTGTCTTGATGAGGGTGTACCTCCCGGCGACCGTGGCGATCCTGCGCGGCCTGGTGGAGCGGGGCGAGTTCACGCCCGTGGGCGGCACCGGCTTCGCGCTGACGCCCGCGCTGCGCGAGTCCTACGCGACCGGCGACACCGAGGAGCTGGAGTACTCGGCGATGCTGGACGCCGCCCGCGCGTCGCTGCGGCTGCTGTCCGACGAGGAGAAGGCGGTGCCCCGGCGGGCGGTGGTGTCGGTCGACGTCGAGGACGTGAAGCTGCGCCCGGACCTGGACTTCTCGGTGGTCAAGATCGCCGGGCCGGTGACCCTGAAGCAGATCGCGGCGATCCACCTGGACACCTCGGACGCCGAGGACGCGGTGCGCGAGGCCGTCGAGGTGGTCGACGCGGCCGACCTCGGCGACCCGGACGCCGAGTTCGCGCTCGGCGAGGCCGAGGACCACGAGCTGGCCTGGTACGCGGCGCAGGAGCTGCCGTTCGTGCTGGAGCTGATGTAGCCCGGGGCCCGCCTCACATCCCGGGGGCGGGCTCCCACAGCTCGATGCGGTTGCCCTCGGGGTCGACCACCCAGCCGAACCGGCCGAACTCCGAGTCCTCGGTCTGCGGCAGCACCTCGACGCCCCGGTCGCGCAGCCCGACCAGCAGCGCGGGCAGGTCGTCCACCCGCAGGTTCAGCATCGCCCGCTGGCCCGGCTCGCCGAAGTACTCGGTGTCCTGCGCGAACAGCGCGAACGTCGTCGTCTCCTCCCGCACCCAGTGGAAGGTCACCGCGCCGTGCTCGTTCATCGGCACGCCGAGGTGCGCGCGGTACCACTCGGCCAGTCGCGCGGGGTTGCGGGCGCGCAGGAACACACCGCCGATGCCGGTCACTTTCGCCACGGCTGCGCACCGTACTACCGCGTGCCACGATGGCCCCATGGACGCCGTCACCTCGGTACCCGAACCGGTCAACGAACCGGTTCGGGGTTACGCACCCGGGAGCGCGGAGCGCGAGTCCCTGCGCCGCCGCGTCGCCGAGCTGGAGGGCGAGCGGCACGAGCTGACCATGACCGTCGACGGCCGGCGGCGGATGGCGGGCGGCGACCGCGTCGACGTGGTCCAGCCGCACGACCACCGGCACGTCCTGGGCGTCACCGGCAACGCCACCCGCGAGGACGTCGCGGACGCGGTGCGGGTCGCCCGCCGGGCCGCGCCGGGCTGGCAGGAGCTGCCGTTCGACGCGCGGGCCGCCGTCCTGCTCAAGGCCGCCGACCTGCTGGCCGGGCCGTGGCGGGACACCCTGAACGCGGCGACGGTCCTCGGCCAGTCCAAGTCCCCGCAGCAGGCCGAGATCGACGCGGCGTGCGAGCTGATCGACTTCCTGCGCTTCAACGCGCACTTCGGCCGCCGGCTGCTGGCCGAGCAGCCCGCGTCGGGTTCCGGCGCGTGGAACCGCTTCGACCACCGCGCGCTGGACGGGTTCGTCGTGGCGATCACCCCGTTCAACTTCACCGCGATCGCCGGCAACCTGCCGCTCGCACCCGTGCTGATGGGCAACGCGGTGGTGTGGAAGCCGTCGGTCACCCAGCAGCTCGCCGCGCACTGGACCATGCGGCTGCTGGAGGAGGCCGGCCTGCCGCCGGGCGTGGTCAACCTGGTGACCGGGGACGGGTCGGCGGTCTCCGAGGTGGCGATGACCGACCCGCACTTCGCCGGGCTGCACTTCACCGGGTCCACGGCGACGTTCAAAGCGCTGTGGCGCACCATGTCCGCCAACCTGGACTCCTACCGGTCCTACCCCCGGGTCGTCGGCGAGACGGGCGGCAAGGACTTCGTGGTCGCGCACCCCTCCGCCGACCGGGCGGCGCTGGTGACCGGCCTGGTGCGCGGCGCGTTCGAGTACCAGGGCCAGAAGTGCTCGGCCGCGTCCCGCGCCTACGTCGCCCGCTCGGTGTGGGAGGACATCCGGGACGAGCTGGCGGACGTGACGAACTCGCTGACCTACGGCGACGTCACGGACTTCGCCAACTTCGGCGGCGCGGTGATCGACGCCCGCGCGTTCGCCCGGCACGCGGCGGCGCTGGAGCGGGCGCGCGCGGTGCCGGGCGTCGAGGTGCTGGCCGGCGGCACCTGCGACGACGAGGTCGGCTACTTCGTGCGGCCCACCGTCCTGGTCGGCACCGACCCGTCCGACGAAATGTTCACCACCGAGTACTTCGGGCCGATCCTGTCGGTGCACGTCTACGAGGACGACCGGTTCGCCGACGTGCTGGAGCTGGTCGACGGGTCCTCGCCGTACGCGCTGACCGGCGCGGTGTTCGCCACCGACCGGGCGGCCGTCGAGCAGGCCGGGCGCGCGCTGCGGTACGCGGCGGGCAACTTCTACGTCAACGACAAGCCGACCGGCGCGGTGGTGGGTCAGCAGCCGTTCGGCGGCGCGCGGGCGTCGGGCACCAACGACAAGGCGGGCTCGATCTTCAACCTGCAACGGTGGACCAGCCCGCGCGTGATCAAGGAGACCTTCGCGCCGCCCACCGATCACACGTATCCGCACATGGGCTGAGCCGCAGCCGCGTACGTTCCTCGGGAGGACACCCCCACCACGGAACGGACACCCGCATGGACCCCGTGACGTTGATCGTCGGGGCGGCCATCGCCCTGGTCGCCTTCGGCCTCGGCACCCTGACCGGCCGCCGCCGGCGCGAGCCGCCCGCGCTGCCGCGCGCCACCTGCGACGGCTGCGAGCACGGCCTGTCGTTCCACGACGAGCGCGGCCGGTGCCACGCCAAGACCAGGACCAAGTCCGCGTACGTCGGCGCGCACGACGTGCCGTGCACCTGCGTGCAGTACGTGGGCGAGATCCCCGCCGACCGGGTGCTGGCGAGCTTCACCCCGCCCGTGCTGCCGCGCGACGACCAGCGGTAGCCCGCCTACTCGTACTCGTCGAACTTGCCGCGCGACTCCAGCAGCCTGCGCAGCGAGGCGAGCCGGCCGGGCGAGGCCACGCCGGTCGAGACCAGCTCGTCCAGCAGGCAGCCCGGGTCCTCGGGCGCACCCAGGTGGCCGCACCCGGACGGGCACTCCTCGGCCATCGCCGCCATGTCCGGGAACGCGCCGACGATGTCGTCCGGCGTGATGTGCGCCAGCCCGAACGACCGGATGCCGGGCGTGTCCACGGCCCACCCGCCCTCGGGCAGCGGCAGCGCCACCGCCTGGGTGGAGGTGTGCCGGCCCTTGCCGACGCCGCTCACCACGCCGACCGCCCGGTTCGCGTCCGGCACCAGCCGGTTCACCAGGGTCGACTTGCCGACCCCGGAGTGCCCGATCAGCGCGGACAGCCGGTGCACCAGGCGCCCGCGCAGCTCGTCGGGGTCGACGTCGGACCGCGTCACCACGACCGGCAGGTCCAGCTCCGCGTAGGCGGCGACCAGCTCGTCGGGCGGCGCCAGGTCGGACTTGGTCAGGCACAGCAGCGGTTCGAGGCCGCCCGCGTAGGCGGCCACCAGGCACCGGTCGATGAAGCCCCGGCGCGGCTGCGGGTCGGCCAGCGCGGACACGATCACGAGCTGCTCGGCGTTGGCCACCACCACCCGTTCGAACGGGTCGGTGTCGTCGGCCGTGCGCCGCAGCACCGAGCGCCGGTCGGTGACCTTCACGATGCGCGCCAGCGTGTCCGGCTGCCCGGAGGTGTCGCCGACCAGCCCGATCCGGTCGCCCACCACGACGGGGGTGCGGCCCAGCTCACGGGCCCGCATGGCGACCACGAGCCGGTCCGGGTCGTCCTCCACCGCGCACGTCCACCGCCCCCGGTCCACCGCGACGACCATCGCGGTCACCGCGTCGGCGTGCTCGGGGCGGCGCTTGCTGCGCGGTCGGGTGCCCTTGCCGGGGCGCACCCGGACGTCGGACTCGTCCAGCCGGTGCCAGTCGCGGGCCACGGTCAGCGGGTCCCGTGCGCGGCGGTCCCGAGCATCGCCGCCCACATGCCCGGGAAGTCGGGGATGGTCTTGGTGGTGGACCGGATGTCGTCCACCCCGACGCCCGGCACCACCAGCCCGACGATCGCGCCGGCGGTGGCCATCCGGTGGTCGGCGTAGGCCCGCCACGTGCCGCCGCGCAGCGGGCGCGGGGTGACGACGAGGCCGTCCTCGGTCTCCTCGGCGTCGCCGCCGAGCCGGGTGACCTCGGCGACCAGCGCGGCGATCCGGTCGGTCTCGTGGCCCCGGATGTGCGCGACGCCCCGGACCCGCGAGCGGCCCTCGGCCAGCGCCGCCAGCGCGACGACCGTCGGCGTCAGCTCGCTCTCGTCCCGCAGGTCGATGTCGACGCCGGTCAGCCGCGCCGGCCCGCGCACGGTCAGGCCGCGCTCGTCGAGGACCACCGCGCAGCCGAACCGCTCGAAGATGTCCCGCGCGGCACCGCCGGGCTGGGTGGTCGCGGTCGGCCAGCCCGGGATGGTGACCTCGCCGCCGGTCACCGCGGCGGCGGCCAGGAACGGCGTCGCGTTCGACAGGTCCGGTTCCACCCGCCACTCCCGGCCCCGGATCGGGCCGGGCTCGACCCGCCAGGCGTCCGGCTCGGAGTCGTCCACCACCACGCCCGCCTCGCGCAGCATGGCCACGGTCATCTCGATGTGCGGCAGGGACGGCACGGGCTTCCCGTCGTGCCGCACGACCACGCCGCTTTCGTAGCGGGCCCCGGACAGCAGCAGGCCGGAGACGAACTGGGACGACGCCGACGCGTCGATGGTCACCTCGCCGCCGGGCAGCCCGCCCTTGCCGTGCAGGGTGAACGGCAGCGCCTCGCCGTCGAGGTCCGCGCCCAGCGCGCGCAGCGCGTGCAGGATCGTGCCCATCGGGCGGACCCGCGCGTGCTCGTCGCCGTCGAACACGACCTCGCCCGAGGCGAGCGCCGCCGCCGGCGGCAGGAACCGCATCACGGTGCCCGCCAGCCCGCAGTCCACCGCCGCCGGACCGCGCAGCGCGCCCGGCGTGACCAGCCACGACTCGTCCGGCCCGTCCTCGACCCCGACGCCGAGCGAGGCCAGGGCGTCCGCCATCAGGGTGGTGTCGCGGCTGCGCAGCGGGGTGTGCAGCGCGGACGGCCCGTCGGCCAGGGCGGCCAGCACCAGGGCCCGGTTGGTGATCGACTTGGAGCCGGGCACGGGTACCGTCGCGTGCACGGGGCCGTGGGCGGTGGGAGCGGACCACTGCGAAGTCATGCGCCGATGATCCCGCATGGGGTGGTCGGTGGCTCGCACCGGTGGTTCCCACGTGCGACGATGGCCAATCGGAGGTGATCGGTTTGTGCGGCAGGTACGCCTCCACCAAGAACCCGGCGCTGCTGGCGGCGGAGTTCGACGCGGTGGACGGCACCGGGGGCGACGCGCCCGGCCCGGACTTCAACGTGGCGCCGACCAAGTCGGTGCTCGCGGTAGTGGAGCGGCACCCCCGCGACGAGGAGGGCAACGCCGACCCGGACGTGGTCGAGCGCAGCGTGCGGGTGCTGCGCTGGGGCCTGGTCCCGCACTGGGCCAAGGACCTCTCCGGCGCGGCGAAGATGATCAACGCGCGGGCGGAGAGCGTGCTGGAGAAGCCCGCCTACAAGAGTTCGGCCACCAAGCGCCGGTGCATCGTCCCGGCCGCCGGCTGGTACGAGTGGCAGCCCGGCGAGGGCCGCAAGCAGCCGTACTTCATCACCCCCGGCGACGGCTCCAGCCTGGCGATGGCGGGCATCTGGTCGGTGTGGTGGCAGCAGGACGGCGACGAGCGCACGCCGGTGATCACCTGCGCGGTGCTGACCACGGACGCGATCGGCGAGATGGCCCGGGTGCACCACCGGATGCCGCTCGTGCTGCCGCGCGACCGCTGGGCGGCGTGGCTGGACCCCGACCGCGCCGACCCGGGCGAGCTGCTCGCGCCGGACCGCGACCTGGTCGACGGGTTCGAGCTGCGCCCGGTGTCGACCAGGGTGAACAGCATCAAGAACAACGACCCGTCGCTGATGGACGCCGTCACGCTCACCGAGGACGAGAAGCCCGAGCCCACCCTGTTCGAGCTGTCATGACCTCGACCACCGTCGACACCCCGCACGGCCCCGCGCGGGCGGAGCTGCACTGCGCGCCCGAGGGGCGGGCCGGGCTGCTGCTGGGGCACGGGGCCGGCGGCGGGATCTCCGCGCCCGACCTGGTGGCGGCGACCCGGGCGGCGGTGGACGCGGGGGTGCACGTGGCGCTGGTGGAGCAGCCGTACCGGGTGGCCGGCCGGCGCGCGCCGGCGCCCGCGAAGCAGTTGGACGCGGCGTGGTTGGCGGTGGTCGAGGACCTGGGCGCCCGGTGGTTCGACGAGATGCCGCTGCTGTTCGGCGGCCGGTCGTCGGGTGCCCGGGTGGCCTGCCGGACGTCGGCGGAGGGCCAGGCGGTGGCGGTGCTGTGCCTGGCGTTCCCGGTGCACCCGCCGGGCCGGCCGGAGAAGAGCCGGATCGCCGAGCTGGACGGCGTCGACGTGGCCACGCTGGTCGTGCAGGGCGAGAACGACCCGTTCGGGCAGCCGGGCGTGGCGCACCGCCGCGAGGTGGTCCTGCTGCCCGGCGACCACACGCTCAAAGCCGACCTGGAGGGCGTGCGGCGCGCGGTGGGCGAGTGGCTCGACCGCATCCTGCGCCCGTTGGACTGAGGCCCTCGACCCGTACTAGGCGGAGATGTCCGCCACAACGGCCCGGGTGAGGCGCACCAGGTCGGCCGGTGCGATCTCGACCTCCAGCCCGCGCCGGCCCGCCGAGCAGTACACCGTGTCGAACGCCTCGGCCGAGGCGTCCACCACCAGCGGCAGGCGCTTCTTCTGCCCGAGCGGCGAGATGCCGCCCGCGACGTAGCCGGTGGCGCGCTCCGCCGCCGCCACCTCGGCCATCTTCGCCTTCTTGCCGCCCACGGCCGCTGCCAGCGCTTTCAGGTCCAGTTGGCCGGTGACCGGGACCACGCCGACGGTCAGCTTCCCGTCCACCTCGGCGACCAGGGTCTTGAACACCCGATCGGGTGAAATGCCCAGTGCTTCGGCGGCTTCGAGCCCGTACGACTCGTGGCGCGGGTCGTGCTCGTACGCGTGCAGCGCGTGCGCCACCTTCTGCTTGTCCAGCAACGCCGTGGCAGGCGTCCCACGTCCAGCCATGATCGCGCACCCTAGCCGGGGAATGCCCGCGTTGTCGCACGCGTTGTCGGCTGACGTGGCAACCGAGGTGATGGAACAGCAGGTCAGCAGGCCCGGTGCGGCCCGGCCGCCGCGTGGTTCGGCTCGCTGCCGGCCAGGCGACCGGCGCGTATCCTCGAACGCGTCCCACACAGCTTCAGCCACCGCGCCCGCCGGCCGGTGGGAAGGGAGCGCGGTGCCAGCCACGCGAACGCAGGACACGCCGACTGACGAGACGACGGCCGAGCGCGCCGCGCGTTTCGAACGCGACGCGATGCCGATGCTCGACCAGTTGTACTCGGCTGCCCTGCGGATGACCCGCAACCCGGCCGACGCCGAGGACCTGGTGCAGGAGACGTACTTGAAGGCGTACGCCGCCTTCGCGTCGTTCTCCGCCGGCACCAACCTCAAGGCGTGGCTGTACCGCATCCTCACCAACACCTACATCAACGGGTACCGCAAGAAGCAGCGCCAGCCGCTGCAGCAGCCCACCGACGAGATCACCGACTGGCAACTGGCCCAGGCGGAGAGCCACACGTCGACGGGCCTGCGCTCCGCCGAGATGGACGCCATGGACCGGCTGCCCGACTCGGACGTCAAGGAAGCCCTCCAGCGGCTGCCCGAGGAGTTCCGGATCGCGGTGTACCTGGCGGACGTCGAGGGCTTCGCCTACAAGGAGATCGCAGACATCATGGGCACCCCGATCGGCACCGTGATGTCCCGGTTGCACCGGGGCCGCAGGCAGTTGCGCGAGCAGTTGGCCGACGTCGCGCGGGAGCGCGGCTTCCTGCGCGGCCAGGACCAGGGCAGTTCGGAGGTGGCGGGCCGATGAGCTGCGGCGAACACCACGAGACCGACTGCTCGGAGGTGCTCTCCGAGGTGTGGCTGTTCCTCGACCACGAGTGCGACGAGCGGCGCAAGGAGCTGCTGCAGACGCACCTGGAGGAGTGCCACCCGTGCCTGGAGGAGTACGGCATCGAGGAGCACCTCAAGGCGCTGCTGGCGAAGAAGTGCGGCGGTGAGCTGGCGCCCGAGGAGCTCAAGCAGCGGCTGCGCGCCCGCATCCGCCAGGTCACCGTGGACGGCACGGTCGACGTGGAGGTCGACGTCGAGGTCCAGGTCCGCGCGAAGTCGGAGTGAGCCCGGACGGCGAAAGGGCCGTCACGGAGCTGTCGCCCCGGACGGCCCCCGACCGCACCTGATCGAACTCAGGCGTTGGGGCGCTTCCCGTGGTTCGCGCCACCCTTCTTGCGGTCGCGGCGCTTGCGGGCACGCTTCGACATCGGGTTCTCCTCGTACTCAGATTGCTTCACCCCAGTGTGTCACGTGCGCCGGCACCCCCGGCGCGGGGCCCGGACCGTGGTTGGATGGGCGCGAGCGGAGGAGGGGCATGACCGGGCGGATCAGGGCGGCGCGGCGCGCGGTGGCGCGGGGCCGGGCGGTCGTCGCGCACGACTCGGTGGTGGGGTAGCCCTGTCCACGCTCACCGACCTCCTGGCCGAGCACACCAAGCTCTCCGGCACGGCCGTCGACCACCTCCAGCTCGTGGTGGCGGAGTGGCAGCTGCTCTCCGACCTGAGCTTCGCCGACTTCCTGATGTGGGTCCCGCTGGACGGCACCACGTTCCTGTGCGTCGCGCAGGCGCGGCCGACGACCGCGCCGACCGCCCACCCGGAGGACGTGGTCGGCAGCACGGTCGAGGTGGACGAGCACCCGCAGCTGCGCCGGGCGATGGCCGAGTCGCGGATCTGCCGCGAGGAGGACCCGCGCTGGCACCTGGGCGTGCCGGTCCGCCGGGAGGCCATCCCGGTCAAGCGGCACGACGAGGTGATCGCGGTGCTCAGCCGCAACACCAACCTCGCCGTGCCGAGGGTGCCGAGCCCGCTGGAGATCTCCTACCTGGGCAGCGCCGCCGACCTGTGCCAGATGATCTCCGACGGCACGTTCCCCACCACCGAGCCGTCGCCCGACGTGCACACCAGCCCGAGGGTGGGCGACGGGCTGATCCGGCTGGACTCGTCGGGCGCGGTGGTGTTCGCCAGCCCCAACGCGCTCAGCGCCTACCACCGGATGGGGCACGCGTCCGACCTCGTCGGCGTGCACCTGGCCCCGCTGACCCGCTCGCTGATCGGCGACCCGTTCGACGCCACGGAGGTGGCCCAGCGCATCCGGTCCGCGCTGGACGGGCAGGCCGGCATGAGGATCGAGGCCGAGTCGCGGCGCGGCGCGGCCGTGCTGTTCCGGGCGCTGCCGCTGCGGCCCCGGGGGAGCGCGGCGGGCGCGCTGGTGCTGTGCCGGGACGTCACCGAGGTGCGCCGCCGGGACCGCGCGCTGATGTCGAAGGACGCGACCATCCGGGAGATCCACCACCGGGTGAAGAACAACCTGCAGACCGTCGCCGCGCTGCTGCGCCTGCAGAGCAGGCGGACCAGCTCGGAGGAGGCGCGCGAGGCGCTGGCCGAGTCGGTGCGCCGGGTCACCTCCATCGCGCTGGTGCACGAGACGCTGTCGATGTCGGTGGACGAGCGGGTCGACCTGGACGACGTGGTCGACAAGGTCATCCCGATGATGTCGGACGTGGCGGCCACCGAGTCCAAGGTGGTGGTGCGCCGGGAGGGCCCGTTCGGCATCGTGCCCGCCGAGCTGGCGACCCCGCTGGTGATGGTGCTGACCGAGCTGGTGCAGAACGCGTTCGAGCACGCGTACGCCGCCGGCCAGCACGGCGAGGTCGTCGTGCACGCCGAGCGGTCGGCGAAGTGGCTCGACGTGGTGATCTCCGACGACGGTCGCGGCCTGCCGCCGGGCTTCTCGCTGGAGCGCACCGACCGGCTGGGGTTGCAGATCGTCCGGACGCTGGTGGAGTCCGAGCTGAGGGGCAGCCTGAGCTTGCGGCGGAGGCCCCGAGGCGGTACAGAGGCGGTCCTGCGCGTGCCCCTCAGGGCCCGGCGTTAAACTAACCCCCGTGCACACGTGACGACCTACCTCAGCGGAGTCTCACGTGGTCATGCGGGAGGGTGTGCAACACAAGCGAAAGGCCCGACACCTGGCACGGTGTCGGGCCTTTCGTGTGAGTGCTTCGCGCGCGACGCTCAGGCGTTGCTGCGAGCCCGCGTGCGGGCGTTGCGGCGCTTGAGGGCGCGGCGCTCGTCTTCGCTCATCCCGCCCCACACGCCGGCGTCCTGGCCGCTCTCCAACGCCCACGCGAGGCAGTCGGAGACGACGGGACAACGGCGGCAGACGGTCTTCGCCTCGGCGATCTGAAGCAGCGCGGGACCGCTGTTCCCAACGGGGAAGAACAGCTCGGGGTCCTCGTCGCGGCAGATCGCGCGGTGGCGCCAGTCCATTGGAACTACTCCTCAGCTAGGCGCGCGCAAGGGCACGCCGGTCGTCAGCGGTCGGTTTTTGGGGTGCTTGTGAATGCTTTCACGAACGGCGGAGAAGTCAAGGGGTTAGCACTGACCCGGTGAGTGAACTCACCCGAAAGATCGACTGGGTTCATCCGGCTTTCACTCAGCGACGTCTTGGCAGGCCAGGACATCGCGGATGGGTAGCGCGCTGGTCACACGACGGTCACGTACCACCCTGTCGTGTCTCAGGTGCTCACCCTTCTCACCGCACACCCCATGGTTACACGGCAACGGTCAACGCGCGCGGCACGGAGGTGAACTCGACCTCGGTGCACGACCCGAGCAGGTCGCCGTCCACCTGGAGGTTGACCGGCTCCGGGCTGGTCACCCGGACGAACCCGACGTCGTCGCGGCGCACCAGGTTGCCGCCCTTCGGGTTCCCGTCCGTCGCCAGCAGGTGGGTCACGTACCGGGCGATGGTGGGCAGCCCCATGGCGCGCAGCGCGAACAGGCCGAGGTCCCCGTCGAACGACGTGCTGGGGTTGAGCCGGATCGCCTTGTCCTTCAAGTACGTCCACGGATCGGTGTTCGAGACGAACGCGAGCCGCACGTCCTCGAAAGGCTCCTCGTCCGGGATGCGCACGGTCAGCTTCGACGGGTGCCGGCGCTGGCTCACGTAACTGGCGAACGCGGTGCGCACGTAAAGGGCCGGTGAAGCTTCACGGCCTTTCGCGCGTTGTGCCTCCACTCCCGCCACGACGTCGGCGTCCCAGCCGACCCCCGCGTTGAACGTGAACCAGCGGTCGTGGAAACCACCCGCACCGGCCGACGAGACGTGGCCGAGCCCGACCTTGCGACTGGTGCCGTGCTCGATCGCCTGCAACAGGCGGTAGGTGGCCTCGACCGGGTCGCGCGGCAACCCCAGCGCGCCCGCGAAGACGTTCGCCGAACCGCCGGGCACCACGCCCACCATCGGCACGCCGGGCTGCACGCCGTTGCGCAGCACCCCGTTCACGACCTCGTTCACCGTGCCGTCGCCGCCGTGGGCGACCACGAGGTCGTACCCGTCCACCACGGCCCGCGCGGCGGCGTCCGCCGCGTGCCCCCGGTAGTCCGTCTCGACGATGTCGAGCTTCACGTCGCTGGCCAGCGCGTGCGCGAGCACGTCCCGGCCGGCCGGCGTCGTGGCCGTCGCCTGCGGGTTGACCACCAGAAGTGCGCGCACTACTAGAGGGTAGGACAGCGCGTGACCTGGGACAGATCGCGCGTCACCCGCCAGGAGGGCGCCGGGCGCACGAAAGTGGTCCACATCTCCTTTCGCCGCGTACTGCTGCGCGTCGTCCCGCGACAAGTGCACCCCGGCCCGACCGCCGGCTCGCCAAGGAACCCCTTGATCCTCGCCCCTGCGGCGGCGGAACGGGACTCGCCAACCGGGTGGCCTACCATGCGTGACGAGTACTCACCGTGAGGAAAGGCCCAGCGTGCCACAGCCGAAGCAGCTCCCGCGCGAGGTCCGCGCCGCCGGCGTCCTGACGGCCGTCCAGGGCCTCGTCGGGCTGGGTTTCGCGATCGCCCTGGTCGTCCGGGCGTTCCAGGCCGACCACGCGGTGGGCGTGCTCGGCGAGGCCGCGTACTTCGTCGTGCTGGGCGGCGGCGTGCTGGCCGCCGGCGTCGGGCTGGTGCGCGGCCGGCACTGGGCGCGCACGCCGTCGATCGTCGTGCAACTGCTCCTGCTGGGCGTCGCCTGGTACGCCTACGGCCCGTCCGGGCAGCAGCTCTACGGCGCGCTGCTCGGCATCTACGTCGTGGTCGTGATCGTCCTGCTGTTCACCAACCCGGTGCGACGTTGGGCCCTGGGCGTCGACGAAAACGACGAGTAGGGCCGTTCGGCCGAAGACCATCGGCCGGGTGCTGGCCCGACCAACGGCGGGTGTTCCAGCCCACTTCCATGAGCCAGGCTGCGAATGGTGTTTTTCACCGCTCCCTGCGTTCGTTGAGGTGACGAGTACATGCGACTGAACCGCGCCCTGACCGCGGTGGCCGGAGCCGCCACCGCGCTGTTGTCCGCCCTGGCGCTGACCACGCTGGCCCCTGCCGCCGCACAGGCCCAGGACGTCCAGCCCTACATCATCGGGGGCGGCAACGCCTCCAACGCCCCGTGGGCGGCCCGCCTGTTCCGCAACGGCCAGCAGAACTGCTCGGCCACCATCATCGCCGCGAGGTGGATCCTGACCGCGCAGCACTGCGTGGCCGGCTCCGGCACCTACACCTTCCGGGTCGGCAGCCTCGACCAGACCACCGGCGGCACCCTGGTGACCGCGACCAGGATCATCCAGCACCCGTCGGTCGACCTCGCCCTGGCGCAGATCGACCGCTCGGTGAGCACCACCTACGCGCCGCTGGGCACCACCAGCGCGGTGGCCAACGGCCAGACCGTGCAGCTGTTCGGGTGGGGCGCCACGTGCACCAACCAGCCCGAGATCAACTGCCAGTCCCGCTACCTGAAGGTCGCCAACACCCGGGTGACCAACGTCAACGGGCGCGACTACCGGGGCGGCATCGCCATCACGGTGACCCGCATCAACGGCATCGCGGCCGGCGGTGACTCCGGCGGCCCGATGTTCGCCACCAGCCCCGTCGACGGCCGGTACTACCAGGTCGGCGTGGCCTCCACGAGCGACCGCTCCAGCACGTCGAACTACACCGCGGTCACCCGGTACCGCGACTGGATCCGCTCCTACGCCGGCGTCTGACGCCGCAGAGGTTTCCCGGCCGAGGGGGTTGACTCGTCCTTCCCCCTGCATCGCCCCCTCGGCCGGGGCACCACCGGTTTGGCTTTTCGCCGCTCGACCAGTCACAATCACCCTGCGTGTTCACGTTTGGCGGATGGACACGAACGGAGTAGCCGGATACCGTTCGGCAGGCGTTCGCGCCGCTCCGGGAGCCAGGCAGGGTGAGGTGCGCAGTGCAGAACCCCCCGAGGTGGGTGTCGTCGAGCGGTGACGCCGAGCGCCCCAACGTGGCGCGGCTGTACGACTACTACCTGGGCGGGGCGCACAACTTCGCGGTCGACCGCGAGTTCGCCGAGCAGTCCCTCAAGGTCGTCCCCGTCGCCGCCATCGCCCAGCACGCCCGCGCCTTCCTGCGCCGCGCGGTCCGCCGGTGCGTGGCCGACGGCGTCCGCCAGTTCCTCGACCTCGGCTCCGGCATCCCGACCGCCGGCAACGTGCACGAGGTCGCCCTCCAGGCCGACCCGGCGTGCCGCGTGGTGTACGTGGACAACGAGCCCGCGACCGTCGCCCACGGGCGGACGATGCTGCGGGACAACGGGAGCGTGGCCGTCGCGCAGGCCGACCTGCGCGACCCGGACGCGGTGCTGTGCTCACCCGAGGTGCGCGCGCTGCTCGACCTGAGCCGGCCGGTGGCCGTGCTGATGGTGGGCGTCCTGCCGTACCTGACCGACGAGGACCGGCCCGCCGAGGTCGTGGCCCGCTACCGGGCCGTGATGGCACCCGGCAGCCACCTCGTGGTCAGCCACCTGACCGCCGACGTGCAGCCGGAGATGGTGGAGAAGCTGGTCGGCGTGGCGGCGGAGACGCTGACCCCCGTCGTGGCCCGGTCGAAGGCCGAGGTGGAGCCCCTGCTCGCCGGCTTCGACCTGCTGGAGCCCGGTCTCGTGCTGGCCGCCAAGTGGCACGGCGAGGGCGAGGCGGCCACCGGCGCGGAGACCGTGAGCTACGGTGCCGTGGGCGTCAAGCGCTAGTCCTCGCACCGCTTCCCGGGTCCCTTACCGCTGGTTCTCCCGCCCGCCGGTTCTTCTGCGTGCTGGTTCTCTCGCGTGCCGGACCTCCCGCCGATCGGGGGGCGGGAGGTCCGGGCTGCGCTGCGAGTGGGTCAGGCGCGGGCGGGGCCCTGGTAGCGCGCGTCGCCGAAGCCCAGGATCGGGTAGCCGACGAAGCCGAACAGCCACAGGCCGACGATGCCGAAGACGCCGCTCTTGCCGAACGCCTTGGCCACGTCGAGCGACACGATCACCGTCATGATGATGTTCACGAACGGGATGAGGAACAGGACCAGCCACCAGCCGGGACGGCCCGCGACCTTCAGCAGCACGTAGATGTTGTAGATCGGGATGATCGCAGCCCAGCCGGGCTGCCCGGCCTTGGTGAAGACCTTCCACATGGCCGCGATCATCAGCACGGCGATCAGCAAGCCGATGATGATCGGGAAGACGCCGATCGACGCGTCGGTCTGGTTCACGACAGAACTTCCTTCCGGTCATCCTTCGGGGCGGGACAATCCCGCATCGGGGGTCCGAAGGTGACACGGCGCGTGACGATGTCAACACTCGTCACTCGACTGGGTGAGCTTTGCCGTTTCGTGAGCGTTTCGAGATCAACTGTCGATGTGACCGAGCAAGGCCAGCGGCCCGTCGGTGAGCCGGAAGACCGTCCACTCGTCCATCGGGAGCGCGCCGAGCGACTCGTAGAAGCCGATCGCGGGCTCGTTCCAGTCGAGGACCGACCACTCCAGGCGCGCGTACCCGCGTGCCACGCACTCCTGGGCCAGCGCTTGCAGCAGCGCCCTGCCCAACCCGCCGCCGCGCCGGGTCGGGCGGACGTACAGGTCCTCCAGGTAGATGCCGTGCGTGCCGCGCCAGGTCGAGAAGTTCAGGAACCACAGCGCCGTGCCGACCACCTCGCCGTCCACCTCGGCGACGTGCCCGAACAGCGCCGGGGCGTCGCGGAACAGGGCGTCGTGCAGCTGGGATTCGGTCAGCCGGCACTCGTGCAGGGCGCGCTCGTACTCGGCGAGCTCCCGCACCAGGCCGACGATCGCCGGGACGTCGTCGGGCCGGACGCGGCGGATGCGCGGGTCAGTCAACGTCGACCTCCCAGGCGGGCACGTTCAGCCGGCGCACCTGCGGGTCGCCGCGCTCGTCACCGAGCACCGCCAGCCCGGCCGGGTCCAGTCCGAAGTGGACGCCCTCCTTGGGCGGCAGCCCCAGCCAGGTGGCGATCAGCACGCGGCTGAAGTGCCCGTGCCCCACCAGCACCACGTCCCCGCCGGCCAGCGCCTGCCGCGCCCGCGCGACCACGCCCTCCGCCCGCACCCGCACCTGGTCGTGCGCCTCACCGCTCGGGACGGGGTGGGTCCACACGGTCCAGCCGGGCACGGTCTCCCGGATCTGCGGCGTGGTGAGCCCCTCGAAGTCGCCGTAGTCCCACTCGGCCAGCTCCTCGGTCCGCACGGCCTCCAACCCGGCCAACTCAGCCGTCCGCCAAGCCCGTTCCCGAGGGCTGCTCAACACCAAGGCCGCAGGCCGATCCGTCCCCCGCAACCGCGCCAGCACCGCCCCGGCCCGCCGCGCCTGCTGAACCCCCTCGTCGGTCAGGGGAATGTCGGAACGCCCGGTATGCCGCCCGCTCTCCGACCACTCGGTCTGACCGTGGCGGAGCAGGTAAACGTGAGAGGACACCCGACCGATCCTAGTGTCGGAGAAGGGAACGCGCTGTTGCGGAAGATCACATCGACTACGTTCCATGGGGTGCGAGACCTTCTAGAGGACGTCTTACGCCTCCAAGCCGACTTCCACTCCACGCACACACCCGCCATGCGTCGCCGAGGCGAGTTGGTGCAAGGTGGGATCGCTGACTGGGTGCGTGAGCACGCGGTGGCGGCCAACCGAACGCTGCCTCTACCGATCGGCGACTTGCAGGTCCAGGCCCGCGACCACATGGGCCGCAAGAGCGAAATCCCCTGGGTGCGCGTGTACTCGCCGGAACACTCCCGATCGGCGACCGAGGGCTGGTACGTCGTCTACCTGTTCGACGCCTACGGGACGAGCGTCCACCTGACCCTGATGCAGGGCTCGACGCACGTCGTGAACGGCGAGTACCGCCCACGCCCCGACAGCGAGCTGCGGTTGCGCGTCGACTGGGCGCGGACCGCCCTGGCCGACCACCTGGAAGTCCGCCTGGACCGGGTGGACGACTTCACCCTGCCGTCACGCAAGCGGAAGCTCGGGCAAGCTTACGAGGCGGGAATGGTCACCGCGTTCAGCTATGCCGTCGGCGCGATCCCCGAGGAAACGGTGCTGGAGCGCGACCTCGCGCACATGCTGTCCATGCTCAGCGCGCTCTACCTGCGGGTCGACCTGCCGGGTGAGCCGTCGCCCGAGGTGGCGGACGCGATCGTGGCGAGCGAGCGCTCGGCGGGCAGGCGCAGTGGGCAGGGGATGCGACTCACCGCGCCGGAGAAGTCGGCGGTTGAGCAGCGGGCGGTCGCGGTGGCCGCCGGGCACCTGCGCGAGTTGGGGTACCGGGTGCGGGATGTCGGGGCGCGCGAGTCCTACGACCTCGACGCCACGCGGGGTGAGGAGCACCTGTTCGTCGAGGTGAAGGGGACGACCAGCCGGTGGGGGCCGGACAGCGAGGTCATCCTCACCCGGAACGAGGTCGAACTGCACGAGCGCGAGTACCCGAACACGATGCTGGCCGTGGTCAGCTCCATCGCGCTGGAACGCGGTCCGACGCCGAGCGCGTCCGGCGGCACGTTGCACGTGGTCCACCCGTGGCGCGTGGTCCGGGAGAACCTGACTCCGTTGACCTATAGATACTTGGTCGATGAACGTTGACGACATGACCGCGCGCCTGTCACTCCGGTTCGGGGACGGGGTGGCGGGGTGGTGTGCCGGCGTTCCGGGGCGGGCCTCGGCGTTGGCTGGGCGGTGGGGGCTGGTGTTGGGGGAGCCCTACGGCGACGGGGCGTCTTCGGTGGCGATCCGGGCCGCGACGGCCGACGGGGTGGCGGCGGTGCTCAAGCTGACGCCGGACGAGGCGTTCCTCGGCGAGCAGGTCGAGATGCTGCGGTCGCTCGCGCCGTCCGGGCGGGTGGTGCGGGTGCTGGCGGCCGAGGCCGGGGCGGTGCTGGTGGAGGCCGTTGTGCCGGGGACCGAGGCGGACGCGTCGCCTGCGGAGTGGGCGGAGTTGATGGCGGCGCTGCACGCCGTGCCGCCGCCTCCGGGGCTCAAGCGGACGTTGCGCGGGCGGATGGAGGAGGCTTTCGCCCGGATCAGCCGGCGGCTGTCGGAGCCCGCCATCGCGGCGCACGTCGACCGCGACGTCTGGGGCTTGGCGGTGCGGCGCTGCGAACGGCTGCTCGACAGCACGTCCACCGAGGTCTTGCTGCACGGCGACCTGCACCCCGGCAACGTGCTGGACGGCGGCGCGCGCGGCCTGATCGCCATCGACCCGAAGACGTGCGTCGGGGACCCGTGCTTCGACGCGATGGACTACGTGGTGGACGTCGCGGGCAAGGGCAGCATCGAGGAGCGCTGCACCCAAGTCGCCACCGCGTACGGCCTCGACCCCGACCGCCTGCGCACCTGGTCCCAGGTCGACGCGCCGCTCCTGGCCATCGGTCACCTGACGTGGGGCGGGCCTGTGCGAGCGGTCGAGGAGTTGCTCGCGTTCGCCGCGTCAGGGCAGTGACCCTATGGGGTGAAGCCTGTGGATAACTGGGGTCGTTTCTGTGGACAAGTCGGCGGATTCAGGCGTGCGGAACGGGCTTGCCTGTGCATAAACGCCAGATGTGGTGCCGCGCGCCTGTGGATGGCACTAGATGTCGTCGGAGCGGCGGAGGGTCGGTCGGGGCCTTCGCCCGACGGACATCTCACTCAGGGCTGTAGTCCCATGCCTGCTTCATCAAGTTCTCGACGGCATCCGCAGCGGGCCGGTCGGCATGAAGTCGCAGGCGTGAGACCGCCAACCGGTAGCACTCGTCATCGACCCTGCGACCGATGACCCAGACCACGACGATCGTTCCATCGGTCTCGACCCGGTAGACGATGCAGTAGTCACGATCCCCCACGACCAGTTTCCGGAACGTGGTCAGGTCGCTCCCCGATCTCACGCCCAGCGGTTGGCCGCGCTTCCCGGGGTCGTCCTTGAGCTTGTTGATCGCCTTCAGGACTATCTTCCCTGCCGATCCGTCCTGGTCGCGCAAGTCCTCGCGGGCCTCGCTGGTGAGGACGACCTTGGCCATGGGTCAGTCCTAGTCGTCCAGCTCGACCCCGAACTCGGCCGCCACGTCTTCGAGGTCGTACCGTTCGCCGGAGTCCGTCAGGGTGCGAGCCCACGCCACTGCGATGAGCTTCAGGTCGTCCTCCAGCGCTTCGAGGTACTGCAACCGTTCCATGGTCTTGATGTCGACTATGGCGGCGGCCGGTTGGTTGTTCTTGAACACGATGAGGTGACGCCCCTTGCTTGTGGGGAGTACCTGCACCGCAGATGTCAGGTCGGAGGGGGCGGATCGGCGTGCTCCGGGCGGCCGGGGGTGAAGATCGGTACCCGGTTCCAAGAGGTCGCCACTCCCGCTGCCCTCGGCCGGGGCAGGACCGACCTGAGCTGTCGGGAACCCCGAAGACGAAGAACGGCGCCGACCGGGCGGAGTGGTGTCCGCCGGTCAGCGCCGTCTCAGCGCGCGGAAGATCAGGCCGCGGCCTTCGTCTCCCAGAAGATCTTGTCGATCTGGGCGATCAGGTCGAGCAGCTCCTGCCCCTTCGCCGGGTCCATCGAGCCCTTCGTGCCGGACGCGCCGGCGGCCTTGGTGGCGCGGTTGAAGAGGTCGTGGAGTTCCGGGTACTTCTCGAAGTGCGGGGGCTTGAAGTAGTCGGTCCACAGCACCCACAGGTGGTGCTTGACGAGCTCGCTGCGCTGTTCCTTGATCAGGATGGCGCGCTCGCGGAACTCGGGGTCCTCGTTGGCCCGGTACTTCTCCTGCACCGCCTTGATCGACTCCGCCTCGATCCGGGCTTGCGCCGGGTCGTAGACACCGCACGGGAGGTCGCAGTGCGCGGTGGCCTCCAGTAGCGGGCGGCGGAGAATGTGCGACAGAAGTCGCATTGTTCCTCCCTGACAGTGGATGCTCCGACAGGGTCGAACCCTACTCCGGGGGCTTCGCGCGAGCAGGTGGAGGTGATCGTTGGCACCGCCGGCGCACAGCCCGTTGCCGCTGGTTCGGGTGGTCGGGCCGTCCATGGTCCCCACCCTGCGGACCGGGGACGTCGTCGTCCTGCGGCGATCACGACCGCCCCGGCCCGGCGACCTCGTGCTGGTGCGGTGGGCGGCCCGGCCGGGGCAGCTCTCGGTCAAGCGGGCGGTCCGGCCGGTCGACGGCAGGTGGCACGTCGAGGGGGACAACCCGTTCGCCTCGACCGACTCGCGCGCACTGGGGGCGGCGGAGGTGCTGGGGGTGATCCGGTTCCGCCTCTGGCCGCGCCCCGGCCGGCTGCGCTGAACCCGACGAAGCCGAACCCGACGAAGAGGTGAGGGTCAGTGGCGGAGCTTGTCGTACCAGGCGGTGCAGTCCGCGTACGACGGGAGCAGGCCCGCCGCTTCCGCCTCGGCCAGCGTCGGCGCCTCGGCGTCCTTCGGCGACAGCACCGGCGTCACGCCCTCCGGCCACGGCAGACCGAGGCCGAGCGGGTTGAGGCCGCGTTCCGCCTTCGGGTTGTAGCCCTCGGTGCACAGGTACGACGTGACCGAGTCGTCCTCCAGCGCCATCAGCGCGTGGCCGACCCCCTCGGGCACGTACACCGAGTTGAACGCCTGCTCCGTCAGCTCCACGGCGTCCCACTCGCCGAACGTCGGCGACCCCACCCGGATGTCCACCAGCACGTCCAGCAGCCGCCCGCGCGGGCAGTGCACGTACTTCGCCTGACCGGGTGGAACGTCCGCGTAGTGCACGCCCCGGACGACACCGCGCTTGGACCTGCTGTGGTTGGTCTGGGCGACCCTCAGCCCGTGCCCGACCGCCGCCGTGAACGCCTCCTCCTGGAACGGGGCCACGAACAGGCCCCGCTCGTCGGGGAACACCGAGGGGACGAACTCGAACGCGCCGGGAATTTTCAGCTCGCGTGCCTGCATGGCGCTCACCCTAGATGCGGTCCGCTCTTGACCGATCCTGCCTGCGTAAACCGACCGGTCGGTGCAATAAACCGGACGTACGTTCTGGGAAACCGGCTCTGACCTGCGAAAAGAATGTGATCCCCGCCGCAGACACCGCCCCCGTTCACTGTCATGCTTGCCCGCACACCGCTCCAGGGACGTCGCGCCGATCGCGTGGACGGCCCGCTGGCAGGCCCCGTCGATCCGCGTGACAACGCCGGTCCCGGTGCGCCGAGAACTCGCGCACCGCAGGAGGACTTTCCCGTGACCGCAGTGAACGATCAGCCCTTGACGTCCGAGCTGACCGACGAAGAGATCTTCCGCGCCCACGAGGGCGGCAAGCTGGGCATCGGCGCGACCGCGTCCCTGGCCGACCCCCGCGCGCTCTCCATCGCCTACACGCCGGGTGTGGCGCGGGTCAGCCGCGCGATCGCCGACGACGCCTCGCTGGCCGCCAAGTACACCTGGGCGCACCGCCTGGTGGCCGTGGTCAGCGACGGGACGGCCGTGCTCGGCCTGGGCGACATCGGCGCGAGCGCGTCGCTGCCGGTCATGGAGGGCAAGGCCGCGCTGTTCAAGACCTTCGGCGGGCTCGACTCGATCCCGCTGGTGCTCGACACGACCGACGTCGACGAGATCGTCGAGACGCTGGTCCGGCTGCGCCCGTCGTTCGGCGCGGTCAACCTGGAGGACGTCGCCGCGCCGCGCTGCTTCGAGCTGGAGCGGCGCCTGGTCGAGGCCCTCGACGTGCCGGTCATGCACGACGACCAGCACGGCACGGCGGTCGTGGTGCTCGCCGCCCTCCGGGGGGCGAACACCGTGCTGGGCAAGGACATCGGCAACCAGCGGGTCGTCGTGTCCGGTGCGGGCGCGGCCGGGGTGGCGTGCGCGAAGATCCTGCTCGCGGCGGGCATCGGGGAGGTCACCGTGGTCGACTCGCGGGGCATCGTGCACGCCGGCCGGGACGGGCTCAACCCGGTCAAGGCCGAGCTGGCCGAGGTCACCAACGGCAGCGGGCTGCGCGGCGGGATCGCCGAGGCGCTGCGCGGCGCGGACGTGTTCGTGGGCGTGTCCTCCGCACGGGTGGAGGAGGAGCTGATCGCGGGCATGGCGGACGACTCGATCGTGTTCGCGCTGTCCAACCCCGACCCCGAGGTGCACCCGGACGTGGCCGGCCGGCACGCGGCGGTCGTCGCCACCGGGCGCAGCGACTTCCCGAACCAGATCAACAACGTGCTCGCGTTCCCCGGCATCTTCCGGGGCGCGCTGGACGCCGGCGCGCGCCGGATCACCGAGAACATGAAGCTGGCGGCGGCCGACGCGATCGCCGCCGTGGCCTCCGACGACCTCGCGGCCGACCGGATCGTGCCCAGCGCCCTGGACCCCAGGGTCGGACCCGAAGTGGCCACGGCCGTGGCCTTGGCAGCTCGGCAGGACGGAGTAGCCTGACCCCCAGTCGGAGTTGGGAGACCTCCGGCCGCCCCCTGGACCATTCGGCTCATCGCACCACCGCAACCCCCGTCGGATTGTTTCGTTAGCCCGAAGAGGGGTGGGCGATGACGGTCCGAAGCGATACGGTCCCTCTCCGCGGGTGAATATTGCCCGTTGAGAGGGACTGGCGTTTACGGGTGCGGTCGGGCCGGTTCATCCCTGCCGTAGACACGGGAAGGTGGGACCGTGCCCAAGCGGGTTGGACGCGCTCCAGTGGTGCTCGACCCTGCGCGACCTGCGGGGGCGTCCACCGCGCTCGGCGGGGTCCCGCTGCCCGAGGCCCCCTCGCTGCTGTGCGACGCCAAGGGCGTCGTCATGCGGGCGAACCCGGCCGTCGTGCTGCTCGCGAAAGCGCATTCCTCCGATGACCTGGTCGGTCGGGCGTTAGGGGACCTGCTCGTCGGGGAGCCCCCGGACCTGAGGCTGCGCCAGGCGGACGGCGGCCTGCTCCCGGTCCGCGTGGTGCGCAACCCGGTGCCCGGCACCGGCCTGCACGCCGTGCTGCTGGTGGACGTGTCGGACCTGGCCAAGGCCGCCGACGACCTGCGCGACGAGCAGCGCCGGCTGCGCACCGTGCAGCGGGTCGCCCAGATCGGCTCGTGGGAGTACGACCCGACGACCGGCGTCACGGTCTGGTCGGAGTCGCACTACGAGATGATGGGCGTGCGGCCGGGCGACGTCGTGCCGGGCGCGCAGGCGGTGCTGGACCTGGTCCACCCCGACGACCACGACATGGTGGCCAGCTACTGGGCGAACCGGGAGCTGGACGGCAACCCGATCGACATCGTCTACCGGATCGTCCTGCCCAGCGGCGAGCTGCGCTGGATCCGAGGTGTTGCCGAGGCGAAGCTGAGAGCCGACGGCCGGACCCAGTTCATCACCGGCTACATCCGGGACATCTCCGCGCAGTGGCGGTCCGACCGCGCCCTGGAGACCGAGCGCGCCCGGCTGCTGGAGGCGCAGCGCATCGCGCGCATCGGGAGCTGGAGCTACGAGGTCCCGACCAAGGCCGTGCACCGCAGCGAGGTGCTGCTGGAGATGTACGCCGACCTCGGCATCGCGCCGAACGCCGACCTGCTCTCCGGCGTGCACCCGGACGACCGGGCGGCGCTGGAGGAGCTGCGCGGCGCGCTGGCCGACGCCGAGGACGGGCAGACCTTCGAGGTGGAGGTGCGCAGCGAGTTCGGCGAGCGCGTCTACATCTGCCGGGTGCGCCCCGAGTTCGAGCGCGGCAGGCTGCACCGCTTCCACGGCACCGTCCAGGACGTCACCGAGGCCCGCGCGCTGGAGGTCCAGCTCCGCGACGACCGGCGGCGGCTGGCCGACGCGCAGCGCGCGGCGCAGCTCGGCGTGTGGGAGTGGAACTTCGAGACCGGCGACGTGGTGTGGTCGGACATGCTCGCCGACCTGTTCGGCGTGCCGCGCGAGGAGCGCACCCGCTACCAGACCTACCTCGACCTGGTGCACCCCGACGACCGGGGCTGGGTGGACGAGCTGTGGCAGCAGTTGGCCACCGACGAGGTGCCGGTCCAGTTCGAGCACCGGATCGTGCGCCGCGACGGCAAGGTGCGGGTGTTCCGCAGCCACGGCGTCGTGGTCCGGGGCGCGGACGACCGCCCGCTCGCGGTCGGCACCGCGCAGGACGTCACCGAGCAGCGCGCCGCCGAGACCCGGATGAAGCGGTCCAGCCAGCGCTTCGCCGACCTGGTGTCGCTGACGCCGGTCGGCATCGGCCTGTTCGACGAGGCGGAGCGCCTGGTGGACGCCAACGACGCGTTGTGCGACCTGCTCGGCATCGACCTGGAGCAGCTGCGCGGGATGACCGCCGAGCAGCTCACCCACCCGGACGACAAGGAGAACCGGCTCGACTCGGTGAGCCGCATCCACCTGGACGGCGCGGACCGGGTGCACAAGATCCCGCAGCGCATCCTGGTCCGGCCGGACGGCGAGCGGGTCTACTGCGAGCTGCACATCGCGCTGTCCGTGCAGGACGACGGCCGCCGGTTCTGGCTGACGGTGTTCCAGGACATCACCGAGCGCCGCCGGGCGTCCGAGGCGCTGCGCCACCAGGCCACGCACGACGAGCTGACCGGGCTGCCGAACCGGGCGCTGGTCAAGGAGATGCTGGCGGCCCTGCTGGAGTCGGAGAACCGCTCGCGGGTGGCCGTGCTGTTCTGCGACATCGACAACTTCAAGCGGGTCAACGATTCGCTGGGCCACGACGCGGGCGACGAGCTGCTGGTGGCGCTGGCCCGGCGGCTGGAGGGCGGCCTGCCCGAGGGCTGCACGGCGGCCCGGCTGTCCGGCGACGAGTACGTGATCATCTGCGAGAACATCGACCTGGTCGGCGGCGTGGACGCGCTGGCCACCCGGGTCGCGGGCCTGCTGCGCACGGCCGTGCCGGTGCACGGGCAGCTCGTCCGGGTGTCGGCGTCGATCGGCGCGGCGGTGCCCAACGGCTCCCGCGCGACCGGAAACGACCTGCTGCGCTTCGCCGACGCGGCGATGTTCGAGGCGAAGCGGGCGGGCGCGGGCCGGGTGTCGCTGGCGTCGGCGGCGCTGATCGCCTCGGCCGACCGGCAGGTGCACCTGGAGGGCCAACTGCGCGACGCGCTGGCCCACGACGGCCTGGCGCTGCACTTCCAGCCCGTGGTGGGCGTGGACGGCTCGGTGCAGACCGCCGAGGCGCTGGTGCGCTGGCCGCACCCCGACCGGGGACTGCTGCCGCCGGACATCTTCCTGCCCGTGGCGGAGCAGGGCGACCTGCTGCGCGAGCTGGACCGGTGGGTGCTGCGCACGGCGTTGAAGGAGGCGTCGACCTGGCCCGCGCCCAACGACCAGCCGGTGTCGGTCGCGGTGAACCTGGCCGGCCTGGTGCCCGGCGACCCGGAGTTCGTGGACATCGTGGCCAACGCGATCGCCGAGGCCGGCATCCCGTGGGACCGGGTGGTGCTGGAGCTGGTGGAGACCGCGCTGGTGGACCTGCCGTCGCGGGTGCGCCAGTCGATGGACGAGCTGGTGGCGCGCGGCATCCGGTTCGCGGTGGACGACTTCGGCACCGGCTACTCGTCGCTGGCCCGGCTCAAGGACCTGCCCGCCCAGATCATCAAGGTGGACCGGCGGTTCGTCTCCGGTGTGGGCAACGACTCCTCGGACTTCGCGGTGGCCCGCGCCGTGGTGGACATGGCGCGGGCGATGGGCCGCAAGTGCGTGGCCGAGGGCGTCGAGACGGCGACCCAGTTCCACGTGCTGCGCGGCGTCGGCGTGGACGCCTACCAGGGCTGGCTGTTCTCCCGGCCGGTGCCGCCGAAGGAGTTCCGGGCCGTGCTCGCGCTCGGCCCCCTGCACATCCCCAAGGCCGGCTAGCTCAGCGCCGCCGGCCCCGGTGCGGCTGCGGCGCGACCCGGCGGACGGCGCGGCCGACCACGGGCAGCGCGGCGACCACCGCCGGCACCGCCCAGAACAGCAGCGCTGCGATCGGCAGGACGGCGAGCCGCGCGCCGAAACCGACGAGGAGCCTGATCAGCGCGTAGCCGTAGTAGAGGCCGCAGAGCGCGCCCAGACCGGTCAGCGCCCAGCGCACGCCCCGCACGCGGGACACCAGCAGCAGCGCGAGCACCAGCACCACGGGACCGACGACCTTCGACAGCGTGATGGCGAAGTCGATGTCGCCGAGGGGCCCGGGGACGAGCAACAGCCCCGGCACGGAGACGAACAGGTCCAGGGACTCCGCTCTGCCGTCCCGCGCGGTCAGCGCCGCCACCAGCGTGAAGGTCACGGCCGGCAGGAACAGCAGCCCGGCCACGACCGCTGCCGCCCCGGCGGGCTCCTCCGGCTGCTGCCCGTGCGGCGGCTCCGGCGACCACACCTGATCCACGTCGTGCACCTCCGAACGCGAGTCGCCCCGCAAGCTACCGCCGCCCACCCGGGGCCGGGGAAGTTTCCGGAACTACCCCGCCGACGCCCGGACCAGCGGCAGCAGCGCGGCGATCCGGTGCCGGGGCAGGTCGATCAGCCGGTGCTCCAGGTCGTCGTGCTCGCCGATCAGGTCGCGCGCCTCGCGCTTGGTGATCCGCAGCACGGTGGTGAGCGCTTCCCGCCACACGTTGCCGAGCTTGCCGTGCGCGCGCGCGAGCACCTCGCGCACCACCCGCCCGCCGGGGTCGAGGGTGCCCGCGAGCACCTGGTCGGCCACCACGACGCAGTGCTTGCCGTTCGGGGTGGACCGCATGAACCGCAGCGCGAACCGGGTGTCCACGAGGGACGTCAGCTCCTCCTGACCGGCCGCCGATGACACGTTCGGGTGGTTGTTGGGGACCAGCGCGGCCATTCGGCCGGGCGAGCACGCCAGCAGCGTGCGCAGCAGCCACGGGCCGGGGTCGCCGGACAGGTCGACCGCGAGCGACGCCGCGCCCTTGCCGATCGGCTCGGCCCAGCCGGGTGCGCGCGGCTTGGGCGGCGGCGAGGACTCGGGCCGGGGCGCGAGGTCCACGAGGGACTGGAGCGCCTCGGACCCCGGACCGTCGGCCTCCACCGACTGCGGCCCGTGGGTGTAGATCGCGGTCCGGCCGGCCGCGACCGGGCGGCGCGACGTGGGCCGGCACACGTACAGGTCGGCGGCGCTGCCGATGGCCTGCGCGCCGTCGAACCGGTGGAAGTCGGGCAGGATCGCCTCGAACACCAGGCCCTGCCGCAGCAGTTCCTGCTGCACCTTGAGCCCCAGCGCGGGCGTGCGGTCGCTGAACCCGTACGCGAGCAGCACCCGTCCCTGCCCGGGGTCGGCCAGGCACTCGACCGCGCGGCCGGCGAACAGCGCCATGCCCTCCTGGCTGTAGGGCGGGTCGCTGAACACCAGGTCCGAGGACTCCAGCACGGCGGGCGGCAGGCCGAAGCGGAAGTCGGCGTGCAGCGTCCGCACCCGGCCGCCGGACCGCTCGTCGACGTGGGCCAGCAGCCGGTCGTCCACGTCGACCACGACCACGGAGACGTCCGGGTTCACCGCGCACACCGCGAGCGAGGTCAGGTCGTGGTCGCCCAGGCACAGCAGGGTCCGGCTGGCCAGCTCGTAGTGGGAGTCCAGCCACAGCGCGCGCTTCAGCGCCGTCTCGGGGGTCGCCTGCACGTGGTCGAGCGCGGCCAGCGGCGGCGGCACCGAGGCGATGTCGGCCCGCACCGCGTCGAGCAGCGCGCCGTGCCGGGGCGGCAGCGGGTCCTCCGGTCCGGGCTCGACGGTGAACTCCCGGTACAGGGCCGTGCGGCCGGGCGCGATGCGGAACCGGTCCCCGTCGGTCTCGACGTCGGTGTCGAGCGCCTTCACCAGGTCCTGCACGGTGCGACGGGGCACGGCGGGCACCCGGACGAGGTCGGCCAATGTGTGCCAGTCATCACCCAGCAGTGTCAGGACGTGCCGGAGCTTGCGGGCGTGCGCGCCGTGGGAGACCAGCAGCGCGCGGACTAGTTCGGTGGCCACAACCGGAGCAGCCTACTGACCGAATCCTGGAACGCCGTGCCACGGTCGGGCGAACGGGCTAGTGTCGTTCGACGCCGTGAAACGACCGGACAGATACCGCCGACGGGGAGGACCACGGGGTGATCGAGTTCCGAGGCGTGACCAAGCGCTTCGACGACGGCACGGTCGCGGTGAACGGACTGGACCTCGTGGTCGAGGCGGGCACGATCACCGTCTTCGTGGGCCCGTCCGGCTGCGGCAAGACGACCTCGCTGCGCATGGTGAACCGGATGATCGACCCGACCTCGGGCACCGTCCTGGTGGACGGCCGCGACGTGCTGTCGGTCGACCCGCCGAAGCTGCGGCTGGGCATCGGGTACGTCATCCAGCAGGCGGGCCTCTTCCCGCACCGGACCGTGCTGGACAACGTGGCCACCGTGCCGCTGCTGTCCGGGTGGTCGAAGGCGCGCGCCCGCACCCGCGCGGCGGAACTGCTGGAACTGGTGGGGCTGCCCGCCGAGCTCGGTCGCCGCTACCCGGTCCAGCTCTCCGGCGGCCAGCAGCAGCGGGTGGGTGTCGCGCGGGCGCTGGCCGCCGACCCGCCGGTGCTGCTGATGGACGAGCCGTTCAGCGCGGTCGACCCGGTGGTCCGGGAAGGTCTCCAGGACGAGCTGCTGCGGTTGCAGGCCGAACTGGACAAGACGATCGTGTTCGTCACCCACGACATCGACGAGGCGGTGCGGATCGGCGAGAAGGTCGCGGTGTTCCGCGAGGGCGGCATCCTCGCCCAGTACGCGCCGCCCGCCGAGCTGCTCACCCGCCCCGCCGACGACTTCGTTGCGGGCTTCGTCGGCAAGGACCGGGGCTACCGCAGCCTGTCCTTCGTGGACTCCTCCGGGGTGGAGGTCGGCGCGGTCGACACCGTCGAGTCCTCCGCCGCCACCGGGAGCTGGGAACTGCTGGTGGACGGCGACAAGCGACCGCAGGGCTGGAGCGCGCCGGACGGTGTCGTCGTGCCCGGCGGTTCGCTCTACGCGCAGGGCGGCCCGATCCGGGGCGCGCTCGACGCCGCCCTGTCCTCGCCGTCCGGCCTGGGCGTCGTGGTCGACGCAGGCGGGCGGTCCGTCGGCGTGGTCCGGGCGCACCAGGTGCTCGACGTGATCGAGAGCCACCGTGGGTGACCTGGGCAAGTACCTCGGCGACGCGGGCACGCGCGCCGCGCTGTGGTCGGCGCTGCTCGACCACGTCTACCTGTCCCTGGTGCCGCTGGCGATCTCGGTCGTGCTCGCCGTCGTGCTCGGCCTGGTGTGCCACCGGTACCGGCGGGTCAACGGCGTCCTGGTCGGCGTCTTCAACGTCGTGTACACGATCCCGTCGCTGGCGCTGTTCGTGATCATCCCGGCGGTGATCGGCACCAGGGTGCTGGACGCGGTGAACGTGGTGGTCGCGCTGACCGTCTACACCACCGCCCTGCTGGTCCGCCCCGTCGTGCAGGCGCTGGACGCGGTGCCCGGCCACGTGACGGCCGCCGCGACCGCGATGGGCTTCCGGCCGTGGCGGCGGTTCCTGACCGTGGAGCTGCCGCTGTCCGTGCCGGTGCTCGCGGCCGGCGTGCGGGTCGGCTCGGTGAGCAACATCAGCCTGGTCAGCGTCGGCGCGCTGATCGGCACCGGTGGGCTGGGCACGCTGTTCACCGACGGCTTCCGGCAGCGCTACCTCGCGCCGATCATCGTCGGCATCGTGCTCACCCTGGTGCTGGCGCTGGTGGTGGACCTGGTGCTGGTCGGCCTGCGCAACGCGCTGACGCCGTGGACGAGGGCGGGTCGCCGATGATCTTCGCGGACGCGCTGGCGTGGCTGACCGACCCGGTGAACTGGTCGGGGCCGACGTCGATCCCGGCACGCGTCGGCGTGCACCTGCTGTACTGCCTGGGCGCGGTGCTCGGCGCCGCCGCCCTCGCCGTGCCGCTCGGGCTCTACGTCGGGCACACCGGGCGCGGCGGGCTGCTGGTGGTCGGCGGCAGCAACGCGTTGCGCGCGCTGCCCACGCTCGGCCTGGTCACCTTCCTGTACCTGGTGGTCGGCGTCAGCCAACTCGGCGTGCTGATCGGCCTGGTCGTGCTGGCCGTGCCGCCGATCCTGGCGGGCACCTACGCCGGCATCCAGAGCGTCGACCACGGCGTGGTGGACGCCGCGCGCGGCATGGGCATGACCGGCGCGCAGCGGTTGTGGAAGGTCGAGCTGCCCAACGCGCTGCCGCTGCTGGTCGGCGGCCTGCGCAACGCCGTGCTGCAGGTGGTCGCCACCGCGTCGGTCGCCGCGTACGTCGGCATCGAGTCGCTGGGCCGCCCGCTGATCGACGGCCTGCGGGTCCTGGACTACGGGCAGGTCATCGGCGGCGCGATCCTGATCGCACTGCTGGCCGTGGTGGTGGACGTCCTGCTGGCGTCCGCCGGGAAGCTGGTCATACCCAGGGGTTTGCGGCTGACCGCCCGGCCGCGTCGGCGGGCACGGGCGGGCGGCGCGGTCGAGGTCGGTGCAGACCGGTGAAGTGGGAGAGGGAGAACGGCATGAAGCGCACGTTGGCCGCCGTCGTCGCGGCGGCAGCGCTGCTCGTCTCGGCGTGCGGGTCCAAAGAGGACCTGAGCGGGAGCGATCAGCAGGCCGCCTCGGGTGAGGTCGTGGTCGGTTCGGCCGACTTCACCGAGAACAAGATCCTGGCCGAGATCTACGCGGGGGCCCTCAAGGCCACCGGCGCGAAGGTGACCGTGAAGCCGGGCATCGGCGCGCGGGAGCTGGTCGTGAAGGCGTTGCAGGACAAGTCGCTCGGCGTGGTGCCGGAGTACACCGGCAACCTGCTGAACTACTTCGACAAGACCAACACCACGACCGCGTCCGACGACGTCTACAAGGCGTTGAAGGAGAAGACGCCGTCCGGGCTGGAGGTCCTGTTCAAGTCCGACGCCGAGGACAAGGACGTCCTGGTGGTCACCAAGGAGACCGCCGACTCCGGCGTGGCGTCGATCGCCGACCTGGGTGACGGCAAGTACGTCCTGGGCGCGGCGGGCGAGTGGGCCCAGCGCTGGAAGGACAAGGTCAAGGAGCTCTACGGCGTCACGTTCAAGGAGATCAAGACCACCGACGCCGGCGGCCCGGTCACCGTGGACGCGCTGAAGGACGGCACGGCGCAGGTGGCGAACCTGTACACGACGTCCGCCGACATCAAGGCGAACTCGTTCGTGGAGCTGAAGGACCCGAAGAACATGTACCCGGCCCAGAACATCATCCCGCTGATCCGCGCGGACGCGGTGAACCAGGCCGGCAAGGACGCGCTGAACAAGGTGTCCGCCGCGCTGACCACGGTCAACCTGGCGGAGCTGGTGAAGCGGGTCGACATCGACAAGGAGACCGTGGCGAACGTGGCCGCCGACTTCCTGAAGAACGTCAAGATCTAGTCGCACGCCCACCGGCCGCCGGTCCACCCCACGGGGTGGGCCGGCGGCCGTCGTTCCGGGGCTCCGGTGGTGAGCCGCGAGGCCCCCGGCTCCGAGCCCCGGCACCGGGTGCCCGGGTCGTCAGGTGGTGGGGTCGGCGCGGTGGCCGCCGATGCGGGCGGTGAGGGCGTCGGCGGTGCGGAGGGTTTCCGCTGCCAGGTCCGGCCAGGTCTCGCCGCACTCCTCGTCGCACACGTGGCGGAACGTGACCGTGATCGCGGCGATCGGGCGTTCGCCGTGGTCGAAGACCGGGGCGGCCACCGAGGCGAAACCCGCCGTCACGTAGCCGTCCTCCACCGCCCAGCCCCGGCGGCGCTCGGCGGTCAGCAGGCGGCGCAGGGCGGGCAGGTCGGCCGGGCCCCGGCCGGTGCGGTCCACGAACGACGCCACGCCCGGGAACAGCGCCCGGACCTGGGCGGCCGGCAGGCGGGCCAGCATCGCGCGGCCGGACGCGGTCAGGTGCGACGGCAGCCGCACGCCCACGTCCGACACGATCGTGGACGGCTGCCGGGGCTGCTCGCGCAGCAGGTACAGCGCTTCCGCGCCGTGCAGCACGCCCAGGTGCGCGGTCCGGCCCACGGTGTCCACCAGCCGGCGCAGCAGCGGCCGGGCGAGGCGTTCCAGCGGGTCGTGGCGCAGGTAGGCCGAGCCCAGCTCGAACGCCGCCACGCCCAGGCCGTAGCGGCGCTCCTCGGGGAAGTGGGTGGCGAACCCGGCCTCCGCCAATTCCGCCAGCAGGTGGTAGGTGGTCGACCGGGGCAGGCCCAGCTCGCGCGCCACGGCGGCGGCGGAGAGCGGGCCGGGACGCCCGGCCAGCAGGCGCAGCACGGCCAGGCCCCGGCGCAGGGCGGGCACGTCGCTGCTGGGACCCACGAGGTCATTGTCAACAAATCCGGCTGCCCGCGCATTGGAGGGGTATGACGACGGGCTTCGAGGAGTTCGCGACCGCCCAGGTCACCCCGTTGCTGCGGTACGCCACGGTGTTGACCGGAGACCCGCACCTCGCGCAGGACGTGGTGCAGGAGTGCCTGCTGCGGGCGCAGCAGCGCTGGGCGCGGATCGGCGGGCTCGACGCGCCGGCCGCGTACCTCAAGCGGATGGTCACCAACGAGTTCCTGTCGTGGCGGCGGCGTTCCGGTACCACGTGCCGATCACCGGCATCGACCCGCCGGTGGCCGACCTCGCCGGGGCCTACGACGAGCGGGACGCGATGCTGCGGCGGATCGCGCGGCTGCCGCGCAAGCAGCGGGCGGCCGTGGTGCTGCGCTACTACGAGGGGTGCGCCGACGCGGACGTCGCTGCGGCGCTCGGGTGCTCCGAGGGCACCGTCCGCACTCACATCTCCCGCGCGCCGGCGACGCTGCGCGCGGCTGAGCGGGTCAGGGAGGCGCTGTGGACGACGTCGAGGACGTGATCTGGGACGCGCTGGCGCGGCAGGCGGACCGCGCCCCCGCCCCCGGCCGGGTGCCGGCGGCGCTGCACCGGCCCCGGCGCAGCCGCAAGCCGCTGTTCGGGGTGCCGGCCGCGACGTCGGTCGCGGCGGCCGTGGCGGTCGCGGCGGCGACGGTGCCGCGCCCGGCCGCCGAGGCGCCGCCGGGCCGGTCGTCGGTGCCGCCGGTGGTCATCACGGGCACCTCGGCCCGGCCCGCGCCGCTGGACCTGTGGGCGGGCGTGGAGTATTCGCCGGACTGGCTGCCGGACGGGTTCCGGGAGCGGACGCGCACCCATCGCGCCCGCCGAGGTCGGGGTGTGGCGGTCGGGCGACTCGGGCCGGAAGTCCGGTCCCCGCGTCACGCTCCGCGTCTGCGTCGCGGACGCCGCCGTGCGGGCCGGCCGGATCGCCGCCGCCCCGCAGGCCGCGCGGACCGACGTCAACGGCGCACCCGCCTACGTCGACGCGGAGGGCGTGCTGTTCTGGCAGGTGGGCCCGGACCGGGTGCTGTCGGTCGTGGCGGACGACGTGCCCGACCCGGCGGGGGTGGCCCGCCGGGTCGCCGAGTCGGTGCGACCCGACCCGGCCCGGACGCCCGTGCCGCTGTCGCTGGGCGGGTCGACCGACGTGTCGGTCGAGGTCGAGCCGCAGGGCGACTGGTTCGCCTCGGCGGTCGGCGCGGTGGGGGGCGTCCGCTACGGGCTGGGCCTGCACACCCGCGACCCGCCGGCCGACCGGCCCGGCCGCCCGGTGACCGCGCTGGGCCGCGACGCGGTGTACCGGGAGTTCGCGGACGGGGTGCTGACCGTGCCGCCGGCGTCCGGCCGGTTCCTGTCGGTCGGGGTGGACACCTCCCACGCCAACCGGGGTACCGCGACCGCCGAGGTGCTGACCTCGGTCGCCGAGCACGTCCGGTTCGACCCCGACCCCCGGTTCGACTGGCTGTCGTGAGCGGGCCGCCGCGTCTGGGATATCAGACGGTCTCCGGGGGTCCCGGGTCGTGCGGAACCGGCGCACGGGTTGTGATGTGCACATGCAGCAACCCGTGCAGCTGGGTCCGAAACCACTGACCCGCGACGACGTCCACGCGGTCGCCCGGGGCGACGCGCCGGTGGAGATCACGGAGGCGGCGCGCGAAGCGGTCACGGCCGCGCGCGCCCACATCGAACGCCTGGCCACGGCCGAGCAGCCCACCTACGGCGTGTCCACGGGCTTCGGCGCGCTCGCGGTCCGGCACATCCCGCCGGACCGGCGGGCGGCGCTCCAGCAGTCGCTGGTGCGCTCGCACGCCGCCGGCTCCGGGCCCGAGGTGGAGCGCGAGGTCGTCCGCGCGCTGGTGCTGCTCCGGCTCAAGACGCTGGCCAGCGGCCACACCGGGGTCCGGTTGAGCACGGCCGAGGCGATGGCCGCAATGCTGAACGCGGGCATCACCCCGGTGGTGCACGAGTTCGGCTCGCTGGGCTGCTCGGGCGACCTGGCCCCGCTGTCGGCCGCCGCGCTGGCGCTGACCGGCGAGGGCCAGGTCCGCGACGCCGACGGCGCGCTGGTGCCGGCCGCCGACGCGCTGCGCCGTGCGGGCATCGAGCCGGTGCGGCTGGCGGAGAAGGAGGGCCTCGCGCTCATCAACGGCACCGACGGGATGCTGGGGATGCTCGTGCTGGCGCTGCGCGACCTGCGCTACCTGCTGGACGTGGCGGACCTGACGGCGGCGATGAGCGTGGAGGCCCTGCTGGGCACCGACCGCGTGTTCGCGGCCGACCTGCACGCCCTGCGCCCGCACCCCGGCCAGGGCCGCAGCGCCCAGCGGATGGCCGAGCTGCTGGCCGGCTCCGAGATCGTGGCCAGCCACCGGGGCCCGGACTGCACGCGCGTCCAGGACGCGTACTCGCTGCGCTGCTCGCCGCAGGTGCACGGGGCGGCCCGGGACACCGTGACCTACGCCGAGACCGTCGCGGACCGCGAGCTGGCCGCCGCCGTGGACAACCCGGTGGTGCTGGCCGACGGCCGGGTCGAGTCCAACGGCAACTTCCACGGCGCCCCGATCGCCTACGTGCTGGACTTCCTGGCCATCCCGGTGGCCGACGTGGCGAGCATCGCCGAGCGCCGCACCGACCGGATGCTGGACGTGAACCGGTCGCACGGCCTGCCGCCGTTCCTGGCCGACGACCCCGGCGTCGACTCCGGCCACATGATCGCCCAGTACACGCAGGCCGCGATCGTCAGCGAGCTCAAGCGGCTGGCCGTGCCCGCGTCCGTCGACTCGATCCCGAGCAGCGCGATGCAGGAGGACCACGTCTCCATGGGCTGGTCCGCCGCGCGCAAGCTGCGCAAGGCCGTGGACGGCCTGCGCACCGTGCTGGCGGTCGAGCTGCTCACCGCCGCCCGCGCGCTGGACCTGCGGGCACCCCTCACCCCCGCCCCGGCGACGGCCGAGGCCGTGGCGAAGCTCCGCGCGAGCGTCCAGGGCCCCGGCCCGGACCGCCACCTGGCCCCCGAGATCGCCGCCGCCGAAGACCTCATCCGGAACGGAGCCCTGTGATGGTGCGTGCAGCCCGAGGCACCGACCTGACCGCCCGCAGCTGGCAGACCGAGGCCGCCCTGCGGATGTTCCACAACAACCTCGACCCGGACGTGGCCGAGCGCCCGGAGGACCTGGTGGTCTACGGCGGCACCGGCAAGGCGGCGCGGGACTGGCCGAGCTTCCACGCCATCGGCCGCGAGCTGGCCGAGCTGGCCGACGACGAGACGCTGCTCGTGCAGTCCGGCCGCCCGGTGGGCGTGATGCGGACCAACGAGTGGGCCCCGCGCGTGCTGATCGCCAACTCCAACCTGGTGCCGGACTGGGCGAACTGGCCCGAGTTCCGCAGGCTGGAGGCCGAGGGCCTGACCATGTACGGCCAGATGACCGCCGGGTCGTGGATCTACATCGGCACCCAGGGCATCCTCCAGGGCACCTACGAGACGTTCGCGGCCGTCGCCGACAAGCGGTTCGGCGGCACCCTGAAGGGCACGCTCACGGTCACCGCCGGCCTCGGCGGCATGGGCGGCGCGCAGCCGCTGGCCGTCACCATGAACGAGGGCGTCGCGCTCTGCGTCGAAGTCGACCCCGACCGCGCGCGCCGGCGCGTGGAGACCCGGTACCTCGACGAGGTCGCCGACGACATCGACGACGCGATCGCCCGCGTGCTCGCGGCCAAGGCGGAGGGCCGGGCGCTGTCGGTCGGCCTGATCGGCAACGCCGCCGAGGTGCTGCCCGAGCTGCTGCGCCGGGAGGTGCCGGTCGACATCGTCACCGACCAGACCTCCGCGCACGACCCGCTGGCGTACCTGCCCAAGGGCGTCGACCTGGACGACTGGTCGGACTACGCGGCCAAGAAGCCCGACGAGTTCACCGACCGGTCCCGCGAGTCGATGGCCGACCACGTGGAGGCGATGGTCGGGTTCCAGGACCGGGGCGCGGAGGTGTTCGACTACGGCAACTCCATCCGGGGCGAGGCCAAGCTCGGCGGCTACGACCGGGCGTTCGACTTCCCCGGTTTCGTGCCCGCCTACATCCGGCCGCTGTTCTGCGAGGGCAAGGGCCCGTTCCGCTGGGCGGCGCTGTCCGGCGACCCGGCCGACATCGCGAAGACCGACCGGGCGATCCTGGAGCTGTTCCCGGAGGACGAGAAGCTCGCGCGCTGGATCAGGATGGCCGGCGAGCGGGTCGAGTTCCAGGGCCTGCCCGCGCGGATCTGCTGGCTGGGCTACGGCGAGCGGCACCTGGCCGGCCTGAAGTTCAACGAGATGGTGGCCGGCGGCGAGCTGTCCGCGCCGATCGTGATCGGCCGCGACCACCTCGACTGCGGCTCGGTCGCCTCCCCGTACCGGGAGACCGAGTCGATGGCCGACGGCTCGGACGCCATCGCCGACTGGCCGCTGCTCAACGCGCTGGTCAACACCGCGTCCGGGGCGACCTGGGTGTCCATCCACCACGGCGGCGGCGTCGGCATCGGGCGCTCCATCCACGCCGGCCAGGTCACCGTCGCCGACGGCACCGAGCTGGCCGCCCGCAAGATCGAGCGGGTGCTGACCAACGACCCCGGCATGGGCGTGATCCGGCACGTGGACGCCGGGTACCCGCAGGCCGAGGAGGTCGCGGCGGACAAGGGCGTGCGGATCCCCATGGCGCGCAATGACTGACCTCGCGGACCTCGCGGACGTCGGCCGGGACGCCCGGCGGGGCGGCTACTCGCGGCACGGGTTCGACCGCGTCGAGCTGGAGCTGCGCGAGTGGTTCACCGCCGAGGCGACCCGGCGCGGCCTGGACGTCCGGCCCGACCGCAACGGCAACCTGTGGGCGTGGTGGGGTGCGCCGGGCCCGGACGCGGTGATCACCGGCAGCCACCTGGACTCCGTGCCGGGCGGCGGCGCGTTCGACGGACCCCTGGGCGTCGTGTCGGCGTTGCAGGCGGTCGACCTGTTGCAGGCCAAGGGCTTCACGCCGGCCCGGCCGTTCGCGGTCGTGGTGTTCGTGGAGGAGGAGGGCGGCCGGTTCGGCGTCGCCTGCCTCGGCTCGCGGCTGATGACCGGCGCGATCGCCCCGGAGAAGGCGCTCGCGCTCACCGACCCGGACGGGGTCTCGTTCGGCGACGCCGCGCGCGCCGCCGGGTTCGACCCGGAGCGGATGGGCCGGGACGACGAGGCGCTGGCGCTGGTCGGCCGGTTCGTCGAGCTGCACGTCGAGCAGGGCCGGGGGCTCACCGTCCCGGTCGGCGTGGCCAGTTCGATCCTCGCCCACGGGCGCTGGCGCTACACCTTCACCGGCGAGGGCAACCACGCCGGCGCGACCCTGGTCGAGGACCGGCGGGACCCGATGCTGCCCGCGTCGCGGCTGGTGCTGGCCGCGCGCGCGGCGGCCACCGGCGGCGCGCGGGCCACCGTGGGCCGGCTCGTGCCGAACCCGGGCGGCACCAACGTGATCGCGTCGTCGGTCGACGTCTGGCTGGACGCCCGCGCGGCGGACGACGCGCGGACCCGCGAGGTGGTCGCCCGGATCACCGAGGAGGCCCGCGCGGCGGCCCGGGACGAGGGCTGCGAGGTCCGGGTCACCGAGGAGTCCTACGGCGACACCGTGCACTTCGACACCGGGCTGGCCGGCGAGATCTCCGACGTGCTGGGCGGGGTGCCGGCGCTGCCCACCGGCGCGGGTCACGACGCGGGGATCTTGGCGGCGCACGTGCCGACCGCCATGCTGTTCGTGCGCAACCCGACCGGGATCAGCCACGCCCCCGAGGAGTTCGCCGAGGCCGACGACTGCGCGGCGGGCGTGGTGGCGCTGGCGACGACGGTGGAGCGGCTGACCCGATGAAGAGCTTCTGGTGCGAGCAGGCGTGGCTCCCGGACGGGATCGCGTCCCGGGTGCTGGTTCGGGTGGATCGCGGCACCATCACCTCGGTGTCCACAGTGGACACCATCCCGCTGGGCTGCGAGCGCCTGTACGGGGTCGTGCTGCCGGGGTTCGCCAACGCGCACTCCCACGCCTTCCACCGGGCCCTGCGCGGTAGGACGCACTCCGACGGCGGCACGTTCTGGACGTGGCGCGACCGCATGTACGCGGTGGCGGAGAGCCTCACCCCGGACAGCTACCTGCGCCTGGCGCGGGCGGTCTACGCGGAGATGGCGGTCGCGGGCGTGACGGCGGTGGGGGAGTTCCACTACCTGCACAACGGCGGCAACGAGATGGGCGAGGCGCTGCGCCGGGCCGCCGCCGACGCCGGCATCCGGCTGACCCTGCTGGACGCCTGCTACCTGGCCGGCGGCATCGGGCAACCGGTGACCGGCGTGCAGCAGCGGTTCTCCGACGGCACCGGGGAGCGGTGGGCGGCCCGGGTGTCCGAGCTGCGCGAGGACGACAACACCCGCGTCGGGGCGGCGATCCACTCGGTGCGCGCGGTGCCGGGGGAGGAACTGCCCGTGGTGGCCGGCGCGTTCCCGGACCGGCCGCTGCACGTGCACCTGTCGGAGCAGCCGGCCGAGAACGAGGCGTGCCTCGACGCGTACGGGCTGACCCCGACCGCGCTGCTGCACGAGGCGGGCGCGCTCACGCCCCGCACGACCGCCGTCCACGCCACCCACCTGACCGCCGGGGACATCGCGCTGCTGGGCGCCTCCGGGACGGGCGCGTGCTTCTGCCCGACCACGGAGGCGGACCTGGCCGACGGCATCGGCCCGGCGCGCGAGCTGAGCGCCGCCGGCAGCCCGCTGTCGCTGGGCAGCGACCAGCACGCGGTGGTCGACCCGCTGCTGGAGCTGCGCGGCCTGGAGCACGGCGAGCGGCTGCGCAGCGGCCAACGCGGCCGGTTCACCCCGCAGGAGCTGGTCACCGCGCTGACCAACCACTCCTCCATCGGGTGGCCCGACGCCGGGCGGATCGAGGTCGGCGCGCGCGCCGACCTCGTGGCCGTCAAGCTGGACTCGGTGCGCACCACCGGGTGCGCGCCCGACCAGGTCGTGCTGGCCGCCACCGCGTCCGACGTGGCGGTGGTGGTGTCCGGCGGCAGAGTGGTGGCGCGCAACGGTGTCCACGAAAGCCTGGGCGAGGTCGGCGAGCTGCTGAAGGCGGTCCTGTGAGCACCCTGATCACCAACGTCGGCGAGCTGACCACGAACTCGGACCTCGGCCGGCTCGCCGACGCCGCGCTGGTCCTGGACGGTGGGCGGGTGGCGTGGGTCGGTGCCGCGTCCACCGCGCCGGCCGCCGACGAGGTGTTCGACGCGGCCGGGCGCGCGGTCCTGCCGGGGTGGGTGGACAGCCACACGCACCTGGTGTTCGCCGGCGACCGGACCGCCGAGTTCGAGGCCCGCATGTCCGGCAGGCCCTACAGCGCGGGCGGCATCGCCACCACGGTCGGCGCGACCCGCGCCGCGTCGGACGACGAGCTGGCGGCCACCATCCGGCGGCACGTCGCCGAGGCGGTCGCGCAGGGCACCACGTGCGTGGAGACCAAGACCGGCTACGGCCTGACCGTGGAGGACGAGCTGCGCTCCGCGCGGATCGCCGCCCGGTACGCCGACGAGGCGACCTTCCTGGGCGCGCACCTCGTGCCGCCCGGTGCCGACGCCGACGAGTACGTCGCCCTGGTGTGCGGGGAGATGCTGGACGCGGTGGCGCCGCACGTGCGGTGGGCGGACGTGTTCTGCGAGCAGGGCGCGTTCGACGCCGACCAGTCCCGCGCGGTGCTCGAAGCCGCCGCGGCCAAGGGGTTGGGGCTGCGGGTGCACGGCAACCAGCTCGGCGAGGGCCCCGGCGTGCGGCTCGCGGTGGAACTCGGCGCGGCCAGCGTCGACCACTGCACCTACCTGTCCGACGCCGACGTCGAGGCGCTGGCCGGCTCGACGACCGTGGCGACCCTGCTGCCCGCGTGCGACCTGTCGACCCGCCAGTCCCTCCCGCCCGCGCGGGAGCTGCTGGACGCGGGCGCGACGGTCGCGCTGGCCAGCAACTGCAACCCGGGCAGCTCCTACACCACGTCGATGGCCTACTGCGTGACCACGGCCGTGCTCCAGCTGCGGATGTCGGTGGAGGAGGCCGTGTTCGCGGCCACCCGGGCCGGCGCGATCGCACTCGGCCGCGAGGACGTGGGGCACCTGTCGGTCGGCGCGCGGGCCGACGTGCACGTGCTGGACGCGCCGAGCGCCACGCACCTCGCGTACCGGCCGGGCGTGCCGTTGACGTATGCGGTGTGGCGCAAGGGCGACCGCGTCCGCTAGACCGACCTGCGTCGGTGGTGGCGGGGCACGAGGGGTGCCCCGCCGGGCCGGTCAGTTGGTGATCTTGATCTCGCGGTGGTCGGTGATCGGGCCGGGGAACGGGCCGTTCAGGTTGGCCGACGCGAAGCCCGTGCCCTTGCGGAACGGCTTGCCGCCGGCCTGGGCGTGCACCGGGATGGACAGCTCCTGGATGCCGCCGGTGCAGTTCTCGACCCGGGTGCTCCCGCCGCCGGTCGCCAGCGCGTTGCCCACCCGCTGGGTCACCTGGAGGTTCACGTAGGAGGAGTACGAGCCGGGCAGGCAGACGACGGTCACCGGGACCAGCAGCGCCGCGCCGTTGGCCTGGAGCTTGGCCGGGGACTCGACGCGCACGCCGCCCAGCGAGGGCGACTGGGTGCTCACGTCGGCGCTGCCCGGGATCGCGGACGCGACGATCGCGCCCGCGGCGACGGCGAGCACCGCCGCGGCCTTCGCCGAGCGCGCCGCGCGGAACGTCATCTTCACGGTGTCTCCTTGGTGTTCGGTGGTGGTGAGGCGAGGCCGATGAGCGTTCCGGCGGCCAACAACGTGACGGGCAGGTGCCAGAGGAAGTCGAACCCGCTGTGCACGGCGAGCACGACGACGGCCGCGACGGCACCCGCCCACGGGCCGTCGACCCGCGTGCGCACCGCGCGGAACACCGCGTACAGCAGGACCCCCAGCAGGAGCAGCCCGACGGCTCCCAACTCGACGAGCACCTGGAGGTACTCGTTGTGGACGTAGCGCATGACGCGCGGACCGTCGCGGTGGAACGTGAACCAGCCCCGGCCCGGCCCGACACCGGTCAGCGGGTTCGCCGCGACCAGGTGCAGCGCGGCGTCCGCCGCCCCGCTGCGGTCCGGGGAGCCCAGCGACAGCCGTCCGCCGAGCAGGCCGCCGCCCAGCGGCAGCAGGCCGGTCGCCACGACCGCCACGCCCGCCGCCGCGACACCGGCGGCCACGCCGGCGAGCACCCGCCCGCCGGCGCGGGTCGACCACACCGCCAGCCCGACGCCCGCCAGGAGGCCGCCTGCCGCGAGCACCCGCTCCGGCGGGCCGGACGCCGGGAACGACGGGACGAGCGCGCCCAGCGCGAGCACCGCGCCCAGCACGGGCCCTGCGGCGTGCCGCGCGGTCCGCCGCCACCCGGCCAGGAACCCGGCCGCGACCAGGCCGCACACCAGGGCGACCAGCCCGGCCCGGCTCAGCGTCGCGCCCAGTCCGACCAGCAGCAGGCAGGCCGCGCCCGCGTGCACGGCCGAGGGCCGGCAGATCGCCAGGACCGCGAGGGCCGCGAACAGCGCCGCCGCCGCGTTGGGGTAGGTGAGGGTCGACGCGGCGCGGACCAGCCCGTCCGCCACGACCGACCACGACGGCACCCGCCACGCCACGGCGACCCAGCCGGTGAGCGCGCCGAGCGCGCCGAGGCCGATCAGCACCTTCGCGCACAGCTCGCGCTGCCGCGCGTCGGCGCGCTGCGCGACCAGCACGGCGGCACCGAACACCCCGAGCGCGACGACCGTCGGCACGGCGGTCAGCGGTTCGGCGCCCAGCGAGGCCCGCAGGACCGCCCACAGCGCGAGGGCGCCGCACGCGGCCGGCAGCAGCAGGTCCCGGGGCCGGTCGCGCAGTGCCAGGGCGAGCGCGGCCCCGGCGAGCACGGCGGACAGGATGCGGCCGGGGAGGTAGTACCCGCCCTGCGCGACGACCGCCGCGGACAAGGCGGCGAGGAGCAGCAGGAGGTGCAGCGGCAGGGCGTCGGCGTCGCGCGCGACCACGCGTTCGTCCGACGGCGACAAGCCACCCATGGACCGGCCTCCCCCAGACCAGCGACCGCCCTCCCCGGCGGTGTTGCGCGGATCTTAACCAGGTGGGCACGGGCGGAACGAGGGTTTCGCGCGCGGTTCCGCCGTGAACGTCCGGGTGGCCGGAGGTGGCCGCCTTCGCGGAGCAACCACGTTGGCCCGTACGGCGGCCGACCTCGTTGCCCCCGCAACGACGAACGCCCCCGCGAACCTGAGTCGGTCGCGGGGGCGTTCGGGTGTTGCGGTCAGTCGTCGAGGTCGTCCTCGTCCCGGGCCAGGTAGGTGGCCAGGCGCTCGATCGGCGTCTCGAACTCGGGGTTGGCGTCCACGAAGGCGCGGAGCTTGTCGGCCAGCCAGGCGAGGCTGACCTCTTCCTCGCCCCGGCGGGACTCCAGCTCCTCGATGCCGCGATCGGTGAAGTACACGGCGGCCTACTCGAACGCCTTGGCGATCAGCTCGCGCTGCTCGACCTCGTGCACCTTGGACGACCCGGCGGACGGGGCGGCCATCGGGCGGCGCGAGACGCGCTTGACGGCGAACCGGCTCGGCAGCAGCTCCGGCAGCGCCAGGCCGAAGAACGGCCAGGCGCCCTGGTTCGCCGGCTCCTCCTGCACCCAGCGGACCTCGGTCGCGTTCGGGTAGCGCTCCAGCGCCTCCGTCAGCTTCCGCGCGGGCACCGGGTAGAGCTGCTCGACCCGGACCACGGCGGTGTCCGCGCGGCCCTGCTTCTCCTGCTCGGCGGCCAGCTCGTAGTACACCTTGCCGCTGCACAGCAGGATCTTCGTGACGCCCTGCGGGTCCGGCGAGGTCGGGTCGTCGATCACCGAGTGGAAGCGCTCCTCCACGAACGGCTCCACCGGCGACGTCGCCGACTTCAGGCGCAGCATCGACTTGGGGGTGAACACCACCAGCGGGCGGTTCACGCCGTCCAGCGCGTGCCGGCGCAGCAGGTGGAAGTAGTTCGCCGGCGTCGACGGCACCGCGATGGTCATCGAGCCCTCCGCGCAGAGCTGGAGGAAGCGCTCGATGCGGCCCGACGTGTGGTCCGGGCCCTGGCCCTCGTGGCCGTGCGGCAGCAGCAGCACGACGTCGGAGACCTGGCCCCACTTCGCCTCACCGGACGAGATGAACTCGTCGATGATCGGCTGCGCGCCGTTGACGAAGTCGCCGAACTGCGCCTCCCACAGCACCAGCGCGTCCGGGTTGGCCACCGAGTAGCCGTACTCGAAGCCCAGCGCCGCGAACTCGGAGAGCACCGAGTCGTAGACCATGAACTTGCCCTGGTCCTCGGACAGGTTCTGCAGCGGCGTGTACTCCTCGGACCGCTTGCGGTCCACGAGCGTGGCGTGCCGCTGCACGAACGTGCCGCGCCGCGAGTCCTGGCCCGCCAGGCGGACCGTGCGGCCCTCCAGCACCAGCGACCCGAAGGCCAGCAGCTCGGCGAACGCCCAGTCGATGCCGCCCTCGCGCGCCATCTTCGCGCGCCGTTCGAGCACCGGCTTGACGCGCGGGTGCGGCGTGAAGCCCTCGGGCAGGTCGACGTGCGCGTCCGCGATCTTCTCGATCACCGAGCGGTCGATGCCGGTGGGCAGCTTGGCCGGGACCTGCTGCTCCTGCTCGATCGACGGCGAGGTCTTGATCGGGTGCTTCTCCAGCTCGCGCACCTCGTTGAAGACGTGCTCCAGCTGCGAGGAGAAGTCCTGCAGCGCCTTCTCCGCCTCCTCCACCGAGATGTCGCCGCGACCGATCAGCGACTCGGTGTAGGTCTTGCGCACCGAGCGCTTGGTGTCGATCACGTCGTACATCGCCGGCTGGGTCATCGAGGGGTCGTCGCCCTCGTTGTGGCCCCGGCGGCGGTAGCAGACCATGTCGATGACGACGTCCTTGTTGAACGCCTGCCGGTAGTCCACGGCCAGCTTGGCGACCCAGTAGCACGCCTCCGGGTCGTCGCCGTTCACGTGGAAGACCGGTGCGCCGATCATCTTGGCGACGTCCGTCGAGTACTTCGAGGAGCGCGAGTTCTCCGGCGCGGTGGTGAAGCCGACCTGGTTGTTCACCACGACGTGCACCGTGCCGCCGGTGCGGTAGCCGCGCACCAGCGCCAGGTTCAGCGTCTCGGCGACCACGCCCTGTCCCGCGAACGCGGCGTCGCCGTGCATGGCGACCGGCAGCACGGTGAAGCCCTCGCCGCCCATGTCCAGGGTGTCCTGCTTGGCGCGGACGATGCCCTCCAGCACCGGGTCCACGGCCTCCAGGTGCGACGGGTTCGCCGTCAGCGACACCTTGGTCTCGCCGTCGCCGAACATCCGGAAGTACTTGCCCTCGGCGCCGAGGTGGTACTTGACGTCGCCGGAGCCGTGCGCCTGGCCCGGGTCGAGGTTGCCCTCGAACTCGCGGAAGATCTGCGAGATCGGCTTGCCGACGATGTTGGCCAGCACGTTGAGCCGGCCCCGGTGCGGCATCCCGATGACGACCTCGTCCAGCTCGTGCTCGGCCGCCTTGTCCAGCACCGCGTCCAGCAGCGGGATGACCGTCTCGCCGCCCTCCAGCGAGAACCGCTTCTGGCCGACGTACTTGGTCTGGAGGAAGGTCTCGAACGCCTCGGCCGCGTTGAGCTTGGACAGGATGTACTTCTGCACGGTGGCCGGCGGCTTCTCGTGCGGCACCTCGACGCGCTCCTGGATCCAGAGGCGCTCCTCCGGGTCGAGGATGTGCATGTACTCGACGCCGACCGTGCGGCAGTACGAGTTGCGCAGCACGCCGAGGATGTCGCGCAGGCGCATCCGCTCCTGGCCCGCGAACCCGCCGACCGGGAACTCCCGGTCGAGGTCCCACAGGGTCAGGCCGTGCGACAGGACGTCCAGGTCGCGGTGGCTGCGCTGGCGGTAGTTCAGCGGGTCCGTGTCGGCCATCAGGTGGCCCCGGGTGCGGAACGCGTCGATCAGCTCGATGACGCGGGCGGTCTTGTCGACCGCGCCCTCCGGGATGTCCGCGACCCAGCGGATCGGCTCGTAGGGCAGGCGCAGCGACGTGAAGACGTCGTCGTAGAAGCCGTCCTCGCCGAGCAGGAGCTGGTGGATCCGCTTGAGGAACTCGCCGGACTCCGCGCCCTGGATGATCCGGTGGTCGTAGGTCGAGGTCAGCGTGATGATCTTGCTGACGCCCATCTCGACCAGGGCCTGCTCGCTGGTGCCCTGGAAGTGGGCGGGGTACTCCATCGCGCCGACGCCGATGATCGCGCCCTGGCCGGCGGTGAGGCGGGGCACCGAGTGGTTCGTGCCGATCGTGCCGGGGTTGGTCAGCGAGATGGTCGTGCCGCTGAAGTCCTCGGTGGTCAGCGAGCCGCCGCGGGCCTTGCGGATCAGGTCCTCGTACGCCTGCCAGAACTGCGTGAACGTCATGTTCTCGCAGCCCTTGATCGAGGCCACGACGAGCGAGCGCGAGCCGTCCTTGCCGGGCAGGTCGATCGCCAGGCCGAAGTTGACGTGCTCGGGCGTGACCACGAACGGCTTGCCCTCGACGTCGGCGAAGTGCCGGTTCATGTTCGGGAACGCCTGGAGCGCCCGGACCACCGCGTAGCCGATGAGGTGGGTGAAGGAGACCTTCCCGCCCCGGGTGCGCTTGAGGTGGTTGTTGATCACGATCCGGTTGTCCGCCAGCAGCTTGGCCGGCACGGCGCGCACGCTGGTCGCGGTCGGAACGGTGAGCGACAGCTCCATGTTCTTCGCGATCGCGGCGGCGGCACCCCGCAGCTGCTTCTGCTCCTGGCCGGCGGCCGGCTGCACCGGCGCGGCCTTGGCTGCCTGCGCGGGAGCGGGCTTGCCCGTGGTCGGGGGCAGCGTCGCCGGCTTCGCTCCGGTCGCCGGCTTCGACCCGGTCGCCGGCTTCGCCTCGGGCGCGGCCGGCGCGGGCTTGGCCGCGGGCGGCTGCTTGGTGGCGGTGGCGGTCGGCGCGGACGGGGCGGTGGTGGAGGACGAGCCGCTCTCCGCCGTCGCCGCCGAGGTCCCGTTGCCGGACCGCTGCGTCGACTTGTAGTCGGCGAAGAAGTCGTGCCAGGCCGGGTCTACGGACGACGGGTCGGAGAGGAACTGCTCGTACATCTCCTCGACCAGCCACTCATTCGGGCCGAACTGTGAAGCAGGACTGCTGCTGGACACGGCTGACGCTCGCCTCTATCCATCTCGCTCTTGGTAATGACTCACTCATGGTCAGGCTAGTCCCCCGTCTGGTGCACTTCACACACAGGAGGGGCCGGGCAACGAGGGCTCGGTCACAGGATCGATCACGACATCGATCGTGTCAGGCGTGCTTGAGGTCGTCTTGAGGTGTTGCCGCTGGTCCATCTGGTTCGGGCCGGTGACGAGGGCGGTTCGCGGGTGCCCGCGACTGCCCACCTTCCGGTGAAGCCCCGAGTCGCTGCGGACCAGTTTCCCCGACCTGGCGACCCCGTGCCCGGTGAGCCGCCCCGGGCCTCGCCTGTTCGTGGTCCGGGCCGTCATCCGTTCGGGCCTGCTCACCGCGCGCGGGGCGCTGGGCGGACGAGGGTCGGTGGTTGCGGGTTTGCTCATCGCGGCGTCTTCGGGATGTCTACCTGTATGTTCAATGATTTGGTTGACAAACCCGTGGGTTGAGTTCTACGGTTTGTTCAACCGCAGGGTTGAGTAAGGGGACAGATCATGGAGGACCGGCTATCGCGGGTGTTCGCTGCGTTGGCGGACCCCACCCGGCGGGACATGGTGGCCCGGCTGGCGGTCGCGGACGCGACGGTCAACGAGCTGGCCGAGCCCTACGCCGTGACCGTGCAGGCGGTGTCCAAGCACCTGAAGGTGCTGGAGGAAGCCGGTCTGGTCAGCAGGAGTCGAGAGGCCCAGCGGCGGCCGGTGCACCTGGAAGCGGAGGTGTTCGACCTGATGACCCACTGGATCGAGCGGTACCGGCGCGAAGCCGAGCAGCGCTACCGGCGGTTGGACGACGTGCTCGCCGAACTCGGCGAGGAACGCGGAACACAGGACGAGGGAGCAGCATCATGAGCACCACCACCCGGCACCACGAGGTCACCATCACCGCCGACCCGGCGGTGCCGACGATCGAGATCGTCCGCGAGTTCGACGCTCCGCCGGCCGCCGTGTTCCGGGCGCACGTGGAGCCCGACCTGGTCACGAGGTGGCTCGGTCCGCGCGGCATGACGATGGAGATCACCCGCTGGGAGGCCGAGACGGGCGGCGCGTACCGGTACTCGCACCGGGACGCGAACGGCGAGTACGGGTTCTACGGCTCGTTCCACGAGGTGCGGCCGGGGGAGCGGATCGTGCAGACGTTCACGTTCGACGGGTACCCGGACGGCGTGTGCCTGGAGACGTTGCACTTCCAGGACCTGGGCGACGGCCGGACCCGACTGCGCGGGCTGACCGCGTTCGAGTCGGTCGAGGCCCGGGACCTGGCCGTGAGCAGCGGCATGGACACCGGCGTGGTCGAGGGCTACGAGCAGCTCGACGAACTGCTGACCGACCTGTGACCCCGTCCGGCCGAGCCGGGTCCAGCCCTCTCCAGGCGGCCTGACCCGGTCCGGCTCGGCGCGGCCCGGCCCGGCTCGGCGCGGCCCGGCCCGGCTCGGCGCGGCCCGGCGCGGTCCGGCCCGGC